>NZ_AP022573.1:5408024-5708470 GCF_010729105.1 Mycobacterium saskatchewanense
TGCGGTGGTCAGTCGTTGCATCTGCAATCGGGGCGACCGCAGGTGCAGCCGGCTGCCTGAGCGCAGGCGGAGTCGCCGCATGTGCAACGGGTGGATTTGCGGTTGCAGATCTGTGTCTTGTCCATGGTCAATACAATACCCCGGTAGGGTATCTGCGTCAATTCAGGCATCCGGGGCTGATTGGCCTTGAGGGGTCGCCCGCGCCCTGTCAGATCAGGAGCGAACAAGTCGTGCGATAGCGGCCGAGGCTTCGGCCAGCTTCACGTCCGCCTCGGTTCCTCCGCCGGCAATTGCCTGGCTTACGCAGTGGTCCAGGTGGTCGTCGAGCAGGTTCAACGCCACGGAGCGCAAAGAACTGCTGGCTGCACTGATTTGGGTGAGGATGTCGATGCAGTACTTGTCGTCGTCGATCATCTTCGCGATGCCGCGAATCTGACCCTCGATTCGGCGCAGTCGCTTGGCGTAGCTTTCCTTGTGCGCGCCATATCCATATGTGTCTCCCACGTGACTCCCCAACATGCCCGTCATCGGGTGGTTCTCGACTTTGAAGCGCGGTCATGGGTATGGTTGGCCACCAATGTCGCCTCGTCAGCCACTGTACCCCGCAGGGGCACATGACATATGCTCTTTTGCGAGCGTGGCAGCTCGTGCCGAACGTACGTTCGGTGGCGGTCGCCGACACGAGCCAAGGATGCGGGGTGCAACGCTATCTCTTGCCGACACGGAGCATGTGACGTCTTCCTCGCCGTTAGCCGGCAACTGATTCGGCATGGGCGGCAACGGTTTCTACCTGGGGTTCGATCGTCGACGGTTCGGCCGGAGGCAGCGCCTCAATGTGGTAGTGGCGCAGGCGGTTGGCATTGCCGACCACGGACAGTGAGGACAGGGCCATGGCGGCGGCGGCGATCATCGGTGAAAGCCGCAGCCCCAGAAGCGGATACAGAACTCCTGCGGCGAGCGGGATGCCGATGGCGTTGTAGATCAGTGCGAAGAACAGGTTCTGTCGGATGTTGCGCATAGTGGCGCGGGAGAGCCGGATTGCAGTGACCACGCCGGCCAGTGACCCCGAAATCAGGGTGATGTCGGCGGCTTCGATGGCCACGTCGGTGCCTGTCCCGATGGCCAGTCCCACATCAGCTTGGGCCAGGGCGGGTGCATCGTTGATGCCGTCACCAACCATGCCGGCCCTGCGGCCCTCGGCCTGCAGACGGCGGATCTCGCTGGCTTTGTGTTCGGGTAGGACTTCTGCCAGCACCCGCTCGACCCCGACCTGGCGGGCGATCGCGGCGGCGGTGCGGGCGTTGTCCCCGGTGATCATCACGACCTGCAGACCCAGCTTGCGCAAGGCGGCGATCGCTGCGATGGAATCGTCCTTGACGGTATCGGCGACGGCGAGCACCCCGGCCGGCTGGCCGTCGACGGCGGCCAGCAGAGGGGTCTTCCCTTCTGCCGCGAGATCGGCGCTGATGTGGTCGAGTTCGGCTGAGGCGATGCCATTTTCGGCTAATAATGTCGCGGTGCCGACGAGCAGGGTATGGCCTGCGACCGTGGCACGCACCCCCTTGCCGGTAATGGAGTCGAAGGCCGTCGTGGCGGGAACGATGATGCCGCGATCACGAGCTCCCGCGAGCACGGCACCGGCGACCGGGTGTTCGCTGTCGGCTTCGGCAGCTGCAACCAACGTGAGCAGTTCGCTCTCCGGCAGTGTCCCCGTGACGCGGACGTCGGTGAGGGCGGGTTTGCCGGCTGTGATGGTGCCGGTCTTGTCCAGCACCACGGTGTCGAGTTTGTGCGCGGTCTCCAGGGCTTCTGCCGAGCGGATGAGTATGCCCGCGCGGGCACCCTTGCCGGTACCGACCATGATCGACAGCGGGGTGGCCAGCCCGAGTGCGCAGGGGCAAGCGATGATCAGCACCGCCACGGCCGATACCAGCGCCTGCGTCAACGTGGGTGTGGGTCCGGCGACAAACCAGACCGCGAAAGTGGCGATGGCGATGGCGATTACGACCGGTACAAAATAAGCGGAGATCGCGTCGGCCAGGCGCTGGATCGGGGCTCGCGATGCCTGCGCCTGCTGGACCATGCGGACGATTTGGGCGAGCATGGTGTCGGAACCGACTTTCGTCGCGCGTACCCGCAGCGCCCCGGTGGTGTTAATGGTTGCGCCGATGACGGTGTCGCCGATTTGTTTGGTGACCGGCATCGATTCGCCGGTCACCATGGACTCGTCGACGGCGGACTGTCCGGACAGGACGGTGGCGTCGACCGGGATTTTCTCGCCCGGCCGGATCACGATCTCGTCGCCCACGATCACCTCATCGACCGGGAGCTCGGTTTCGGCGCCGTCACGCACGACACGGGCGGTGCGAGCCTGCAAGCCGAGCAGGGCACGGATGGCCTCACCCGTGCCCGCCTTGGCGCGGGCTTCCAAGAGCCGGCCCAGCATGATCAGCGTCAGGATCACGCCGACGGCCTCGAAATACACGTCGCGCGCTTCGGCCGGCAAGGCGCTGGAGGCGACCATAACCAGCAGGCTGTAACCGTAGGCTGCGAGGGTGCCCAAGGTGACGAGGGTGTTCATGTCGGCGCTGCGATGTGCCAATGCCAGCCAGCCGGTGCGATGGATCGGCCAGCCCACGTAAAACATCACCGGGGTGATCAATGCCAGCTGCACCCACTGGTTGAGCAATACGGCAGGCACCCACTGGGAGCCCAACGGCTGAGCCATCACCGCATACAGCACCGGTGCGGTGAGCACCGCCCCGATCACCACCCGGCGAGTCAGGCCGGCGACCTCGGCATGCCGTTCTTCGGCCTGGGAGGCTTCAACGTCCGCGGCCGTCGGCCGCCGCCCGGCGCCGCTCGCTGGCGCGTAACCCGCGGCGGCGTCGGGCTGTTCAGGTTCGGGGGATCCGCTGGCGTGGCCGTTGGGGGTGACGACGAGTGTGCCGTGGATCATGTTCATGCCGCAGGCAAATCCGAACGAACCCGCTTGTTGCGGAGTAAAAGTGACGGCGGTGCGTTGGTGCGCGGGCAGCGCCGCCGACAAATGAAGATCGGGGAAAACCACCCGGGAGCTGCAATCCCCGGTTTCCTGCCGGTCGAATTCGATCTCCACTGGAATGCCCTGGCGCACTTCGACGACGCTGGGGCTGTAACCACCCCGGACCGTTACTTGGATTCGTTGTACCCCGTCGCTGACCGCAGCCGTGTGGGCGCGGCGGGGGGCAAAGAAGTACCACGCCAACCCGGCGATCGCCAAGGCCGCGCCTACCAGGACGGCAATGTCAACGCTGGACACCATGAACTCCTCGTTAGCTGAGACTAGCGTTTAATCAGGCTTTCTCACATCAATCCGTCCGCCGCCGGATCCATCGTGCAGCCGCCCATCATCCGGGCACGGCCTGCTGCACGAACCCGGTGACTTCAGGCGCGCGTGCGCGGATGACGTCGGTGAGGGCGGGATCATCGGCGGTCACACCCGTTGGGGTAAAGGTGAGGTGGCGCCGGGAGCTGTTGGCCTGACGCAACAGCGTCTGCACGCTCTGCAGACTTATAGCGCCTGCACCCAACGTGTCGACCGTGGCCAACGCTGCCCGCCGCGTCAAGCTGCCCATCGTGGTTATCGGCGTTTCTGCAGCAGCGCAACCCGCTGCCGGTATTCGTCTTCATCAATCTCGCCTTGAGCGAACCGTTCGGAGAGCACGTCCTCAGGGCGCGGCAGATCGTAACGAGGCGAGCCGCCGCTCGCGCGGCCCGAGTCGAGTAAGTAGCGGATGGCAAAGACAACGGCGGTGACCACTGCCACCCAGAACAACACCATCCCAACGCCCATCCAAACCCAGCCGTTTCCCCACATCCATCCGCCGTACATCATCGCCCGCATCCTCCGATACGTATTTTCTTGCAACACCAGGCAATTCAGCGTGCCATTGCGGCCACCTTCAGTAAGCTCACCAGATACGGTGGTGCCCTTTCTAGGGCCAATAGTCCCTACCCCGGTTGGGTATGCGGATGGCACCATTCGAACATGACGCAAATACCCGAATCCGAGGCCAAACCGGCCACCGTGACCGAGCAAGCCCGGGATGACCGACCCGATGGGCCAAGCCGGCTGGGTCAACTGGTGGCGTGGATTGGCATCGTCGCCGGAGTCGTGTTCGTTGTCGCAGTGATCTTCTTCTCCGGGTTCTTCTTGGGCTCGTCCTCAAACGGCCACCATGGCTGGCACCGGGGCCATTACGGCGACCGTGACGGGAGCTGCCCGATGATGGGACCCGGCGGCATGATGGGACCCGGCGGCATGATGGGGCCCGGCGGCATGATGGGGCCCGGCGGGACGGGTCCGAGTGGACCGATGGGTCCGCAGCAATCGCCTACGACGACGGCGCCGACCCTGCCGCGCCCATAGGGCCGCCCGAAGGAAACCGCAGGTAGCCGACGGGAACGAACGGCTCCCCTAGGACTGGCGCGCCACGATCACTGAGCCGTCCCGGCGTTTCCGGAGACTCCCGATCTTGGGAGGATCTGGGTTATGGGACGTGTCAGCAAGTACCCCGACGAGCTTCGTGAACGTGCGGTGCGCATGGTCGCTGAGGTGCGCCCGCAGTACCCGTCGCAGTGGGCGGCGATCACGGCGGTCACGGGCATGTTGGGGATCGGCACACCGGAGACGTTGCGGACCTGGATCCGCCGCTCGGAGGTCGATACCGGCCAGCGGCCGGGTGTGACCTCCGCGATGGCCGAGGAGAACAAGGCGCTGCGCAAGGAGATTGCCGAGCTGCGCCGGGCCAACGAGATCTTGAAAGCAGCGGCGATTTTCTTCGGGGCCGAGCTCGACCGGCCCGGGAGACGGTGATCCGGTTCATCGCCGAACACAAGGACCACCAGGTGGCCGGCCCCAACGGCGGGGCCGGGCTGCGCTGGGGTGTCGAGCCCATGTGTGCGGTGCTGTCTGAGCATGGCGTGCCGATCAGCCCGTCGACCTACTACGAGTGGATCAACAAGACCCCGACACGACGGCAGATCCATGACGCCGAGCTGGTCGAGATCATCACCGCGGCGCGGGAAGACAAGAAAAGGGCAAGTTCGTCCAGACGCTGGGGTCACGCAAGTTGTGGATCTGGCTACGCAGCCAGGGTCACGATGTCGCCCGGTGCACGGTGGAGCGGATCATGCGCGAGAACGGTTGGGAGGGCGCGCGGTACGGATCCAAGCACAAGACCACCATCGCCGACGACACTCATCGGCGATACCCGGATCTGGTGGACCGCCGCTTTTATGCCGCGGCGCCAAATCGGTTGTGGGTGGCCGACTTTACGTATGTGTCGACCTGGATGGGATTCGTCTACGTCGCATTCGTCATCGACGCCTACAGCCGCCGGATCCTAGGCTGGCGGGCCGCCAGATCCATGACCACCGATCTGGTCCTCGACGCTATCGAGCATGCGTTCTTCACTCGCGCCCAGGACGGCACCACCAGTCTGCACGGGCTGATTGCGCACAGCGACGCGGGCAGTCAATACACCTCGGTGGCCTTCACCCAGCGGCTCATCGATGAGGGCGTGGATCCCTCCGTCGGCTCGGTTGGCGATGCGCTGGACAATGCGCTGGCCGAGACCACCGTCGGCTCGTTCAAGAACGAACTTATCCGCCGGCAAGGCCGTGGCGCGACGTCAACCAGGTCGAGCTGGCGACCGCTGAATGGGTGGTCTGGTTCAACACCGAACGCCCCCACGAGTACCTCGACGACTTCACTCCCGAGGCCGTCGAGACGCTCTACTACGATCACAAACGCACCCCACCAAAGGCAGGGTGATTCAACGAATGCAGTCTCCGGACTCACCGGGACGGCTCACACCGGCATCTTGGCCCTGTTGACGACTGCCGCCCCGACCGATCCCAGCAACCTGCCACTGACCCGGCTGCACCCGTGGCTGCCGACCACGATCAATTGCGTCCGTTCGGACGCATCGATCAGCCAGCGTGCCGGATCACCGATCTCGATTCGGCGACGCACCCCCACGTGGGGATAGCGGTCGTGCCAACCCGCCAGCCGTTCGGCGAGCGTCTCCTCCTCCTCGGAGAGCTGAGCGTCCCATTTGGCGTCCTGGAACGGCGCCTTGGCCCGGGGATCGGTCCAGGCGTGCAGGGCCACCAGGCTGACGCCTCGCCTCGAGGCCTCCTCAAACGCGATGGCGGTCGCCGCTTCCGATGCCGGTGAGCCGTCGATGCCCACCAGGACGGGTGCCCGTGCACCGTTGTCGGTCACGGCCTTGTCGTCGTGGACCACGGCGACCGGACAATGCGCGTGAT
Source organism: Mycobacterium saskatchewanense (assembly GCF_010729105.1). Classification (NCBI taxonomy): domain Bacteria; kingdom Bacillati; phylum Actinomycetota; class Actinomycetes; order Mycobacteriales; family Mycobacteriaceae; genus Mycobacterium; species Mycobacterium saskatchewanense. The sequence goes on from NZ_AP022573.1 coordinate 5,414,340, forward strand.
ACACCAATGCCGAACTCACCGAGCCGAGGAAGCTGCGGGCCAACGCACCGCCACGTCCGACCACCACCATCTCGACCTCCGCGGAGAGACCGACGAGCGTCGGGACGGTGGCCGAACGAAACACGTTGCTATCGATCGGGATTGGATCGGACTCACCGGTGCTCTCTTTGGCGACCTCGATTGCCGACTCAATCACATCGCGCGCCCGCCGTTCCTGTGATTGCCCGAACCCTGCCGGCGCGGCGACCGTGAACCACTCCGGCAAGGGGGCGTCGACGACATGGACCAGAGCCAGCGGCGCCCTACGCAGCGCCGCGTCACGGGCTGCCCAACGGACGGCACTGAGTGCGGCTGCCGAGCCGTCAACGCCTGCCAAGATCGCGCCGCGTGGTGGTCGCCACATTGCTGTTCTTTCCGGTCGGCTGGGTCATCCAGGGGCAGGATCACTCAGGGCGGCCGCCACCGTCAGGGCCGAAGAGATGCAAGCCGAGGGACCAAAGGCACCGTGCGAAGCCGGTTGACATCGTGCGTTGGGGAAGGGCTGCGGTCACCCGGGCGTGATACCCGAGAAACATCCGGCTGGCAGAGTGCCTGCCCGCAACTCTGGATCCACCGAAGGACGCCGGGCTGCGCCTCGCCTTGCCGAGAGTTGCCGGCGATGAGGCGGAATGACTGGTACGAGGGAGTGGAATGGTGAATCGCTGCAGCATGTCTCGTCGGGCTGTGCCGACGGGCAGCCCAGCCACGGCAGCCGAGAGCGGGTTGGGCGTCGAGCCGTCTGGACCGTTGACGGCATGAAACGTGTGAGCCGGCGGACGGCCCTGAAGGTTGGGGGCGCGGCGGCGGGCGCCGTCGCCGTGACAGGACTCTCGATGATTCCGGCCGCCGCCCCGCCGCGTCCGCACACCATCGCGGAGGCCGGCGCGTTGCTGCGCGCCGGCCGGGTGACGTCGGTCGAGCTGACGCGCGCAGCCCTCGGTGAGGCGGCGCGGCTGCAGGCACGGCTGAACGCGTTCATCACCCTGACCGCCGCGCAGGCGCTGGACGCGGCGGCGCGGCTCGACGCTGAGCTCGCTCATGGCGCCGATCGTGGCCCGCTGCACGGCATTCCGATCGCGTGCAAAGACCTTTACTCCACCGCCGGCGTCCTCACCTCAGTCGGTTCGCACGTGTTCGCTGACCGCGTCCCCACCGAGGACGCCGCCGTGATCACCAGACTCGCGGAGGCTGGCGCGGTCAGCATCGGCAAGACCAACCTCAACGAATTCGCCGCAGGCATCGATGGCAAGAACAGCTACTACGGGGACATCCACAATCCGCTGCGGCCGGAGCGGTCGGCCGGCGGGTCGTCGGGCGGAACGGGGGCGGCGGTCGGCGCGGGCATCGTCGCCGCCGGCGTGGGCAGTGACACGGGCGGCTCGGTGCGAGTCCCGGCCGCGTGGAACGGTGTCGTCGGCATCCGGCCGACCCACGGCCTGGTCAGCCTTTACGGCGCGTTTCCCCGCGCCCCCCGCTTCGATGTCGCGGGCCCGCTGGGGCGCACGGTGCGCGACACGGCGGTGATGCTCGGCGCCATGGTGGGCCAGGACCCGCGCGATCCCTACTCTCGGCCCGCCGGCAAGCCGGACTATCTGGCCGCTTGCGACCTTGGCATCGCCGGCCTGCGTATCGGGCTGATCGAGGGTTTCAGCTTGACCGGGCTCGATCCCGACGTGGAAACGGCGGTGCGTCGCACCCTGCCGGTCCTCGACCGCCTCGGCGCACGGGTCACGACCGTGAGGATCGAGAACCTTCCGACGATGCTGGACTTCGCCGCCGCGTTCACGATCCTGCGCTGGGAGTTCGCGCAGGCGATGCGCGACATCTACGATCCCGCTCCAGACAAGAGCATCTTCGGGCCCGCCGTGCGCGCCGACATGGAGGCGGCAACCAAGCTCACCCAAGCCGACTACGACGCGGCGGTCGCCCGGAGGTTCTCGGACGCGGCACCCATGCGGGCCACGCTCGCCGACGTCGACCTCCTCCTGACGCCGACGATGCCGACCGTGGCGCCGCGCCTCGACACGCACTCCGACGAGTTCACCCGAGGCCGGCGCTACACCATCCCGTTCACTTATGCTGACCTGCCGTCGATTTCGGTGCCGTGCGGCCATGGAGCTCAAGGGCTTCCCATAGCGGTGCAATTCGTGGGCCCTGAGTTCGGCGAGGCGCTGTTGTTCCGCGCCGCCGCGGCCATCGAACGTGAGACGAGGAAGTGGTAGGCGTGTCGGCGGCAGGGCGAACAGGAGGCCGCCCGTGACCGGTGCTGAGCGTGCGCCAAGCGCTATGCGGCGGGCACGACTTTTTGTTGCCCGCGTGCGATGCGTTCGGCCGCTTACCGGGGCGTTCCTGGCCGAACGTGTTTGCGCCGGCGTCCCTGCGTCGCGGCGTGGGCTGCGGGCAGGCGCCGGCCAACGGACAATGGTTTGATGGCCACATACGGGTACCGGTGCGCCCAGGACGGCGACTTCGACGTGTGCCGCCCAATAGGAACGGCCCCAACCAGATTCGTGTGTCCGGTGTGTAATTGCGAGGCGGCTCGGGTCTTTCGCGCGCCCATGCTCTCGCTGGCCCCCCGTGCTGTGCTGGCTGCGATCGACCGGGCGGAGAAGACGCGCGACGTGCCAGACATGGTGTCGGTTCCGCCGCCAACACCAGTCCGCGATCGCATTCCGCCGTTACCGCAAAACCCCGCCTGGAGGTACCTGCCACGGCCGTAAACGGGGAAAGGTGGCCTCGCCGCGAAAGTAAACCCGTTGTGCCCGTTCGGGTATCCGGAAGCAACGACAGTCAGGAAGGGTTATGCCGCAGGTAGTGTTTCCACTCGATTCCACGAAGAAGTTCACCGATCAGCGCATCGTCGGACACAATCGGTGGCACTGGGCGATCCCGGCGCAGGTACACGTCAAACCCGGAGACACCTTCCGCGTCCACTGCCGCGAATGGTTCGACGGCGCGATTCGAAACGACGACTCCGCCGAGGACATCCTGAATGCCCCGCTTGCCGCGGTTCATGTGCTCAGCGGCCCGATCGCTGTGGAGGGCGCCAAGCCTGGTGACTTGCTCATCGTCGACATCCTCGACGTCGGGCCCATCCCGCAGGAGGATTCAGGGCCGTTGGCGGGGCAGGGCTGGGGGTACACGGGGGTATTCGCGACAAAAAACGGTGGCGGGTTCCTGACCGAGCATTTTCCCGATGCCTACAAGGTGATCTGGGATTTCCAGGGCGGTGTGGCCACGTCGCGGCACGTGCCGGGAGTCTCCTACACCGGCATCGTGCATCCCGGGCTGATGGGGACCGCCCCCTCGGCGGAGCTGTTGGGTAAATGGAACGTCCGCGAACAAGCCCTCATCGACACCGACCCGGACCGGGTTCCCCCGCTAGCCCTGCCACCCCTGCCGGACTCTGCGATCCTCGGCAGCCTCCGCGGCGCGGAATTCGACCGCGTGGCCGCCGAGGCGGCGCGGACCGCTCCGCCGCGGGAGAATGGCGGCAATCAGGACATCAAGAATTTCACCAAGGGCACCAGGGTGTTCTACCCCGTGTTTGTCGACGGCGCCAACCTGTCCATGGGCGACCTCCACTTCTCGCAGGGTGACGGCGAGATCACCTTTTGCGGGGCCATCGAGATGGGCGGGTTTTTGGATCTGCACGTCGATCTGATCAAGGGCGGAATGGAGACGTATGGCGTCAGCGAGAACGCGATCTTCATGCCCGGCAACGTCGCTCCCCAATTCAGCCAATGGCTGGCGTTCTCGGGAACATCGGTCACGCTCGACGGTGTCCAGCGTTACCTGGATTCGCACCTGTCTTATCAGCGGGCGTGTCTGCATGCCATCGACTATCTGTCCAAGTTCGGGTATAGCCGGATCCAGGCCTACATGATTCTGGGCTCGGCGCCGATCGAGGGACGGCTGTCCGGCGTGGTAGACATCCCGAACTCGTGTTCAACGGTGTATATCCCCACCGAGATCTTCGACATCGATGTCCGTCCGTCAGCCAAGGGGCCGGTACAAGTCGATCCCGGAATCGGTGTGCCGACGGCGGCGGCAGGAAACTGAGAGCCGCTCGGCCGCCCGCGTCGGAGCGACGCGTGAGGGGTGGCGCGTTGCCCATCGCTTGACAAGCCGGGCCCGCCCGACACAGCATCGGGTCGGGACAATCATCTGAAGATGCCGTGAACGCGGTGGCGGGGAACATGTGATCGACGACAGCTCGCTCGGCAGGCCGCTCCGAAAGGCCGTCGCCACCGGAACCGTCCTCCTGGCGCTCATCACGGCCTGCTCTCGTGGCGCGGCGGGACGTCCCGCGGCGGGCATAAACCCACAGCCCCCCGCACCCCGGGTCGCCGTGGCAGCCAAACCGCCCAGCCCCGCTCTCGCAACCGAATTCGCGCCGGTGTCCGCGCTGATCGACCGCGCGATCGCGGCGGGCAAGCTGCCAGGCGCGGTGGTGGAGATCGGGCACGGCGGCAACGTCGCCTTCAGCCAGGCCTACGGCTCGCGCAAGCTCGGGGGCGAACCGGGGCTGGATGGGACGCCCGCGCCCGCGGAGCCGGCGACCGAGGACACCATCTTCGACCTGGCCTCCCTGACGAAGACCATCGCGACGGCGACGGCCGTCATGCAGCTGTCCGAACGAGGCGAGGTGCAGATCGACGATCCCGTGCAGCAGCAGCTGCCCGGCTTCAACGCGGCGAACGATCCCCGTCGCGCCAAGGTGACCGTTCGCATGCTGCTGACGCACACCTCGGGGGAACCGGGGGACGTCAATCTGGGAGACCCGTGGGGACTCGACCGAGCCGACAAGGCCGAAGGCATACACCGGGCGCTCAGCACGCCGCTGGAATCCGGCCCGGGGCAGGGCTTCCACTACTCCGACATCAACTTCATCGTGCTCGGGGCCCTCATCGAGAAGGTCACGGGCGAGACCCTGGACGTCTACGTTCAGCAGCACGTCTTCGACCCCCTCGGCATGACGGACACCCACTACCTCCCACCGGACAAAGCGTGTGGCCCGCACACGACGGTCGGCGCCGCGATCGCCTGGGCTCCCGCATCCAGCGGCACGGCCCCGGGCGCCTGCCCCGCGGGGACGTGGAGCACCGCGCTCTTGCCGCGCATCGCACCGACGGCACGCGACGAGGAGGGCCGGGCCGACCCCGGCAAGAACCCCGACCTCGACCGCCTGCTGCGGGGCACCGTGCAGGACACGACGGCGCGGCGCATGGGTGGGGTGGCCGGGCACGCCGGCGTGTTCTCGACCGCGCATGATGTCGGCATCTTCGCGCAGGCCCTGCTTGACCGGCTCGCCGGCCGCCCGAGCCAGTTTCCTTTGGCGCCAGACACTTTGGCGTTGATGACGACCCCGCAACAGCCGGGGCACACGCCGCAGCAGCTTGAGGCGGCCAATGCGGCGGCCCGGGCGGCCGCCGCGAAGAGACCGAACACCACCGATCCGCTACTCGCGCCGCGCTACCCCGCGATCCCGGGGCAGAACCTGCGCGGGTTCGGTTGGGACATCGATACGGGCCAGTCCACGGCGCGGGGCGTGATCTTCCCGATCGGCAGCTTCGGCCACACCGGCTTCACCGGAACCTCGCTGTGGATGGACCCGGGTTCGAATACCTACCTCGTTCTGCTCGCGAATTCGATCCACACGCGGGGCAGCCCGCCCATGTCCGACCTGCGCGGCGAGGTCGCGACGGCGACGGCGCGTGCCCTGCATCTCTGACCCGGCCTCAGGGTCGCTCGAAGTGCTGGTAGTCGATCGGGGACGCCCAGCTGCCGCCCCACCGCCAACCGCGGTCTGTGAAGGCGCGCACGGCGGCGTCGCCCTCGTGCAGGAGCCCCGGATCGGCGCGGCGGCGATCGATGTAGGCGGACGCGTTGTGCGGCTCGAACGCGCCGCCGGTGTAGATGCATGGGTTGACAAGGGGATTAAGGTCGATCGCCCGGCCGTAGGCGTGTTGGGACCACCGTCCGGCGCCCGGAATTTCGCGACAGTTGAAGCCCGACGTGTTGTCGTCCTCCATCGATGCCTCGTCGTCGGCGGCGGGATACTTCTCGACCGTGCGCATCTTGTCGACGGGATAGCCAAGCCGGTAAAGGCTTTCGAAGATCGCGGTCACCTCCGGCACGAGGTCCTCGTTCACGATCAGTTCGCCGCGGTGGGCCCGTCCGTCGAAGCCCAGGTGGGCGAGAGTGACTCGTCGTAGCTGCCCCGGGCCGGCCGGGCAACCCGGCCGCCAGCTCGCGCCGAGTTCGGCGGCCGTGACCGGCTCCACCGTCGCTCCGGCTGGTGCCGGCGGGGCTCCGGCCGACGGTGAGGCCGTGACGGACGGTGCGGGTGTAGCGGTACGGGGCGGCGGCCCGTGGGCGCACTGCACCAGGGTGACCGAGGCGGCGGCCATTGCCACCGCCACGGCACGCTGGCGGTCGAAGGGCGTCAAAGTGGTTGCTTCCGTTCACTTTGCGCGAGGGCGGCCAGGTGCTTGCGTTCCCGATCGGTCAGCTCGTTCGACGTAATCGCGCGGAAGGCTGCGGCATCACGCTGGAACCGGGCCGGCGCGTCGGGCAGCGCATCAGGGCCCTCGAGCCGAAAGCTGCTGGGCGCCAAGGGGCCGAACAGCAACGCCCGGCGCAGCTGCGGCCAGTTCTCCAGCCGGGGCTCGACCCCGGCGGCTCGCGCAAAGGTGAGCGCGACCAGGTTCATCCGGGTCTTCTGCGACGCCCCTCGCGCCGAGCGATGAGCCGCGATGGCCGACCGCTGGTCGGCCTCACGCGGCGGCGGGACGGTGCCACCCCACGCGTACGCGATCCACCGGGCCTGAAGTTCCAGCGGCACAAAGTATCCGCCCGACTGGTCCCACATGCCCACGAACGCCAGCCCCGGCAGGTCGGGATGAAACGTATGCCGGTCGAGGTCCAGATGCGCGTCGTCCAGGTCGAGAACGGCCCGGACGTCGTCATCGAGAAACGGCAGGCGAACCTTGAATCCGGTGCCGAACACGATCCCGTCGAACTGCTCTGCATGGCCGTCGGTGAACGTCACGGTCGTGCCTTCGACGGCGTTCACCCACGCCCGCACAGCGATTCGGCCCTCTCCCACGAGCGGCAGGTAGTACTGGCTGAGGGTGAGCCCGGCGGCCGACAGGGAATCCGCGGGCGCCGGTGCACCGTACTGCTCCGGGCTGCCGCCCGCCTCAACGACGATCTCTTTCAGCTGCCGATCGACTTCGGCGGCCGGCAGCACCCCGCTCGCCAGCGTCCCGTAGCGCGTGAAAACCCGGTGATCGGAGGGGACTCCGGCGGCGAACTTCGGCAGGACGTACCGCTGCCGCCGCTGGGTCACGACGACGCGCGCGGCGCCGAATTGGGCCAGTTCGGCGGCGATCTCGAGGGAGCTGATCGCGCCGCCCGCCACCAGGACGCGCTTGCCGCGATACGGGTCGGCCCCCCGGTAGTCGTAGGTCGCGATCGCTCCCGCCGAGCCGGTGAAGGTGTCGAGCCCCGGCACGGTGGGGATGGCGGGGGCGTGGAAGCGACCGGTGGCCACCACGACGTTGTCGAAGGTCTCTTCGACGCCGCCGTGCCGGACGAGCCACCTGGCGCCGTCCGGCGCGAGAAGGTCGACGCGTGTGCCGAACCGGATGCGCGGCACAAGGCCGAATGCGTCGGCATAGCGGTGCAGATAGTCCAGAATCGCGCGGTTCGGTGGAAAGACGGCGCGTGTCTCGGGCTCGAGGTCGCTGAAGGCGGTCAGGATCCGGCTCGTGTTGGTGTGCATGGTCGGCCACACCCCGCTGCGGCCGGCGAGCCCCGTCCACTGGCCGCCCAGCATCGGTCCCTGCTCGAAGATCACCGGTTCGAGCCGGCGCGAGAGCAGCCAGCGCGCCGCAACCAGTCCACCGGGTCCGGCCCCGATCACGGCGACACGTCTCGTCACCGGTGAACTGTCGCACGCGCGCAGTTCGGGCGCGATCCCTTTGCCGGCTTGACTTCTGATGGGGTCGGGAAGACGCGGGCGCCGGCATGTACGAGGATGTAACGGTGCGCATGCCTGTGGTGCTCGCGAGCTTTGTCTTCACGGTCAGCTTCGCCGCTTCGGCACAGGCGGATCCGGGCCCCGACGCCGGCTTCCTTTCCGCGCTCGACAAGGCGGGCATCCCCTATCAGAGCGGGCCCACCGCCATCTCGATCGGCAAGCAGGCCTGCGACCTGATGGATCAGGGTCAGCTCAAAGCCAACGTCATCCAGGACGTCTCGGCGAGCAACCCGGGGCTTTCGATGCCCGACGCCGCCCGGTTCACCACGATCGCGACCAGCGTCTACTGCCCCCAGCACCTCGGGGAACCGGTCACGCAGGCACCGCCATCCCCGACGTCGTCGCCCATCATTCCCGAATTCCCGTGGCCGGCGCCACCTGTCGGCTGAGGCCGTCTGGAGCGACCACCTTGGGGGGCGGCTACCTCGAGACGCTGGGGCAGTAGGCGCCAATGGCGGCCTCCGCGAGGTGTTCGGCGTCGTCGTGGGTGAACTGGGGCGACCACGGACTCCCCGACGCGACGTCCTGGTTCTCCGCCGTCATGATGTCGGTGACGGTCGAGTCCAGCGCCTGCGGGTGCGGCGGTAAGAGCGAGAAACAGGTGTGGTGGCCGAACTCCATGAACCGCTGCCGTACGGCGTCGTTGCCGTTGTCGGCGATGCCGTAGATGGCCAGCGAGGAGAAGAACCGGCCGTCGGCTCCGTCGCCCGAACCCTTTGGCCCCGGGGTCACCGTGATCGTTTGCGGTCCGGGGGAGGTCGCGGTCCGATCGCGCAGGAAGTAGGTGGCGACGACACCGAGCGCGAACAGGACGGCCATCGCGAGGAACACCGCCGCGACGACATTGCCGAGGTTCCTCGACGGGGGCGGGCGCACCGGCCGCGGTTGAGGGCGAGGCACCGACCCGACTGGGGCGCTGTTGTCTCCGACAGTCATGAGCTGTCTCCTTTTGGCTGCGGTGCGATCGCGCGGAGTGTGCCTGGTGTGGATGCCGACCGACCAGGTCGGCTCGGGCGGGTCGCGCCAAGTCCAATCATTATCGACGGGGTTTGATTCCCGCAGTTCAATACGCGTTCGACGACGACCGGCGAGGCGATGTCAGGACACTCCGCTGACCAGGTTGCCGTTTTGAGGACAGTAGGCGCGCACGGAAATGGCCACGTAGGCGTCGGCATCCGCGCCGAGTGCCGGGTTGCTGGCCCGAAACGCATCGACGATCTGCGGCACCGTCATGCCCTGGCGGATGTCGGCGCAGACCATCTTGCCGTTGTAGATGGCCGCCTCCGGGTTCGCGAACGAGATGCCCCGGTCGTTCAACGTCTGGACGTACTTGTTGTCCTGCTCTGGTGTGGACGGGATCGACGAGGGGGAGGCCGCCGACGGCGAAGCGGTCGCCGTCGGCGAGGCGCCGGCAGTCGGCGTAGGTGACGCGCTAGGCGGCGCCTGCGAACCCTTGTTGTCCGGGCTCAGCACCCAGAACCCGACCACGATCGCGCCCGCCAGGACCAGGCCACCCAGGAGCAAAGCGCCGGCTTTCCGCCACGTCGTCACCCACGATTCGCGCTCGACCGCCGGCTGAGGGGGCGACTCCTCGTCATCGTCGCGTGACCACGCGAGGCCACCACTACCCGGCGACGCCGGGTTGGGTACGGCAACGGTCTCGGAAGCGTTGACTGCGGCGGTTTCGTCAGAAGCCGGGACCGGCTCGGCCATGGGGCCATGGTAGCCATCCGGCAGTCATCCGTCTGTCTCCGCGCGCCGCCCGCGGCGAGTCGCTTTCTGGTCAGCCCGCGGCCACCCGCTCCGCGGTCAGCGCGTCGATCGTTTCGGGCGAGACGCCCAGCCCTCGCAGACAGAACCGAAGCGCGCGTCGACGGGTCTCGGCGCGTTCGTCGTGACTCGTCCCCCGGTGCCGTTGGGTGGCCGCCCAGACGACGCCGTGCAGCGACTTCGCGGCCGTTGCCGGCATGACGTCGTGGAACACGCCGAGATCCAGCCCCTGCTGCAGCTGCTCGATCAGCGGCTCGAAGATCATCGGGTATGGGGCCGACACCGGCTCGGACGAGGTGAACACCTTCGACTGGGCCTCCAGCAACAGCCGCCGCAGATCGGACTCGGTGTTGTCGTCGAAGGCGAGGTCGAATCGGCCGTCGATCCAGGCCGTCACCGCCTCCACCGGGTTGTCCGCGGCGGCCATCTTCCTTTTCAGCCGGAGCACTTCCACGCGGGTCATCTCCGTGAATACCGCCGCGACCAGCTGGTCCTTGGACTCGAAGTGCCGGTAGAAGGCGCGGGTGCTCAGCCGGGCCTGTTCCAGGACGGCGGCGACGCTGAGCCCGCGGATGCCCTGTTCGCGAACCGACTTCGACGCAGCGTCCAGGATCGCGCACCGCACGTCCGGATCGGGCGCGAGCTTCGCCCGTCGACGTGGTGCACCCCCGCCGAGGTAACCCTGGCGGGAATCGGGCCGGTCATACCGCTGCGTCATGTGATGCCTATTACCCCCGGAGCCATTCAGGCAATCATTTTTTCACGGCCGACAAATGTTCGCTGACTTTCGTCTCACATATCGCCGCCGGGCATTCATTCGTTTCGCGCCCGGCCGGCGCATGCTTTCGTCGAGGTCATGCCCTCGATTGTTTGCGGTGCCACGCCCAGGCCGCGCAGGCAGAATCGCAGGGCGCGCTCCCGGACCTCTTGGGGCTCCCAGTGGCCGCTTGCCCACTGCCGTTGCGTGGCGGCCCAGACCACGCCGTTTATCGACTTGGCGGCGGTCGCCGGAATGATGTCGTGGAACATCCTGAGGTCCAAGCCACGCTCGAGCTGTTCTATCAGCGGGTCGAGGATCGCCATGTAGGACGGCGATACCAGCTCGGGGGAGGAGAAAATCTTCTCCTGAGCCTCCAAAGATGCTTGGCGCTGTTCCGATTTGATGGTCTCGTCGAATGCGAGATCAAGCCGCCCGTCGATCCACGCGGTGACGGCCTCCACTGGGTCGGCCGCCGGTGCCATCTTGGCTTTCAGCCGCTGGACCTCGACGCGCGTCATCTCCATGAACACCGCCGCGACCAGCTGGTCCTTCGACTCGAAATGGCGGTAGAACGCCCGGGTGCTCAACTGCGCGTGCTCCAGCACCGCCGCGATGCTGAGACCCCGAACCCCTTGTTCGCGAACGGATTTCGCTGCCGCGGCCACGATGGCGCGGCGCACCTCCGGATCTGGAGCCAGTTTGTTTCGTCGCGTCCCGGGCGGATGGCCGGCATGCGGACGCCGACAAGAGAGCGGATCCCCCTGTTCCGTCATAGGTAATCAAGGTAATAGGCGAACCGTTCTCGGATAGGCACTTTCATAAGACTGGGTGGCAGGTTCGGATCGCTGCCGGTTGGCACCGATCAACCAGCGACACCTGGTGCTCGAGTTTGCGGACCGGGTTTTGCTGCTCGGCGATAACTTTGCACAACGGGTGGCGACAGCATCCCGACGCGGTGTGCGAAATGGGCCGAACCTGCGGCCCGGGTGCCCGGGCCGGGCTTAGGCTGCAGCTATGGCAATCGACCGGGCGGCATTGCTGGCGGGCGGCATTCGGCTCGCCTCGGGCATCTCGTTTCTTGTCGACCCGTTGGGCGCGAACCGGCTCTGGGGCGATCCCGAAGCGCCTTCGCCGACTGCGCGGCTGCTGTTGCGATCGATGGGGTACCGCGACGCGCTGATCGGCGGCCTGCTGGCTGCGGCGGCCCTCCGGGGCCGCAACACGCGGGGCTGGTTCCTGGCGTCCGGAGGCGCGGACGCGGCCGACCTGATCGGCGGGCTGAGCGTCCATGACCAGTTGAGGCCGTCCCAGCGGTTCATCGGCCTAGGGGGTGCCGTCGTCGGCATCGGAGTTGGTCTCTGGGGAGCCGCGCGACGAGGCCCGCAGCCGAGTCAGGTGCCGCAGAAGGTCCGGTAGGCGCCGAAGTCCTCCGGCGCCGGACCGGCGTAGCGCTCGAGTCCCGAGCGCTCGTCGTAAGGCCCGGTCACGGCGCGGAGCAGCTGCCGGAGCGGACGCAGATCACCGGCCGTCGCCGCGGTCAGAGCCTCCTCGACCAGGTGATTGCGTGGGATGTAGACGGGATTGGCGCGGTCCATCGCGGCGGCGTCCGGGCCCAGGGCCCGCCAATGGGACAGCCACTCGTCGAAGCCGGCGAGGTCGATGAACAGCCCGCGCGCCGGCTCGGCGTCCCCACGCGCAGCTCGGCCGAGCTGCCGGAAGAAGGAGGTGTAGTCGACGCGGCCGTCCTTCAGCAGGCGGAACAGCTCGTCGATCAACGGCATCGCCGCCGCCGCTTCCACATCGGCCCGCAAGCCCAGCTTGGCTCGCATGCCGGGGAACCAGACCGCGTCGTACCGGGATTCGAACACGCCGAATGCCGCCTCGGCCAGCGCGATGGCGTCATCGATGTCGTCGGAAAACAACGGGAGGAGCGTCTCGGCGAACCGGGCGAGGTTCCACCCGGCTACGAGCGGCTGATTGCCGTAGGCGTACCGGCCCCAGAAGTCGATCGAACTGAAGACCGTGTCCGGGTCATAGGCCTCCATGAACGCGCACGGACCGTAGTCGATGGTCTCACCGGAGATCGTCATGTTGTCGGTGTTCATCACGCCGTGGACGAACCCGACCAGCATCCAGCGAGCGATCAGCGACGCCTGGACGGCGACCACGGCTTCATAGAACGCCAGGTAAGGGCGGTCCGCGCTCGCCGCGCCGGGATGATGGCGGGCGATGGCGTGGTCGGCGAGGCGGCGCAGCAGGTCCACGTCGCCGGTGGCGGCGGCGTACTGGAAGCTGCCGACCCGCAGGTGGCTGGAGGCGACGCGCGTCAGCACGGCGCCCGGCAGGGTCTCCTCGCGCTGGACCGCCCGGCCGGTGCCGACGACGGCGAGCGAACGCGTGGTCGGCACGCCCAAGGCGTGCATCGCCTCGCTCACGACGTACTCGCGAAGCATCGGACCCACGGCGGCCAGGCCGTCGCCGCCGCGCGCGAACGGCGTCGGCCCGGACCCCTTGAGGCTGATATCGCGCACGCTCCCCGCGGGGTCCACGAGCTCGCCCAGCAGCAGTGCCCGGCCGTCACCCAGCCGCGGGACGAACCCGCCGAACTGATGGCCGGAATAGGCCTGCGCGACAGGGGCGGCGCTGGTCGGCAGCGCGCTGCCGACCAGGAACCGCAGGCCGTCGGGGCTACGCAGCCACTCGGTGTCGAGGCCGAGCTCCGCGGCCAGCCGGTCGTTGAGCACCAACAACCGCGCGTCCGGCGGGGTCTCGGCCTGCCAGCGCACCGCCATCTCCGGCAGGTCGCGCAAGAACCGATCCTGCAGAGCCAGGTTCATATCCGGTGCAACGCTCACTTCACCCAGACTACGGACGCTTCACCCAGACTACGGACGCGCGGCCGCCGCCGAAGTGGTTAGCCGAACGCCTGTCCGATGAGGTCGCGGGCGCGGTCGAGCATCGACGCGAACGGCCCGACGGCGAAATTCAGCTTCGCCGATTCGACGCCGGGATGTGGACGCGTCGGCGCGATCGCCTCGGCCGCGCGCACGGCCGTTCCCATCCGCTTGAGGTCGTCATCGTCCAGCTTCCGGGACAGCACCGGAAACTCTTCGCTCTCCTCCTGACGGGCATGGTCGAGCACGGCGTCGCGCAGCTTGGTGATCTCGTCGACGAACTCCTGCGACGCGATGTCGAGCTGCTCGATCTGCGACAGCAGCTCCTTGGCCTGGTGTTCCTCGGTCAGCCGGTCGTCCACTATCGCGTCACCGGCGTCGGCCTCACGTCGCACCCGCGGGTGCACGATCATCTCCTCGGCCGTCTCGTGAACCGCCAGCAGCTGCCGCAATTTGACGAACGGCTCTTCGCGGGCCTGGGGGTCCGATGCGTGCAGGACCTCGTCGAACATGTCCTCGATCAGGTTGTGCTGCGCTTTGAGGAACGCGACGACTTCGTCGGGCGATTCGATCATCATCTCGGCCATCGCCGATACCTCCCGTTGCATCAGGGGATTGGGGCCATGCGCGGACGCTGGGCTGTGCGCCGCTCCGCCAAAGAAGTACCCGGTCGAGCCGGGTCTAAACGCATTGGCGCGGCGAGGGGCTCAACGGTGAAGTGGCTGGCGATCGACGGCGAATCCTATTGAGAAGCAGTGGAATTAGCGTCAGCTTCGTTGCCGTCGAGATTGCCGTGGTGGTGGTGATCCGCGGCGGAGTGCGGCCCTCACGGCAATCTCGGCGGATTGGCAACGCCTGCACCACCGAACAAAAGCGCCCCGGCGGCAGAAACGGCTGACCGAGACGGATTTCGGAGCCGGGTTCCGGTAGCTCGCGGCGACAACGCGCGGCTGACGGCCACGGCGTTGCAGGGCAAGGTCTACCCGCCGGCGAATTGATCGAACGAGCCTTGGACAATTCGCCAAGGGTCTCCAGTGCCGGGGCTTCGCCCTGATCACCGGGGCGTCGTGACCATCCGTTTCGCCGTGCGACTACGGTTTAGGGAACTCGAGTAGCACCGACGGAATGAAGATGGCCACAGATCACGCAATGTATGAACACGTCGACAGTCACGCCGTGGATCCCGAAGACATCGGTTCCCGGCTCGACCCCGTCCTGGCCCGCAGTTGGCTGCTGGTCAACGGTGCGCACGCCGAGCGGTTCCAGTCGGCCGCGCACTCCCGCGCCGATGTCGTCGTCCTCGATATCGAGGACGCGGTCGCGCCCAAAGACAAGCAGGGCGCCCGTGACAACGTCGTGCGTTGGCTCGCCGGGGGCAACACCGACTGGGTGCGGATCAACGGCTTCGGCACCCCCTGGTGGGCCGATGACCTGGCGGCGCTGGCCGGTACGCCGGTCGGCGGTGTGATGCTGGCGATGGTCGAATCGGTCGACCACGTCACCGAGACGGCGAAGCGACTGCCCGACGTGCCGATCGTCGCGCTGGTGGAGACGGCGCGTGGGCTCGAGCGCATCACCGAGATCGCGGCGGCCAAGGGCACCTTTCGCCTCGCGTTCGGGATCGGAGACTTCCGCCGGGACACCGGTTTTGGGGAGGATCCGTCCACCCTGGCGTACACGCGGTCACGCTTCACCATCGCCGCCAAGGCGGCCGGCCTGCCCAGTGCGATCGACGGGCCCACGATCGGCTCCAACGCGCTGAAGCTCATCGAGGCCACGGCGGTTTCGGTCGAATTCGGCATGACGGGCAAGATCTGCCTGACGCCGGACCAGTGCGCCGTGGTCAACGAGGGCCTGTCGCCGTCGCAGGACGAGATCGCTTGGGCGAAGGAGTTTTTCGCCGAGTTCGAGCGGGACGGGGGAGAGATCCGCAACGGGTCCGACCTGCCTCGCATCGCGCGAGCCACCAAGATCCTCGAACTGGCCCGCGCCTACGGCATCGAGGTGTCCGAATTCGAGGACGAGAAAGTGCACTCGCCCGCCCCCTCGGACACTTATCACTACTGATCGAAAGGTCGGATCCGATGAGTGTCAGCGTCGACTTTCATTTCGACCCGATGTGCCCGTTTGCGTACCAGACGTCAGTGTGGATCCGCGATGTTCGCGACCAGATCGGCATCACGATCAACTGGCGGTTCTTCAGCCTCGAAGAGATCAACCGGCCGGAGGGAAAGAAGCACCCCTGGGAGCGGGAGTGGTCCTACGGCTGGTCACTGATGCGGATTGGCGCGCTGCTGCGCCGTACGGACATGGCGTTGCTGGATCGGTGGTACGCCGCGATCGGGCATGAACTGCACACCCTGGGCGGCAAGCCGCACGACCCCGCGGTGGCCCGGCGCCTGCTGACCGACATCGTCGACGAAGCGGCAACTTTCGATGCGGCGCTGGACGACCCGACCACGCATGACGACGTCCGCGCCGACCACCAGCGGGTCGTCGACGCCAGCGGCTACGGCGTGCCGACGCTGTTCGTGTCGGGGCAGTGCCTCTTCGGGCCGGTGTTGGTGGACCCGCCGACCGGGCCTGACGCGCTGAAGCTGTGGAACGTGGTGAGCGGCATGGTCGATCTCCCGCACGTGTACGAGCTTCAGCGACCCAAGACGCCCGCCGACGCCGAGCGCATCGGCCGGAGCCTGCGTCCGTACCTCGACGGGCGCGACTGGGTGAGCATCAATCGCGGCGCGGTCGTCGACGTCGGGCGCCTCACCGGCAACTGACCGATCGGGTTGGGTAGGCTCCGCGGTGTCATGAGCGACCCCGAAGTGATCCTGCCGCGCGAACTGACCGATATCAGCGACGAGGTCCGCCGTGTCCCGCCGCCGCCCAGCGCTGCGGATGTGCCGGAACCCTACGCTTTCCGCCTCGCCGACCCGGACGCCGACGCCGAGATGATCGCCGAGTGGATGAGCCGCCCCGTCCTGGTCGAGGCCTGGGAATCCGCGTGGCCGGCCGAGCGCTGGCGCCGCTACCTCCGCGCCCAGCTGGACGGCGACTACTCCCGGCCTTTCGTGGCCAGCCAGGAGGGCGAAGACCACGCTTACATCGAGTTGTACCGCGCGGCAAAGGATTCCATCGCCACCCGGTACGAGGCCGACCCTTACGACCTCGGAATACACGCGGCCATCGCCGACGAGGAGTTCGTGAACCGCGGAATCGCCGGCTTCATGCTGCCGCACTTCGTGGCCAGCGTGCTGTCGCAGGATCCGTTGTGCCGCAGGATCATGTTCGACCCCGACCACCGCAACAAGACCGCGCGGCGGTTCTGCGAGCGCGCCGGCTGCGTGTTCCTCGGCGAGCACGACATGTCGAATCGCCGGATGGCGCTGTACGCGCTGGCGCTCACGCCCGGCGACGTGCCCCGAACGCGCCAGCCCTGACGGGCCGCGGTCAGATCTGCTGCGCGGCCCACTGCCCGAGGAAGGCCGCCGCCAAACCGAGCGCGACGCTGACGACGATGTTGGCCAACACCGCCCAGGTCTGGCGCTCCTCGCCCAGACGCTGGGTTTCGAGCATCCACGTAGAGAACGTGGTGTACGCGCCTACGAACGCGGTGCCGGCCAGCAGGGCGGCCTCTTTGTTGAGCGCCAGGCCGCCGAGGAAGCCCAGCAGCGCGGCCCCCGTGATGTTGACCGTCAGGGTGCCGAATGGAAAGGACCGGCCCGCGCGCCGAGCGACCGTGCGGTCCACCAGGAAACGCAGTACCGACCCTAGGCCGCCGACGACGGCGACGCCGGTCCAGACGAAAGCCGTCGTGATCGTCATCCGCGTACCCGCGCTCGCCGCACCAGCGCGCTGGCGACGTGCACGGCCAGCAGTCCCACCACCAGGCTGCTGGCCGTGTAGCCGACCGCCATGGCCCAGTGGCCGTGTTCGAGCATCTCGATGGTCTCGACCTGCATCGTCGAAAACGTGGTGAGCCCGCCGCACAATCCGGTGCCCAGCAGCGGGCGCCGGTAACTCGACGCCGGTAGGCGCTCGAGCAATCGTGTGGTGAAGTAGCCCAGCAGGAAGGCGCCGACGATGTTGACGGTGAACGTGGACCAGGGCCAGTGTTCCGCGTCGCGGACGACGGCGGTGTTCAGGGCGGAGCGGGCCAGGGTGCCCACCGCCCCGCCGGCGAAGACCGCCGCCAACTCGCGGTAGTCGCGGTTTGCCACGGGCGGGTCCCTTCGTGTGCGGGCGGTCGGAAGCAGCCTAAGTGCCAGGCTTACCAGCCGGTGAACCCGGGAAGTACCTGAGAAGTCAGTAACGTACCGGAGACGTCAGAAGTCAGTCGCCCGGGCACAATTGGTAGCCATGGCCCACCCGCGTGCCGGTCAGCCGGCCCAGCCCGAAGACCTCGTCGATCTGCCCCATCTCGTCACGTCCTATTACTCGATCCAGCCGGATCCGGACGACGTCGCCCAGCAGGTGGTGTTCGGCACCTCGGGGCACCGCGGCTCGGCGCTCAACGGCGCCTTCAACGAGGCCCACATCCTGGCGATCACCCAGGCGATCGTCGAGTATCGCGTTGCGCACGGCACCACCGGGCCGCTGTTCATCGGGCGCGACACGCACGGCCTGTCCGAGCCGGCGTGGGTGTCGGCGCTGGAGGTGCTGGCCGCCAACGACGTGGTGGCCGTCGTCGACTCGAGGGACCGCTACACGCCGACGCCCGCGATCAGCCACGCCATCCTCACCTACAACCGCGGCCGCACCCACGCGCTGGCCGACGGGATCGTCGTGACGCCGTCGCACAACCCGCCGCCCGACGGTGGTTTCAAGTACAACCCACCCAACGGGGGTCCTGCCGACACCGACGCCACCAACGCAATCGCCAAGCGCGCCAACGAGATTCTGCGGGACGGTTCGGGGGTCCAGCGGGTGCCGCTGGCCCGCGCGCTGGGAGCCGTCCAGCGGCACGACTACCTCGGCAACTATGTCGACGACCTGCCCAACGTGGTCGATATCGATGCGATCCGCGCGGCCGGGGTGCGGATCGGCGCCGACCCGCTCGGCGGGGCCAGCGTGGACTACTGGGCCGAGATCGCGTCGCGGCATCGGCTGGACCTGACGGTGGTCAACCCGCTGGTCGATGCGACGTGGCGGTTCATGACGCTCGACCACGACGGCAAGATCCGGATGGACTGCAGCTCGCCGGACGCGATGGCCTCGCTCATCGCCAACCGGGATCGCTACCAGATCGCCACCGGCAACGACGCCGACTCCGACCGCCATGGCATCGTCACCCCCGACGAGGGCCTGCTGAACCCGAACCACTACCTGGCGGTGGCCATCGACTACTTGTACACCCACCGGCCGTCGTGGCCGGAGGGCATCGCGGTGGGCAAGACCGCGGTCAGCTCGTCGATCATCGACCGCGTGGTGGCCGGCCTCGGCCGCAAGCTGGTCGAGGTGCCCGTCGGCTTCAAGTGGTTCGTCGACGGCCTGATCGGCGGCACCATCGGGTTCGGCGGCGAGGAGTCGGCGGGGGCGTCGTTTTTGCGGCGCGACGGATCGGTTTGGACCACCGACAAGGACGGCATCATCCTGGCGCTGCTGGCCTCGGAGATCCTGGCCGTCACCGGCCTGAGCCCGTCGCAGCGCTACCGGGAGCTGACCGCCGAGTACGGCACGCCGTACTACGCGCGGGTCGACGCGCCCGCCAACCGTGACCAGAAGGCGCGGCTGGCCAGGCTGTCGCCCGAGCAGGTCACCGCGACCGAGCTGGCGGGGGAGCCGATCGTGGCGAAGCTGACCGCCGCGCCAGGCAACGGGGCGCCGCTGGGCGGGCTGAAGGTGACGACCGCCAACGCCTGGTTCGCCGCGCGCCCGTCGGGCACCGAGGACGTCTACAAGATCTACGCGGAGTCGTTCAACGGGCCCGAACACCTGGCCGAGGTGCAGCGGATGGCTCGTGAGGTGGTCAATCAGGTCATCGGGTGAGGGGCGTTCGGGCTACGTCGGCCCCTGTGACAGGCATGACCGACTCTGGGCAGCGGTATCACCCGCGCTAGCTCTTCGCCGAGTCGGCGCGCTCACCTGCGGTTTTGAACGCTCGGTGCCGGTGGTGTAGCTTCGATTGGCACGACTTGGGGCTATGGCGCAGCTGGTAGCGCACCACACTGGCAGTGTGGGGGTCAGGGGTTCGAATCCCCTTAGCTCCACTTTTGTGATGAGTCGAGTCATAGGTGACAGATGAGTCGCGTCATGGGTTACAGATTCCCCGGCCATCGGCCGGGGTTTTTGTTTTGGTTGCGCCAGTAGTTTTTGTTGGGGTCGATGGTGTGGCTGCTCAGGACGTGGTGGCCGGTTTTGCTGATGACGGTGACGGTGTGGTCGGTGACCAGGATCAAGACTGGGGTACCGGCGTGGGTGCGGCCGATGCCCAGGTGGTGCAGGTGGCTGCCGTGGCGCAGGGTGAGTTTGCCGAATTGGTCGATGGTGTCGTGGCGGATGCGGAACTGTGGGTTGGGTTGTGAACACTCCGCCAGACGAGCCCAGGATTCGCAACCATCGGGTTGCCGCTTCCATAACCTGGCCAGCCACCCGACCAATGCTGCCTCCCGCGTCAGGACCACAATCTGAGCCGCGTGCTTCCGAGAACCATTCACTGCATGGCGTCGAGCACTTTTGCGGTGTCTGTGTACATACGAAAGCTAACGATTTTCTCGTCTTGGACCGCCCAAAGATGGGCAAATGGCGCCAGCAGTGATTTTCCGGTCTTCTTGTAAACACCGGAGTAAGACCCGAACGACACCACGCGTGCGCCCTCGACGATGAAATCGTCTGCTTTGGCGTCGAATACTTCCCAATCTTCTGCAAGCCGCTTGAGTAAATTGTAGTGAACGGCCTGCGGTCCAACCCAGGTGCCGCTATAGTACGGGAATCTTTCAGCCTCAGTCCAATGAACGTTGTCGTGAAGTAGGGTAAGTACCCCGGGTGTATCGCCATGCGCCAACGCTGCGTAGAAGCGCTGTACCAGATTCACCGATTTGTTGGATGCAGTATTGTCCGTAATTGTCGACATGATGTCCTTTTCTTGTCCGAGATAGCTATTGGTCGGGGACGTTTCCATTTAATACACTCTTAAGCGCGGACTCGTCTCTTCGGCTCACGCCATTACGCAATCTACTTCGAGATTCCGTCGAGGAATGCGGCAACCAACTGTGCGACTTCGTCTGGGCGGTCGTTGAGCGCGAAGTGTCCGGCATCGAGGAGGCGCGTCTCGGTCGCTGGCACGTCTTTCTGATAAGCAGACACCTCGTCGACTCGGAACGATGGATCGTATCGGCCCCAGACCACCAACGACCGAGGCTGATTTTGGCGCAGCCATGCACCCCAGCGTGGGTAGCTAGCAACATTGGTGCGGTAGTCATAAAACAGGTCCGTTTGAATATCGGCCTCGCCAGGACGCGATAGAAATTCGAGCTCGTCGGTCCATCGGTCCGGGTCGATGGTGTCGGCACACGGATTCGATCCGATATGACGTTGACGCGTCGTCTCGGCAGAAAGAAACGTCGCCCGGAATTCGGTCTCATTGGCGGCTCGGTTAGCCCAGAACTCTTCGCGCTTACGCCACAAGGGGCCGAGACCTACCGCGTGAAAAACAGCATTTTGTACGATGAACCCCTGCACTCGCTCGGGATGGTGAATTGCAAGCCGTATACCAACGGGGCCGCCGTAATCCTGCATATAGAGGACGTACCGTTTCAGCCCAATTCCTTCAGTGAACTTCTCGACGATCTCGGTTATATGATCGAACGTATACGCGAACGACGTGGCGGGAGGAGTGGAACTATGACCGAATCCAGGATAGTCCGGTGCGATAAGGTGGAATCTTGACGATAGCCGGGCGAATAACGGTTCGTACATCCGGGATGATGACGGGAAACCGTGAAGCAACACTATTGTCGGGGCGTATGCCGGCCCAGCTTCGCGATAGAAGATCGACAATCCGTCGATGGATGAAGAATGGTACCGCGTCGGCTGAGTCGGACCTATCGTTGCCACGTCGGCTTCACAGCCGGACATTGTCAATGCCGAGGCCATTATTGCTATGAGCGCGTGCTTGACCCCGGCAAGATTTTTCAGAACCGTCGGCAGCCGAGGCGCAAACAGCCGGATAGTGGCAGCTGGGGGCCCAGTAGCACCGCAATCGCGTGCCGCCTTCTTCCCCCACGCGGGGCGGCGCCTGGGTCGGATGGTCACGCCGGAGCCTTGGTCAGAAACTCCACAATCGCATGGCCAATCTCCCGGGCGTGCGTTTCCAACGCGAAATGACCTGTATCGAAGAACCGCACATCGGCCTCAGGAACATCACGGCGGAACGCTGCTGCGCCAGCGGGCAGGAAAAAGGGATCGGTGCGCCCCCACACTGCGAGGACTCGCGGCTGCCAGTTCCGCAAATATTCCTGGAATCTCGGGTACAGCGCAACGTTTGAGGCGTAGTCCAGGAACAGATCGAGTTGTATGTCGTCGACCCCCGGTCGAGACAAATAGTAGTCATCGAGGGTGCGGCTATCCGGCGATACCAGCGAGGGGTCGCCGACCCCGTGCAGGTATTGAAATGCGGTGGTTTGCGGCGTCAGAAGCGTTCGCAGAGCGGCGCGGTTTTCCGGACTCTGCTCATCCCAATACGTCCGGATCGGGTTCCACTCGTCGCTCAGTCCTTCTTCGTAGACATTCCCGTTTTGCGAAATCAGAGCAGTGATGCGGTCAGGGTGGCGAAGCGTGAGCCGCATACCAACGGGTGAGCCGTAGTCAAAGATGTAGAGCGCGAAGCATGGCAAATCAACGATCTCGGTGAAGTGATCAATCACGTCGGCGAGGGCGTCGAATGTGTAAGTGAATTCATCGCGCGGTGGGCGGGAGGTCTGGCCGAAGCCGGGAAGATCCGGCGCAACGACGCGGAAATGTGGCGCCAACAGCGGAATGAGATCGCGAAACATGTGGCTCGCGGTGGGAAAGCCGTGGAGCAGTAGGAGCGCGGGCGCGTCGGGGTTACCGGCCTCGCGGTAGAAGAGCTCGATGCCATCGACGTTGACGGTGCGGTAGCGGAGTTTGGTCACGGGTGGAGGTCCTTGTATGCACGTGTTGGAGTAACCTGCTAGGTCGAAAATAAGAGGTTACTTTTGCTATAGTAACTTGTCAACCCCGAGACTTGCTGGTTACTCTCAGCGGTCTGATGTCCTTACCGAACCCTTGCGAGCTCGCCGATGCCGTCCGTATGTCCTCCCGCCTTCTTCGTCGCCGATTCGTTGGGACTCGATTTCTTGAACTCGCGGGCCAGCCCGAAGGGAACAGTTGTTGAGTGGTTGGCTGATGGCGAAGGCTTGATTGCTTGGCTGGAGCAGTCGCAGCTGCTGGACTCGCAAACATCGGAGCTGATCCGGACGATCGCGAGGCCGGGCGAACTCGACAACATCGCGGCGCAGGCGCGTGAGCTCCGCGAATGGTTCCGTGCCTTCGTCGAGAAGTACCGTGGTGCAGCTTTGCCCCGCGCGGCGTTGGGCGACCTGGCGCCGTTGAACGCGTTGCTCGAGCGGGACGACAGTTACCGCCTGGTTGCGATGCGAAGCCAGACCCCTCCGGAGAGCCCCGCGCACGTGGAGGACAGCGATGGGGTGGCTTTCGAGCGGATACTGATGCGGAGGTGGGACTCACCTGCGTCGCTACTGCTGCCGCTTGCTGATGCGGTGGCCGATGCCGTTTGCTCAGCAGACTTCTCTCACATCAAACGATGCGCAGGACCTGCCTGCACGCTGGTCTTCCTCGATAAGACGAAGACGCGTGCGCGCCGGTGGTGCAGTATGGCGGTGTGCGGGAACCGCGCCAAGCAGTCGGCGTACCGCGAGAAGTTGAAGCAATCCTAAATTGCGTGCCGGTTCCGGCCGAAACCTGAGCGGTAATTCCGGGGTGACTTCTGGTCAATGTCGCAACCGTTAATGGTCTGATGACATTAGCGGCGCGGTGAAAAGTTCGGCGGGACTGTGGTCTTCGATGATGTGGCGGGGGCGGTCATTGACCTCGTATTCGACAGCGCGCAGATGGTCGGGTGTGTAGGTGCTTAGGTTTGCCTGCGTGGGCAACCGCGCGCCTCTCCTGACTGACTGTATTTGCAGCCGCACGTCGTCTGGGTATGCCGAGCGGATGGCGTCAGGTCAAGCCGGCGGTGGCGCTGTCGAAGGCGCCGGGATCGTTGAGGGAGCGTGCGAGAATCATGGCCCCCTCGAGCGTGGCGAGGACGTGCAGGGCGCGTGCCCGGGCGTCCGAACCGCCGACTCGGGCGGCAAGGTCGCCGGCCAGGCGGCTGAAGAATTCGCGAGCTTCATGGGCCACTTCGGGCGGCAGGCCACCGGCTTCGGCGCCTAGGGCGCCACCCAGGCACATCCGTCCGTCCCGCAGAAGTGCCGTCCGAAAGAGGTCACGATAGACGCAGATGACATCTGACCCCTCTTTGTCAGCTGCCTCCGCAACCGCAGCCAGCACGCTGTCGGTGTAGCGGCGTGCGACAGCGGCGGTCAGTGCGGCCTTGGTGGGGAAATGGTGGTGCACGCTGGAGCTTTTGATCCCGGCTTCTGCCGCCAAATCACGGAAGCTGTATCCGTTGTAGCCAGCATCACGGATGTGAGCTTCGGCAAGATCCATCAGCCGCGCTGCGGTGTCGCTCACCCAGCCTCCCTGTCGATAGATAGCTGTTGACAAGCGTAGCTCCACCCCCTACGTTGAGAGCGAGCCAGTCAACTATCTATCGATAGATAGATAGTGAGCCGATGTCCGATCGTGAGGGAATTACAATGACCAAGCTGCTGTTCATCCAGGCCTCGCCGCGCAAGGCCGATTCGGAGTCGATCCAGATCGCCACCTCCTACCTGAACGCTTTACGCGCCAAGAACTCAGATATCGAAGTCGACACGCTTGAGTTGTGGGACACCGTCCTCCCAGCCTTTGACGGCGAAAAGGCAGCGGCCAAGATGAACGTCATCGCCGGGCGCGGTCCAGATTTGCAACAGACGGCATGGGATCAGGTTGTCGAGATCGCTGAACGTTTCATCTCCGCAGATCGCTATCTTTTTGCTGTGCCGATGTGGAATGGTGGCATCCCCTATCGTCTGAAGCACTACATCGATCTCATCCACCAGCCCGGCTTGCTGTGGGGGCTCGATCCGCAAACGGGCTACTACGGGCTGCTCGAGAACAAGCACGCAACTCTTGTGTTGACCTCCGGCGTCTACGCGCAAGGCGTTCCCGCGGCCTTCGGCGTGGATTACCACTCCACCTATCTGCGCGCCTGGCTGAATCAGGCCGGCGTGACCGAGATCGACGAGCTGCGCTTCCAGCCCTCAATGCTCACCGCGGATCCTGCAGGCGATCTCGAAGTGGCCAACCGGCGCGCGGTCGAACTGGGCACCGCCGACAGGCATCAGGTGCTGAAACCGACGGCCTGAGCATCTGGTCATCGCCCGTGCGCGGAGAACAGAACTGATCGCACATAGTCGAAGTTCTGCAGGGTCGGCGTTATCGGGCGATTTGCCGAGGCACAGGCAAGCCTGCGGCAACTTCAGCCAGAGGGTCCTGGAGCGCAAGGCCATCCCCACGAGCACGGAGAAAGAATGGGAGGGAACTCACCGCTGGATCGCTTTGCGGGTCCGTCGGATGTCAATGAGGAAGCGGAACACGCCTGCGAGTAGCCGCTCCTCACCGCGATCCCCACCCCGTAGCCGAGGGCAGGTACGTAGCTCGTAAACTTCGCGGGTCGTCCTCTTCCCGTCATAGCGGGTACTGGTTTGTTGGGCCGCCCATTTCGTGCAACTCGACAGCGATGACGCGATGCTGCCGGGCGCATGCCGGCACGATCTTGTGAAACTGCCACCAGGTTCGCGACTAACCAGACAGAACCGCCAATGGGTCGCCCATACCACCGTTGACGTAGTGCAGCCTGCTTCCATTTAAGTCGGCGGATCCGCCTAGCAGGCTGCCTCACCTCTCCGAAAAGTCAATTGGCCGGGACCATCTCAACGTCGTCAAGCGCAACTTCACGACCTTCCTCATCCACAAACGCCACACGTAGCTGACCGCCACCGCCCCGCCGGCGCCGCAGAACCGACGGCCCCTTGGTGCGCGGCTGGTGCCGATCGCCCCACTGTTGCAATGCCCCGAGGATAAGAAGGGTGTCACGACCGGCAGCGGTCAAGCGATACTCGTGTCGCGTTCGCGCGTGCCCATCCTTGTACGGCACCCGTTCAATCACACCGCTCTCGACGAGGTCGCCAAGACGAGTCGTGAGGAGGTTCGTGGCGATACCCAGGCGCTGCCGTATCTCATCGAAGCGGGTGCATCCGTAGTAGAGCTCGCGCAGGATCAGCGGCGTCCACCGTGCACCGAGCACATGGACTGCTCGCTCCACCGAACAGACCACCTCGTCGCCAAGGACGGCCGACGCCATGTGCTCCACCTACTCTCACTCGCCGCTGTGTTATCAACCACCCTAACCTACTGGATTGCAAAATTAAAGTCAGTCGCCTATCGTGTTCGTTGTGAGCAGCGACCAGTTCTCCATCGACACTGTCTCGCCGGCATACTGGCGAATCACCTTCAACAATGGACCCGTGAACCTCATAGACGTTGACACGATTCACCAGCTCGGCGAACTCGTAGATCTCGCCACCCATGACGTTCAGCTGCGAGTAATGGTCTTCCGCAGCGACAACCCAGATTTCTTCATGGCCCATTGGGATCTGCTGGCAGACAAGACACGTCTAGCTGCCATGCCGCCCGGGCCAACTGGCCTACACCCCTATCTCGACAATCTGGTGCGCTTGAGCAAGCTTCCCGTCGCGACAATCTCCGTCCTGCGAGGTCGTGCGCGCGGCGCAGGGAGCGAGTTCGCGCTCGCGACCGATATCCGGTTCGCCTCGGAGAGGGCTATTCTCGGGCACTTCGAGGTCGGCGTCGGCGCAGTGCCCGGTGGAGGGCCGATGGCTCGGCTGAGCCGTCTTGTCGGACGGGGGCGTGCACTAGAAATCCTTTTGGGCGCCGAGGACCTCGATGCTGCTAGGGCTGCTCAGTACGGCTACGTCAATCGAGTGATACCCGATGCCGACATTGAGGACGAGGTTCATGCGTTCGCCTGGCGTATCGCCGGATTCGACCAGACCGCGATAGCTCGTACCAAGCAGTTCGTCGACGGCCCCACCCTGCCTGAATCGGCGGAATTGGCCCCGGCTCTGACGGCATTCTTCGAGACGGCTGGCCGGCCGGACGCCCAAGTGCTCATTCGCGACTTATTCGCACACGGTTTGCAGCAAGCCGATGGCGTCGAGCGCGACCTTGGAAAGCAGATCGCTATCCATGCCCGTAACCGAACTTGAGGCAAACACACTATCGCGCAACACCAAACCATGCTTGCAACGTCGATCTCTGTCCGAAATTCAGTGCACTGCAACATGATGGAGGTCTCATGATTGAGGAATCAGCGACCGCCGACCCCGTCGGCGTGCCGGTTCACCAGGATTTGGTATCCCGAGCAGGAGAGCTGAAGCCGCTGCTCCAAGCGCACGCTACGACCGGGGAGATCAACCGCAGACTCGACGATCGGGTGATCAGTGCCCTGACTGAAGCCGGGATGTTTCGCATCCACAAACCAATGCGGTTCGGGGGCTACGAGGCGACTCAACGAACGCTACTGGCTGTCACCGAGATTCTCGGCCAGGCGGACGCGTCCGCGGCGTGGGTGGTGACCGTCAACGCGACTGCGGCGTGGGTGGTCGCGCGAGGTTCACAGAAGCTGCAAAGCGAGATATTTGGCGTTAATCCGGATGCGCGCCTTGCCGGGGGCAGCGAGCCCGTTCCGGCTCGCATGGGACAGAACGGGATATATGTCAGCGGTCGCTGGGGTTTCGCGTCCGGCTGCACACACGCGGATTGGTTCTCGGTCACGGCCGCGACTACCGACGAATCCGGCCAAACCACCGGCACCTATTGCCTGATGCCGGCAAGCGAGTTCACGGTGGAGGACACCTGGCATGTGGTAGGGATGCGTGGAACCGCGAGCAACACCCTGGTAACACGGGATCTGTTCGTACCAAAGCACAGGATGATTCCCCTGGATGCCCTGACCGAGAATTCACCATCCGCCGACACGGCGCTATATCGCCTCCCGCTGGGACCGATCGGGGCGTCGGGCCTGGTAGGCCCCTTGCTTGGCGTGGGCCAAGCGGCACTAGATTTGGTCTGCTCTAATGCGGCAGGTAAACCGCTGCATAACACCGTCTTTCCGCGCCAAAGCGACTCCACCGGTGTGCAGATCCAGATCGCGGAGGCCAAAATGCAGCTGTACAGCGCACGCCTGCACGCTTACGATGTGGCGGATCAGCTCGACACTGCGGCGGCCCAAGGTCGCTCCGTCGGGTACAGCGCACGCGCGCGCATGCGAGCACAATGCGCGCACGCTGTTCAGCTAGTGCTGAAGGCGCTCAATACGTTACTCAATGTCCACGGAGCCGCCAGCTTCGCCGAGGCCAATCCGATGCAGCGGTTCTGGCGAGACGCCAACACAGCCGCGCGGCATGCCGCCCTCAATGCGGTCGTCGGTTATGAGGTGTACGGCAAGGCACTTCTCGGCATCGAGGAACGCGTGGCGCCGATGGTTTGACAAACGCCACATGATCTCGGGAGTAGGTATGTGCCATGTCGCGCACTCAGCGGATGAACAGCAAGCCGGGTGACCGGCTCCAGCAAGGATTTCTCAGAAGACAAGTGCCGCAACGAGCTCTGCAGCATTGAACGACCGCCTGGATCGAAACGTTGATCGAGCCAAGAAGGGATTTTAGCTCGCAGGCTACCAACGAGGTGACCGCATCAGGACATCAAGTTGCGTTGTTCACCGTAATTCGAGCAAAGGGGTTTTTCATGACAGGGTGCTTCGAGGGGAAGGTTGCTTTCATCACCGGCGCTGCAAGGGGGCAGGGCCGTAGTCACGCCGTGCGGTTTGCAGAAGAAGGCGCCGACATTATCGCTGTCGACATCTGTGAACAGATCGATACCGTGCACTATCCCTTGGCTACACGTGAGGATCTCGATGAGACGATCAACCTAGTCGAGAAGACGGGACGCCGGATCGTGGCCGAGCCTGCCGACGTGCGGGACTTCGCACGTCTTCAGTCGGTGCTCACCAACGCTGTTGACGAGCTCGGCCGGCTCGACTTTGTCATCGCCAACGCGGGCATAGGTTCGGGTCTCGGCCCCACGCAGCCGACGATGCACGCTTACCTCGATGCAATCGACGTCATGCTTAACGGCGTCTATTTTACGGTTGAAGCGGCTCTGCCGTGGCTGCTAAAGCACGGTGACGGAGGCGCGATCGTCATCACCAGCTCCGCGGCAGGATTTGTATCGCTGGGACGGAGCTTCAATACGCGAAACCCAGGCCTGGCAGGCTACACAGCAGCAAAGCACGGTGTGATCGGGTTGATGCGCTACTTTGCAACTACCTTGGCGGAGAAGAATATCCGAGTCAATTCGGTCCACCCGACGGGGGTCGCCACAACCATGATCCAAAACGACGCGGTGGGGACGTACGCCACCGAGCATCCAGAATTCGCGGCGGCATTCAGGAACTTGATTCCGGTGGAGGCAATCGAAACCTCTGATGTCACCGAGGCGATGGTCTACTTATGCAACCAGTCCGGTCGCTATGTCACCGGCACCACGTTGCCATTGGACGCAGGGCTTCTCCTCAAGTGAGCGCCGTCGAGACACTTCCCGGACAGCCATGGAGCTGATCGCGCACAAAGATGTGAACGACGAGTCAACGAGATTCACACCGCGCGCGGCGGAGAGGGTGGCGTGACGGAAGTCGAGCTGATGTCAAGGATGCTGCGCAACTTCACGTTAAAAGCCCGAGGGAGCGCGGAATGCGCCGAGGACCTGGTCCAGGTGGAAAACGAGGCCTCGACGATGGTTTAAGCACCTGAGCAGATGAGTGTCGTGTTTGCCGCTGACTCGCGGTGAGAAGCTCCAGGAAGTCTTCAACGATTGAAAGGGCACCAAGCCTGGTTCGAGTGCAAAGCGCTGCGGACAGAACATGCGACGTGTGCCGTGCTGACGAACGTCGCTGCCGACTGCCGAGGTGCCTCCCGTCCGATGACGCCAAGGGCACCGCAACGCGGCACCGGAACTCGCATGCATAGCGAGTTATAGCGGATGGTGATTACCCCGCTCAGAAAATGTAAGTGCGGCGTAACCGTTGATCCCAAGTCCTGGGCGGGCTCCCTAAAGCCTTGGGTTACAAGGGATCAACGTCGTCAGGTAGGCGACCGGCGCATTGGCGCCGGTGTCGACACCGAAGTGCGATCTGCCTTGGCTGGCGAAAGGCACTGCCGTGCAATGTAATACGTGGTATCGGTGCCTCGATGGGAGTTGTGCGGTGAACGCTCAACGGTGCGATCGAAGTAGCCAATTGACGTCATTCAAAGCCGATGGACGCCGCTAAAACTGTTATTTCACAACTTGATACGAGTCCGAACGTATCTGGTAGCCTGCTGTCATGTCCATAGACAACAACGGCCCACTGCGCCTAACGGAAGCGGCCCCCGGTTACGTGCGGGTCACGATCGACAACCCACCGCTCAATTTGCTTGATCCCGAAATGATCAAAGCGCTTCGAACGCTCATGGACGCTTTCGAGGCCGATCCGAACCTGCGGGTGGTTGTGTTCGACAGTGCCGATGAGGACTACTTCATCGCTCATTTCGACGTAGTCCGTGCTCACGAAGTGCCAAACGACCCGGGCCCGACGGGTCTGCCGGCGTGGCCCGATATCGCCTACCGCCTCCGGCGCGCACCGTTCATCAGCATCACTGAGCTTCGAGGGCGAGCGCGTGGTGTCGGAAGCGAGTTTGTATTGGCCTGTGACCTACGCTTCGCCAGCATCGAGCGTGCCATTTTGTGTCAGCCGGAGGTCGGTTGCGGACTGGTACCCGGTGGCGGCGGGATCGAAGCTTTAACCGCGCTGACGGGCCGCTCACGTGCCTTGGAGGTCATCGTCGGCAGTGATGACTATGACGCAGTCCTAGCTGAGAAGTACGGCTGGATCAATCGCGCGATCCCGGACGCCGATCTCTCGTCGTTCGTCGACCGGCTCGCCCGTCGGATAGCGTCGTTCCCGCCCGGTGCTCAGGCCCTTGCCAAGAAGTTAGTCAACAACCGGGCCTCGGTGTCCGATGGCAGCGATCTCGCCGACAGTCTCGCCGAGTTTTACCGCACCATCGAGTGGCCAGCCACTCGCTCACGGCTGGCTGATCTCATTGCGCATGGCCTCCAGCAGCGCGGTGAACTCGAGAACGACCTAGGCAGCCTTCTGGGTTCGTAGAGTCGCCCCGCGGGCGACTGAGGTGCAAACGCGGTCGTGGGCAACTACCGACCCGACGGCCCAGGCTGGCCGTCTTTAGCGAGGCGGATACAAATCAGCCGATGGACGCCAAGGCCTAGACGGCGGGACAAAAGAGGTGCTGAGTGACTAACGTATCGCCGATCGTGGCGTGTGCGGCGGAGTTGCGACGACGGCTCCCTGACGACCGAGTGGTCTCGCCGGCGGCACGTGCGGTGTGTCAACGGCTTTGGAACGGGGCCGTGACCGCGGCACCGGCGATCCTTGTTCGCCCTGCATCCGCACACGAAGTCTCGTTGACTGTCCGCGCGGCAGTGGAGCACGGTGTAGGACTTTCAGTCCTTGGTGGCGGGCACGACGTGGCAGGGCGGTCTGTACGCGATCAGGGATTGGTCATTGATTTGAGCGATCTGAAGCGCGTCGACGTCGACCGTAACGGAGGCGCGGTGAACGTGGGTGGTGGCGTTCTTGCCTGCGACGTGATCGCAGCGACGATCGGGCAGGGTGGAGTTGTCGCGACCGGCATTTGCGGGACGGTGGGGATGATGGGGCTCACACTCGGCGGTGGGTATGGGCCGCTGAGCGGTCGTTTCGGATTGGCGTTGGACAATTTGCTTGGCGCCGAGGTGATATTAGGCGACGGGCGTCGCGTAATGGCCAGTGCTCAGCATGAACCCGACCTGTATTGGGCGATCCGTGGCGGTGGCGGCAATTTCGGAGTGGTGACGTCGGCGACGCTGCAGCTGCACGAGATGACAACGGTGCTGGGAGGTTTGATTGTCTATCCTTGGGCGCAGGCGGCCGACGTCTGGAGCCGGCTCAACGATGTGATGCCGACGGCACCGGACGAATTGAGCGTGGCGACAGGCATTCTCGGTGATCCCGACGGTAATCCCACTCTGTTCCTGTGCCCGGTCTGGAGCGGCGAGGAGTCCAGTGGCGGAGAGCACATCGAAACACTGCATCACTTCGGCACGCCGCTGTTGTCACAGGTCACCACTATGAACTATGCGGACCTAATCGCGACATTCGACGCCCGCATGGTCGCTGGGCGTCATTACGCGGTGCGCACTCGCTCGCTGCGCACCTTCACACCCGGTGCCATCGCGGCGCTCATCGATGCAGGGAACTTCATTCCCTCTTCGTCCGCGAGTGTCTACATTCATGATTTTCACGGTGCCGCTACTCGCATTCCCGTCGAGTCCACTGCGTTTGGTCAGCGCCAGAGACACCACTTGGTCGAAATTGCCCCGGGATGGGAGCCCGCTGACAGCCCTGCGCCCCACCGCGCTTGGGCCGACCGCTTGGCGAACGAATTGGCTGTAGAGGCGCTGCCCGGCGGATACCCGAGCCTGCTCAACCCTGATGACCACGAACAGATTGCTCACGCGTACGGCCCAAACGCGGATCGACTTCGAAAGCTGAAGCAGCGATACGATCCCGATTTCGTTTTCCTTGGAAATCCGCTGCCGCGACGTTCGGGGAGCTGAGGCGACCTGACGTCGCGTACCGACCACAAGAGAGATGCGCAAGTGACAGAGAGAGGGACCATGCGGGTTGGAGTGATATTCCCACAGACGGAAATTGCCGTCGATCCTCTCAGCGTTCGCACCTACTGCGAACAGGTGGAAGCGCTGGGGTTTGACCACATGCTGGCCTACGAGCACGTGCTGGGTGCTGATCCGGCAGTTCACTTTGGCTGGGACGGCGTGTATGACGTTGACAGCACATTTCACGAGCCGTTCGTCTTGTTCGGCTATATAGCAGCGCTCACCACCCAGCTGCAGTTGGTCACTGGCGTTTTGATACTGCCACAGCGTCAGACGGCATTGGTGGCTAAGCAGGCCGCCGAAGTTGACGTGCTCAGCGGCGGCCGGCTGCGGCTGGGCGTCGGACTGGGCTGGAACGCTGTGGAATATGAGGCTCTCGGAGCCGATTTTACTAATCGGGGGCGTCGAATCGAGGAACAGATCGGACTGCTACGCGCGTTGTGGACGCAGCCCAGTGTCACATTCCATGAGGAGTACCACAGGGTGACGGGCGCGGGTCTGGCTCCGCAACCTACGCAACGCCCTATTCCGGTTTGGCTGGGTGCCACCTCACCGCGGGCCTACCGGCGGGTCGGCCGCTGTGCCGACGGGTGGTTCCCGCTCGTGCAGCCTGGGCAAGAACTCAACAGCGCCCGAGACGTCATCCAGCACAGCGCCATCGAGGCAGGCCGCGACCCCACCACCATAAGAATGGAAGGACGCGTGCAGTGGAATGGCGATCCCCATGATGTCGATCGTCAGCTCGAGGCGTGGCGAGCCGCGGGTGCCAGTCACGTGACGATCAACACGATGAATGCAGGTCTGCGCTCAACCGATGAACATTTGGACGCCCTAGCGTCAATCACGCGCCTTCTCGACCTCCACCACTCGTCAGAATGAGACCATCGATCAGGGCGCGTGCAGCGGAGGCATGCGCTCGAAATCTCGCTGTTAACAGCCTGGTTTCGCCCCGGTACGCCTTCAGTCAGTTACTTCGCGAGAGTCTGTAGTCGTTTCCGAGAGTCGTCCTGAACCGGAACCCGTGCGACTTTCATCGCATCGAAGTCAGCGCGCTATTCCGAATTATGTTATAACTCAGCATGATTCATGACGCCCGATGCATCTCCTGGCGATTATTGTGCCTAGTGGTCGGGAACATAGCGAAAGTCGGACACCGAAACATCGTCGAGCGCTCAGCGCGACCTGGCTCCAGTCCCCTGGGAAACCGGTAAGCTTTCCCGGCTATGGGGCCACGACGACCGCCCGTCATCGGTCTCTCGTTCCCGACGCGAAGCGTCGGATCACGCCCTGAATGCGGCGACAGTACGTGCGGGGTCGAAATATTCACGGACGTGGATGATTTTTCCGTCTTGGGCACGTAGATACACAATATAGTCTTGATTATAGGTTCGCCCCGTTGCGGCGACGTTGGCTGTCCCTGAGAACTCGGCGATGACAGCGTCATCGCCCTCGATCTGATAAATGATCACTCCGCTAATCTTAAAATCCTGGACCGAGTCTAGAAAGCCTTTGACGCTCGCGGCAATCTCATCGATGCCCCGGCAAGGACTAGCCACACCTGCGCTCGCGCCGAAAGCAAACTCCATCACGGCGTCGTCGGCGAAGAGCGCGCGCCACGCGGCGAAGTCGTTCTGGAGGTTACGAATGTGGGCGCGCATCAATTCTCGTGCGCTGATCATGCAGCGCTCCTTGCACATGACCGCCGCGTAGCGACGTACTGGGCGTTGAAGTCAAACATCATGCCAACTACCACCTTCGCAAGTTTGTCGACGTGAAGATCCACTGCATAACTTCGGTTTAACGAGCTACAGCGCCGCACGTGCCGGTGCCTCTTGCTATTTCCTGAAAGCAGATCCGGTCCCGGTCGCCGCCTCCGGTACAAGCGAACTAACCGCCAAGTCTATTCCCACGGCTGGGTCGCAAAGCTTGCCCACAGGGCCTAGTTGTACCCGCGCGACGCGTTGGTGACGGTTGTTGATTATGTGTGCGGAGCAGGTGATCTCGTCGACGGTTGCTGAGTCTGTCATCAAGTCGGCCTCGCTATGGACGACGCTGAGTCTTGCCCGCGTGGATTTTCGCGGCTGGGGGTGGCGACGCGTGATGTCTATTCGCGCAATCTTGGGTTATTGGCGCATGTGGGATGCGCCGCCGATGTACCAGACCTGGCCGTTGATCCACTCGCCTTCATCGGAGAGCAGGAAAGCCGTGATGGCTGCCAGGTCGGCGGGACGACCGAGCCGGGTGGTCTTGGCGGCCATCAGGAACATCTGCTGCATCTGCTGATCGTTTTGTCGCACCTGGGTCTCGCCCATCACCAGTCCGGGCATGACCCCGTTGCACCGGATGCCCTTGGCGCCCCAGTTGTTGGCGACGTGCCGGGTCAGCTGGTTGACGGCCGCCTTGGTGGCGTTGTAGGCAACGTGCATCGGATCGGTGCCCAGGGAGCCGCCGGACGAGGTGTTGACGATGCTGCCCGTGCCCTGGTCCAAGAGGTGGGGCAGCACCGCGCGAATGGTGCGGACGTAGCCGAGCAGGTTGACGTCCAGCGTGCGGTGCCAGACGTCGAGGTCGGTATCGAGCACGGTGGTGTCGCGGCCCAGGTTGTTCTCGGAGAGGTCTGCACCGACGTTGTGCAGGCCGTGAATTGGGCCGTACTCGGCGATGGTCCGGTCGACGAGCTTCTCGATGGATTGTTGGTCGGCGAGGTCGAATTCGACCGCAATCGCCCGCCCACCGGCCGCGGTAATCCGCTCGACGGTGGCGTCCGCCCCGGCGACGTTGATGTCTGCGACCGCGACCGATGCTCCTTCACTGGCCAGGCGTTCGGCGGTGCCGGCGCCGATACCGGTGGCGCCCCCGGCGACGATGAACGTCTTGCCACTCAGCCCGCGCATTTCACTCCCTCTGTCGTGTTCGGGGGATCAGCAGTAGGCGACGCCGAGGTCCACCGAAACGGCGGTTGCAGTAACGAATTTCGATTCGTCAGAGGCCAGCCAGGCGACGGCGTCTGCGATGTCTTCCGGTTGGGCGATGCCCTCGGGGAGTAGAGGCTTGTGCAGGCCTTGCAGATGCGGGTAGGCGTCCGTCGCGGCCTGCAAAGCTGCGCGCATCGGGGGTGTCGTCATCGGGCTTGCGACCGCACCAGGATGCAGGCTGTTGACCCGTATGCGACATCGGCCGAGTTCGGCGGCGAAGGCCCGCGCCAAGCCGGTGATGGCATGCTTGCTGGCGGTGTAGTGCACCATGAATGCTTGCATCTTCACTCCCGCGGCCGATCCGATCAAGATGATGGAGCCTCCGCGCCCGCCGTCGATGATGTGGTGTGCGCCGGCCATCACGGTGTTCCAGGTCCCAACGACGTTGGTGTCGATGGTCTCTTGGAAATCTTGGGCGGTGATCTGATCCCATGGTGCGGGACAGCAGATTCCGGCATTGGCGACGATGACGTCCAGCCCGCCGAGCTGGGCCACGGCGTTATCGACGGCGGCACTCAGCGTCTCGAGGTCGCGGGTGTCGACTTTCGCAGCTACGGCGCGGCACCCGTTGGATGTCACGAGCCGTGCGGTTTCCGCCAAGTCGTCAGGCGTCGGGGAGTCGTAGGGCACGCTGGCCGGTAACGGCCCCGCGATGTCCACAAGGATGACGTCGGCGCCTTCGGCACTGAGCCGTTGCGCGTGGGCCCTGCCCTGGCCTCTGGCGGCGCCGGTAACTAGGGCAACCCTGCCTGCCAACCGCGATTCCATTGCCAGCGTGTCCTTTCCGGCGTTGCGAGTGCTGAGCCCGATGACAATCCGCCCGTGGTGGCTGGTCAGTCACCATGCCTGTCACCGAGATCGATATTCTCTATGGGGTTGGAGCGTTCGAGCATGCCGTAGGTCTGTTCGCCGTCCCAGTGGTAGCGGACGCCCGCCTGTTGCAGCGCCGGGAAGTTCGAGTGCTCTTGTTTCATCGCGCGCACCGAGAAGGTGCCGTCATTGTGGTGGATGTCGTGGGTGGAGAACACCGTCTCGCCTTCAATGTGCACGGTGGCGTCAGCTGTCTCGAGGACCACTGACACGTCCTCGCCAAGTGCCTGCAACCGGGTGAGCCATGGGGCCTGCACGGCGCGCGCGGGGATCAAATCGCCGTCGCCGGTGAAGATGTAGCCCTCATTAAACGTCGGTTCGCCGTCGGGGCGTGGCGGGTAGGCGATAAAGCCGAATGCCTTGCCGCTGGGGAACAGCGCGGACTGCCAGGCATGGCCCCAGAAACCGGCCAGCTTGCGCACACCTTGCCGTCGAATTCGTAAGCCACTTCCCGTGAAGTCCTGGGTGTCACCAGCGATAGATACCGTGCCGGTGGCCCGAAAAAGCTGTTCGTAGCGTGGGCCGCCCATCAGGGCACCCTCAACCGAATTCTTGATCCTGTCGCCCGCGTCGCGCTGAAGGGTGCCCTGGATCCACGGCGGCACCGCCATTTTCGCCTCGACGTGGAATGCGACATCGACGTGCGGCCCGTGGGTTTTGCCTGTGAGAAGATCGGCCGACGAGGTCTGCACGGCCTTGCCCTCATAACTCATGGTCCATGTCTGAAACGGCTCGACGCAGTGGAATACCAGGCCGGCGCCACCCAACACGGTGGGCTTACCGTCAAGCGCCTCGGGCGGAAGGGACGGGCCGTTCTCACGAAGGCGATACACGCGGCCGTCGGGGAAGGCGACGTTGATCTGCGCTTCGTGGTTGTCCCAATTGGCGGCCACAGCCTCGATTCCGATGCGCGGCAGACCGATCTGTCCGCGGTCGTCCACGGTCCAAAAGCTCACGGAGTCACGCATTTCCGGGTTGTCGGGGCGCTGCGCGAACACGTATTCGCGAGACCGGTCGATGCCGCCGGTGAGATCAATCGACATTGCGTTCCCCTCGGCTGGCGGGCGGGTGAGTGGTGGTCCAGCGGCGGGCGTGCTCGACGTAGCGGGCGAAGCGCGGCCGGACCAGGTCGAAGTCGATGCCGAACTCGTCGGAGTCGGCGCGCGAACTGGGTTCACGCTCCGCCGCGGCGTGGGTCCACCAGCTCTGCATCCTGTTCGTGAATTCGTCGGTCACGGGTTTCCCGAGCCAGCGGTATAAGCCGGTGACCTCACCGATGGGGTCTGCCTGCATCGCGCGGAAGTCGATGTCGTAGAAGTTTTTATCGGCTCGACTTGCCCGAAACTCCAGTGCCCGGTCCATGCCCAGCGACCAGTGATCGACGTTGAGCCGGCCAATGTAGGGGCGGTCTATGTGATCGGTGAAGGAGCCGATGATGTCGGCGTAGAGGTCGGCCACCGAGAGGATGACATCGGTCGGATCACGGTGGGTCATCACGTATCGGGCGTCTGGGAAGGCGGCGTCGACCGCGTTGAGCCACAGTACGTGTGACGGGCATTTGAGCCGCCACTCTTTGGTGGGTTCACCCCATTGCAGAAGCTTCATCACTCGGCGCTGGTAGGCCAGCGTGGGTTCGAGGTCTGCTTTCTCGACCAACCACGCGGAATAGGTGGGTATCTGCGCGAACGACTGGAAGATGTGCGATTTGAAGTCGAGGGCCATCAGCTCGTGACACTCCATCGGTCCGTGGGTGTCCGCGGGCACGTGATAACGAGTGCCCAACATTTCGCCTTTGTCGGGCGGGATGCGGGGGTCGACGCCCTGCACGGTGGATGGTGGGGGGCAGGGCTGCGACGATTCCCACCGTCGCACGTATCGCACGCCGGGATCTTGTGCCAGCAGCATCGACAGCGCCGTCGACCCGGTGCGGGGTAGTCCGAGTCCGATGACCGGTGCCAGAATCGGCCCGTCATCGATCTCCGGATGGCGCCGGTACCAGTCCTCGACTTGCAGACGCTGTCCTAGATATCCAGTGATCCGGCCGTAGATGAAGGCCTCGCCGCGCGCGTTGAGGCGTGCTTCCTCACGTAGCGACGTCAACAGGATCGTCAGACCCTCTTCGAAAGAGTCGTCGCCGAGGTGATTCAGCCCGGTTTGGGCGACGGCCGCGTCCTTGATCTCGTTGAGGGTGGCCACTTCAGTTCATCCACTGCCCACCGGCGACGTCGATCGTTTGCCCGCAGAGGTAGTCAGCGGCTTCCGATGCCAAGAAGGCGACCATGTTGGCTGCTTCTTCGGGTAGTGACGCCCGTCCGAGCTGCACCTGGGTGGTGATGGCCTCCAGGATTGCGCCCCGCCCGGCTCGGTGCTGGTCAGTCTGCGGGTCGAGCAGGTACTGCATCATCTCCGGTTTGATCATGATTCCCGGCGCGACGCCGAGCACGTTGACACCGCGTGGCGCCACTTCGTGGGCGAGGTTGCGGGTGAATCCGATGACGCCGGACTTGCACGCGTTGTAGACGACGAGTCCGCGCTGTTGGATGCGCCCCCCGACCGATCCGATGTTGATGATCTTGCCCGAGCCCTGGGGTAGAAGGAATTCCAATGCGGCATGAGCGCCGTACATCATCATGGTCAGGCTGCCCAGCACGGTGTGGTCGATGTCTTCCTTGCTGTGGTTCTCGAACGGGCCGCCGACGACCATCACGGGGTTGTTGACCATGATGTCCAAGCCGCCCAATTCGCCGCGCGCGACACGCACCGCGTCGTGGACCTGATCCCAGTCGGACATGTCGGCCTTCACTGGAAACGCGTTCACACCCCACCGCTGTTCGATCTCTTTGGCCCGGCGCTCGACTTTCTCGAGAGTCCGCCCGATCAGCGCAACGTCAGCTCCCAGGCCGGCCAGCCGATTGGCGATGGCTTGACCGAGCCCGTCGCCACCGGCGCCGGTGACGAATGCCTTCTTGCCGGACAGGTCCATCAGCTCGGTGACCCGCTTGTCCACGATGTGTCTGGGCAAGCTGTCCAGATTGAGAGCTGCGATCGCTGCGGCGTCGTCCTCGACCGTCATGGGGAATCCTCTCACCGTCCACCTGACTGCCGACGATAAGGCGGCGAGTAGCTGGGAAGGTAATACCGATTGCGGCGTTCAGTCATGCCTCTTTCAGATGGCTGGTATATCTCGAAGCACAATGGACACCCACCGGCTGAAGTACTTCCTTCGGATCGCTGAAGAGGGTTCGATCACCCGAGCTGCCGGGCTGCTGGGAATCGCCCAGCCCGCGTTGAGCCGGCAGCTCCAACTGCTCGAAGACGACCTGGGAGTCGCTCTGTTCCGGCGGACCCGCCGGGGGGTGGAGCTCACGGAGGCGGGCGAACGACTACGAGCCTCGACCGCCGCGCCGCTGCGTCAGCTCGAACTCGCGGTGAAATACGCGGGGTCACCGCTGGCGCGGCTCGAGCGCAACGTGCTCCTCGGCCTGCCAGAGACAACGGTCGATGTGCTGGTGGTGCCGCTGATCAACAGCCTGAACACCGTCTTTCCCACCGCTGTTTTCTCGGTGACGGTGGGCAGCACCGATCAGCTGGTCGAAGCGATGTTGAAGGGTGCGGTCGACGTGGCGCTGATCAACCCGGTGCCCGACGAGCGAGTCTTCTACCGCGAGATGCTGACAGAAGACCTTGTTCTCATCGGTGGAGCCCACTCGAAGCTCGACCCGACCCGGCCCGTTACCTTCATTGACGTCGTCGCACTGCCGCTCGTGATCCCACGCTCCGCTTCCGGTGTCGCAACACTCCTGCAAAACGCCGCCTTGCGAACGAAAGTCAACATTAGCTACCGCACCAGCACCGACTCGCTGCAAGTCGCCAAGAGGCTCATCGAAGCGGGCCTCGTCTACGGCGTCCTTCCACTGTCGGCCTGCCGTCGCGAAGTCGACGATGCCCGCTTGCGGTTCGCTCCGATCTGCGAGCCGCGGCTGACACAGCACCTTGGCGTGGCAGCGACGTCACAGTTGGGACTGCCACGCGAGCTCACCGTGAAGCTGGGCAACACCATCCGCGAGGAAGTCGCCGCCCTCATCAAAGCCGGCCACTGGACCGCCGAGCTGACGTCCGCACAACCCTGGAACCCAAACGTTGGATAAGCCCGACAGTCGGTGTCATCACGGTGTCCGCTCTCTGCGCTCAGTCCGCCATCGGGTCCGGCGAAGGCGGACGGGAGTCACCGGCGAGGCGGGCGGTCACTCGAATAGTCCGCCGAGGCGGCGGCCCTGGACAGCGGCAAATCGTTAGCGTTGGTGGTGACTCGATCCGACGACGGTCTTGACGAGAACGGCGACGACAGTTGCTACCCGGCTACGTCGCGTGCGGGGCCATTTACGGCCCATCCTGCCTGGTCATTCTGTATGCCCGCTCGTGGCGGTGTGGGGGACAGGGGTTCGAAGCCCCTCAGCTCCACCTTTGACCGCAGAGCGGTTTCGCTACTTCGGTGGCATCCGGATGCCACCGTCCACGCGGACCACCTCGGCATTCATGTACGAGTTGGTGATCAGTTCGATCACCATCGACGCCAGCTCTTCGGGCCGGCCGAGCCGATGGGGGAACAGGACCGACTGCCCGAGTTTGGCCTTGAAGGCTTCGGCGTGTTCGCCCTCGCCGTAGATCGGCGTATCGATGAGGCCGGGTGCCACGGTGTTGACCCGGATCCCCACGGCGGAGAGGTCACGGGCCACCGGCAGAGTCAGCCCGACCACGCCGCCCTTCGACGACGAGTAGGCCGCTTGGCCGATCTGCCCGTCGAACGCCGCGACACTGGTCATGTTCACGATCGCCCCGCGCTCGCCGGTGTCGGTCGGATCGAGCCGGCTCATCGCGGTGGCGGCCAGCCTGATGCAGTCGAACGTGCCCACCAGGTTGATCGCGATCACTTTCCGGTAGGCGTCCAGGTCGTGTGCCGAGGCGAATTCGCCGTCCTTGCCGATGGTTCGTTGTGCCCACCCGATGCCCGCCGAATTGACAAGCGCGCGTAGGGGCCCGAGGTCCATCGCCGTGTTGACGGCATCCTTGATCTGCTCAGTATCGGTGACGTCGACGGTGACGAACGCACCGCCGATCTCGTGGGCGAGTTGCTCTCCACGCTCGGCCTGCAGGTCGGCGATGACGACTCGGGCGCCCCTGTCGGCCAATTGACGCGCGGTAGCCGCGCCGATGCCCGACGCCCCGCCTGTGACGATTGCACTACCTCCGTTGATATCCACAGCGGACAACCCTAGCCCGCAATGGGGTCGCAGCCCGTCGACGGGCGGTTGCCCGCCGAGCGGGCGCGCCGGCTCAGAACTTTGCGACGGCCCCCGCGTCCACGGGCAAAGCCGCTCCCGTGATGTACTCCGACTCGTCGGAGGCGAGGAACAACACCGCGTTACTGACGGCACGCGCCTCGATCACCGGCACCGGCAGCATGTGGAACTGTCCGATGATCTTTGCCGCGTCGTCCATCGTGGGCTCGGCGAGGTCCGGCCTCAGGGTGCGACGGAACTGCTCGTTGTCGATCATCGGCGTCAGGACGTTGCCGGGATGAATCGAGTTCACTCGAATTCGTTGCGGCGCGAGTTCGTTGGCGAGTGAGTTCATCAAACCGACGACGCCATGCTTGGCCGCGGCGTAGTGGGCCATGTACCCGCCGCCACGCAGTCCCAGCATCGAGCTCACCAGGATGATGGACCCCCCGCGGCCATCCGACATGTGCGGCACCGAAACCTTGACGGTGTGCCAGACCCCGGTGAGGTTGATGTCGAGCATCGTCTGCCAGGCGGCCTCTTCGA
This sequence comes from Mycobacterium saskatchewanense, assembly GCF_010729105.1. Taxonomy (NCBI): domain Bacteria; kingdom Bacillati; phylum Actinomycetota; class Actinomycetes; order Mycobacteriales; family Mycobacteriaceae; genus Mycobacterium; species Mycobacterium saskatchewanense. The sequence continues at coordinate 5,456,501 of NZ_AP022573.1, forward strand.
TCAGCGCCGCCGGTGCGGGACTGCCGCTGATGCCGGCGTTGGCGACGACGACGTCGGGGCGGCCCAGTTCGTCCATTCCCTGCCGCACCGCAGCGCGGAGGCCCTCGAGGTCCCTCACGTCTGCCCGGGCGGTCACGACGCGCCGGCCCGTTTTCCGAACCAGCGCATCGGTCTCGTCGAGATCGTCTTCCGTAGCACCCGGATAGTTGACGCCGTCGATGTCGGCGCACACGTCGATGGCGATGATGTCGGCGCCTTCTTCGGCGAGTCGGACCGCGTGCTCTCGACCTTGACCCCGCGCTGCCCCAGTGATGAGCGCGACCTTGCCCGCGACCCTGCCAACGGCGTTTTGCATGGTGACCTTTCCCAGCGACATCGATCAGCCCTTGCCGAGGCCGAGTTCCAACCGGAACCGTTCCATATCAGGGATCTTCTCGGCAATGGTCACCGGTTCGGACGTATCGGACGACCGGCGCAGCGCGTCAGCACTTACGCGCGCCACTAGTTAACTTACAATGTGTAATGTAACCTGTGGGCCTGTCGCTCATGCTGAAGCGAGGTAGCCATGAAGGTCATCGACGTCGATTGCCATTTCGAGGTTGCGGTCACGCCCGAGGAACATCCCCTGTATGGCCTTCGGGACGTGATCCCGACGGCCGCCCAGTACATGTGTGAGACGCTCGTGGGCGACCTCTACAACGTCACTCCGCTCGGCGACGTCCCCCCGATAGAAGAGTTCGGCGCGTTCCTGCCAGCCGAAAACCGGGCGAGTTCCGAGATTGCGACGCTGGAAAACGTGGCGGAGCCGCCCTTCGAGTCGATGACCCCCGACCAGCGGCTGGCCTGGTTCGACGAAGCCGGCATCGACTTCGCGCTGATAAATCCCGGTGCCATCGGCATTCTGTCCTATTTCCTCGGCGAGCGCAGCGGCGAGGCGATGCGACTGTGCAACGCCTTTCACGCCGAGAGGCTGCACGGCTACACGGACCGGATGTCGCCGGTGACGATGGTCGACTGGTCCGACGTGGACAACGCCATTGCCGAACTGACCCGGATGCGCGCGCTGGGTAGCCGCGCGTTTTGGCTTCGCGCGCAACCGCACTCGGGGATGTCACCGGCGCATCCCGACTGGGACAAGGTGTGGTCGGCGGCGACCGATCTGGGCATGGCCGCGGTGCTGCACGTCGGCATGACGCCCGCCGCCTTCAGCGGCGGGTGGGGTAACGCGGGCTGGAACAACCCGAGGGGCAGCGGGCTGGGCGGGTTCTTCCGGTTCGCCAACGCCATGCGACACCAGCCGGCGGAGATGCTGCTCGCGTCGATGGTCTACGGCGGCGTGTTCGGGCGGCACCCCACGCTGACGGTCATCACGGAGGAGATCGGCGTCGGCTGGCTGCCGTATTTCGTGACTCGCTGCGATTTGCTGGGCTTCGCCGGCCCGTGGTGCTTTGACCGGACGCCGGGGGAGATGGTGCGCCAGCAGGTGCGTGCCGCCCCGCTGCCCGGTCTGGGCGACCCCAATCCGATCGGCGACGATCTCGCCGGCCTCGCCGAGATGTTGGTGTTCTCCTCGGATTATCCGCACGGCGAGGGCAATCGGGCCCCCCGCGCTCTGTTCTCACCGTCGCTGGCCAAGATGACCAGTCCTCAACAGGAACAGTTCCTGGGCGGCAACATCCTCGATTGCTTTGCGCGGATGGGAGATCCGCTGCCCGTCTGAGTCCCATTGAATGAGAGTCCGGTCAGCGGGGCGCCGCGGTGTTTGTAGTGTTACCGCGCACTGGCGGTGCAAGCGTGAGGGGTAGACGAAAGTGTTTGAACTCAGAGACCGCGTCGCCCTGGTCACCGGCGCTGGGCGCAACGTCGGTGCCGGCATCGCTCTGGCCCTGGCTACCCAGGGGGCCGCGGTGGGGGTCAACGACTTTCACCAAGACCGCGCCGAGGAGGTGGCCGAAGATATCCGCGCCGCGGGTGGTCGGGCGATTCCGGTGGCGTTCGACGTGACAGATCTCGATGCGGTCCGCGCGGGGTTTGACGACCTGGCCAGTCAGTTCGGCCCCGTCGACATCCTTGTCAACAATGCCGGTACCGGCGGACCGACCGAACCCATGCGGATGGCGGCGTTCGCCGACCTCGATCCCGATTATTGGGATCCCATCGTCCGGGTGAACCTGTTTGGGCCGATGAACTGTTGCCGGATGGCGGTGGGATCGATGATCAAGCGCGGGTTCGGCCGGGTGATCACGATCTCCTCCGGCGCCGGCCAGACCGGGATGAACATCGGCGTATCGCCCTATGCGGCGGGAAAGGCCGGCGCGGCAGGGTTCATGCGGCACTTCGCGGTGGAGAACGCGGACAAGGGCATTACTGCAAACACCATATCGCTGGGCCTGGTGCTCGATGACCCTTCCGTTGCTGAACTCGCGCAGATGATTCCGGTCGGTCGGCTCGGCAAACCGTCGGATGTCGGAGCGCTCGCCGTGTACCTCGCCTCCAACGAAGCGTCCTGGATCACCGGTCAAACCATCGGTCTCAACGGCGGGCAATTGGCGATCTAGGAGCCCGGACGGTGGGTGTCCGCGCCGTCAGGTGCCCGTTGTCTCGATGCCAGCGGAGGACAGGGATCCAAAAATCGCGGAATCCTGGGTGTCGAGCACGACGTCCAACGAGGTGAATTGCAATCCGGCCGGTCCCGGGGTCACCGCGAAGTTGACGATCCCGCTCGAGGCGGGGACCGGTACCGAGTTACTGGTGACGGTGACGAAGATGTAGCAGCGCGCGTTCGTGACGTCTCCGTCGCGTCCGGTGCGAAAGACATTGGTGCTGTTGTGGCGCAACGGGTACGGGGTTTGGGTGCGGTGCTCGGTGAGCCAGGCCATCGTTTCGTCGCGGCCGCGCAGATCCGCGTGGAGCATGTCCTCGAACGGGCTGGCACCGGTATCGCTGCGGCCGGTGTAGTGAACGCCGTCGGCGAGCCGGGCGGCGATTTCCTCAGCGTTCCATTCGTCGTAATGGTGCCAGAATCCGGCGACGAACTCCTGCAATTCGCCCGGCGAGATGTCCTTGCCCACTCGTGTTCTCCCATCGATCGGGCTATCTGAAGCGGTGTCGCGTATCGGACGGAAGCGGGTGACGTCGCAGTCGTTGTGCGCACCAGAGCGCTTCGTGAGTCCCCCTCCGAAGGTAGGGGTGCCGTTGCGATGGCGGCGGGGGGACTCTCGCTGGGTGGGACATATCGGCCTTCCGCCGCGGCCTCGGTTGTTGGATACGGGGGGCCACGTGTCGTTTGGGAGGAGGAGATGATGCCGAGCACCGGTTTCAAGAGCGAGTGGGACAAGCTCTTCGTCGGCGGCAGATGGACCGAGCCGTCGACGGCAGACGTCCTCGAAGTGCACTCGCCGGCCACCCGCGCAGTGGTGGGCAAGGTCCCGCTGGCCGGCCGGGCCGACGTCGACGCCGCGTGCGCCGTCGCGCGCGGGGCCTTCGACGAGGGCCCGTGGCCAAATATGCTGCCGCAGGAGCGCGCCGCGGTGCTGGCCGCGGCCGTGAAGCAAATGGAGGAACGCGCCGACGAGCTGAAGTTCCTCCTCTCCGCCGAGACGGGTCAGCCCCCGACGACGATCGACATGATGCAGTACGGCGCTGCCATGTCGGCGTTCGAGTACTACGTGGGTGCGGCCGAAAACTTCAGGTGGCGCGAGATACGCGACGGTATCTACGGGCGGACCCTCGTCGTGCGCGAGCCGATCGGCGTGGTCGGTGCGATCACCGCCTGGAACTTGCCGCTCTTCCTGGCGGCCAACAAGGTCGCCCCCGCGTTGATCGCGGGCTGCACCGTCGTGCTCAAGCCGGCGGCCGAAACACCGCTGTCGGTGTGCGCGATGGCGGACATGTTCGCTGACGCCGGACTGCCCGAGGGCGTGTTGTCGATCGTTCCCGGCGGTCCGGATACGGGCCGGGCGCTGACCGCCAATCCGGAGGTCGACAAATTCACGTTCACCGGCAGCTCGGCTGTTGGCAGGGAAATCGGCAAGATCGCGGCAGAAAGGCTCAAGCCATGTGCGCTGGAACTCGGCGGCAAGTCGGCGGCGATCATCCTGGAGGACGCCGACCTGGATTCCAGCATGCCCATGCTGCTGTTGGCCTGCTTGATGAATTGCGGGCAGGCCTGTGTCGCGCAGACGCGCATCCTGGCACCACGGTCACGCTATGACGAAGTCGTCGACAAGGTGTCGACCGGTTTTGCGGGGATGCGCATCGGGTTGCCGGATGACCCCACCGCGATGATCGGGCCGCTCATCTCCGAGAAGCAGCGTGAGCGCGTTGAGGGCTACATCAGAAAGGGCATCGAAGAAGGCGCGCGAATCGTGACGGGGGGCGGGCGGCCCGAGGGCCTCAACGGCGGCTGGTTCTTGGAGCCGACGGTGTTCGCCGATGTCGACAACTCGATGGTCATCGCGCAGGAGGAGATCTTCGGCCCGGTTGCGGCGATCATCCCGTACGAGACCGAGGAGGAAGCGGTGCGCATCGCCAACGACTCGGTCTACGGGCTGGCCGGCAGCGTCTGGACCACCGACAACGCCAGGGCGTTGAAGGTCGCCTCGCAGATCCGCACCGGCACTTACGCCGTCAACATGTACGCCTTCGATCCCGGCGCCCCGTTCGGGGGCTATAAGAATTCGGGCATCGGCCGGGAGAACGGTCCGGAGGGCATCGAGCAATACACCCAGGCGAAGAGCGTATTGCTGCCACCCGGTTACGCACCCTAACTCAGCCCTGGGCCGGAACCCGAATAAGCTGTCGCGCAGGGATTCTGGGCCTTCGCGCGAGGTGGCCTCGCTCTGTTCATCGACGATAGGAGACACCAAGCATGGCATCCCACACGCAGCGGAGTATCCGGGTATTCCAAGTCGCCACAGGCAATCTGGGCACGGAGATGATCCGCCGCATCGCGCGTCATCCCGACCTGGACCTCGTCGGTCTGCACTGCTACACGCCCGAGAAGATCGGCCGGGACGCCGGCGAGATCGTGGGGTTGCCGCCAACCGGCGTGATCGCGACCGGTTCGGTCGATGAAATCATCGCCGCCCGGCCCGATGTGATGACGTTTCACGGCGTGTTCCCGGATTTCGGCCTCTACGAACGGGTCCTCGAGTCAGGCATCAACATCGTCACCACCGCCGACTGGATCACCGGCCACCACCGTGACCAGAACTACCCGCACCCGTCCGGCAACGCACCCAGCACGGTGCTGGAGGAGGCCTGCCGGCGCGGTGGCGCAACGTTTTATGGCACGGGGATGAACCCCGGCCTCTGCCATATTCTCGGCGTCATCCATAGCTGCGACGTCGCCGAGATAAGGTATGTCAGCGTCACCGAGTCGACGGACGCGTCGTGCCATCACTCGGTCGGTTCCTGGGACAACTGCGGATTCGCCCGGCCCGTCGATGATCCGGCGGTGCCACGCATGCTCGAGATCGGCAGCCGCGTCTACGCCGACGGTGTCTACCTGCTTGCCGACTGCTTCGGCGTCGAACTCGATGGGCCGCCCGAATTCGAATATGTCCTTGGCGCATGCACCGAGGACATCGACCTCGGTTGGTACTTCATGGCCAAGGGCACGCTGGGCGCGTGCCGGTTGCGCTACATCGGCAAGGTCGACGGCGTGCCTCGCATCGAGTCGGTGATCGAGCTGGCGATGAGTCCCCGGACCGAGCCGCGGATCGATGTGAAGGGCTGCTACATCACCAAGATTGACGCCGACCCGGTCATCTACAGCAAGCAGCTCATCCTCCCGCGGCCCGGCGCCGACTTCTCCGGTCCGGACGCGTTCGCATCGGTCGGCATGACCGTCACCGGCATGCCGGCGTTGAACTCCATCCGCGCGGTCGTCGAGGCGCCTCCCGGATGCATCACGAGCGCCGACCTACCGCTCCGGGCATTCGCGGGGCGGTTCGCGCCGGCAGATCTTTGACATGTCGCACCCGTCCGGCGGAGCGCGCCCAGGAAGCGTCAGCCGTCGCGGCCTCGGCCCAGCGGTAGCCGGCCTTGCCGGCCGGAGAGCGCACGATCTTCGATACGAGGATGAAGGCCTTGGGCAGCTTATATCGTGCGATGTGCTCCCTGCAGGCATCGAGAAGTTCCTGATCGCAACGTGTCCCACCCTGGCCTTTCTGCGTAGTCGCTTCCCGACGTCGAAAGAAATCGCTATTTTTCTTACGTCTTGTAGTGATAATGTATGGCGACGCTCGCCACGCGCGGGCAACAGAAGGAGTGCGCCCGGTGAGATCGTCTCTCACTCGAAAGTCATTCCGCGCGAGCTGATTCGATCGTCCACCGGGTTGTGGGCCGAGTGCTCGTTGACGTCCTGAGTCGACCCAACAGTAGAAGGGAGCATTGGTGACCACTGAGCCGGATGTCTCGACCGCGACGCGCTATCGGCTTGACGTGATCGCGCCGCGGTTGGCCGATTTGGTGCAGCATACGGGCGGGTGGTTGTTCGACCATGTGATGGCCGGCTGGGACGTGACGGCGCTGCTTCCCGAGTGCTCAGACCCGAGACCCTTGCGCATCCTCGGCGTGCGGGTCGCGACCTTCAATGATGAGCCGGGTGAGGACTGCGGGCGAGTCGCCACCACGGTCGCGGTGTGCGAGGCCATCTACCGCGAGCGGGCGGGCGTCCGCCGTCACCTCGACCACGCGGCGGAGCACGGCAGTGAGGTAGTGCTCTGGCCCGGCGATCCCGTCGTGCACACGGTGCCCAAAATGGGCCAGATGCACCATCGACTGACCCGTGCCGCGTGCGTGTTCAAAGCCGAAGCGTTAGGAGCCCTGACCGGTGGTCGGGCAACCGCTCCCTCGGAATGGTTGGAATGGTTCCAGTGCCTGACGTGCAACTCGGCGGCGTCATCGCCTGAGGCAGGGTTTATGTCCTCACAAATGCCGCGACGCGCGTTCAAATGTGGCCCTTCGTCGCCTGCGTCGGTCGCGTGCGACCGCCCGATTAAATCTGAAAGCACGGTCACGCGCCGCGCGGAACGCCGGCTGTCAGACACCACGACAAGAAGGAGCAGCTGTTGATGAACCGATACGCGCGGTTCGCGACCGTCGACCGGCGGTCTCCTGCCGAGGATTGGCCGTCGACCCGATGACCGTCGAGCCGTTGCAGCCGAATGAATCCGACGAGCGGCCCCACCCCGCCGAGACGGCGCCGCTGTGGAACGAGAGCTGGTACTTCGATTTCGCCGACGCAACGCGGGGGATCGGCGGATGGGTTCGCCTGGGGCTCATGCCCAACGAGGACGTTGCCTGGATATGTGCGCTGGTGTGTGGGCCCGACCTGCCTACGCTCGCGGTGTTGGACTTCAACGCGGCACTGCCGGCCGACCCCACCAAGGTACAGACCGACAACATAGATCTGACGCTGGAACCGATTGAGCCGCTCAAGAAATATCGCGTATCAGTACGCGGACGCGGCCAAGCGCACCGGGACCCGGCGACGCTGTTGCGCAGCAACCCAGTTGACGCCGAAGAGATCGATCTTGCGATGGATCTGATCTGGACGACGGCCGGTATCCCGTACCTCTACCGGCTTACCCCCCGTTATGAGATCCCGTGCACCGTCTCGGGAACCGTGCGCTGGGGCGACTCCACGATCGAACTCGATGCCGTTCCCGGACAACGTGATCACTCCTGGGGGGTCCGCGACTGGTGGGGCGGCCTGGAGTGGATGTGGTGTGCATTGCACCTCGACGACGGGCGGCATCTACACATCGTCGATGCGCGTCTGGCGGGCCTGGCCAACACGGTCATCGGTTACGTTCAGCAATCCGACACGGGTTTGGTAGAGCTCGAGGCGGCCGAAGTCGAAGAAGCGTTTGCCGACAACGGATTGCCGATCTCCAGCATGATCCGCTTGGAGCCAGGCGGGGTCGAGGCCACCGTGGAGATCGGCGGCCACGCACCGGTCCGGCTGGTCTCGCCAACCGGTCAGCTCAGTCACTTCCCGCGCGCGTGGGTCAAGGTCACCACCTCGGATGGAGGCAAGGGCGTCGGGTGGATTGAGTGGAACAGGGTACAGTCGCGCTGACAGCCAGCCGCCGAACACCCCGCGTGGGTCGGTTGGCGCAGAATGCCAGCCCTGCATCCACGTTCGCGTGAGTCAAGTGGAAGGACCGTAATGGAGGACGCCGTCGCGCTGGCGGACATCGAAGCGATCAAACGACTGAAGGCCCGCTACTGCCGCTACCTTGACACCAAGGAATGGGTTCGGTGGCGCAGCATCTTCGCCGATGACTTCCGCGGAGACACCACGGACGGGGGTGGGAGGGTGGTCGTGGGCGCCGACGCGTTCGTCGCGTTCGTTCGAAGCAATATCGGCAAACCGTCGCAGCCCACGGCCCATCAGGTACACGCGCCGGAGATCGAGCTCACCTCACCAACCGCGGCGCGGGGAGTCTGGGCGCTCCAGGATGTGGTGCGGCTCGCGCCCGGAATCGACCTGGTCGGTTACGGCCATTACCACGAAACCTACGAAAAGGCTGACGGCCAATGGCGCATCAAGACTTTGAAGCTCACACGGCTGCGGGAGGACCTCGTGACACCCGTGATCGCGCTGCGTATCCCCGAGCGACTGAAACAGGCCGCCGCAAGGGTTGCCGGCCGTCGGGCACAGTGAGCGACGCTCCGTCATTGAGGCGTTGAGATGGCCGCCGACACGGTCCTGGTAACCGGCGCATTCGGTCAAGTGGGCAGACGCTGCGTCGAGATTCTGCTGAAACGGGGAAAGACCGTTGTCGCCATGGATCTGCGCACCGACAGGTCCCGGCACGCCGAGGAGGAGCTGGCTAGCCGGGCGCAGGGCGGCGCGCTGTTGCCGGTGTACGCGGACTTGACGCATGGCGCGGCGGTGCGCGATGCCGTCGAGGCCAGCCGCCCCGACGCGATCGTGCATCTGGCCGCGATGCTGTCTCCGGCGTCGTATCGCAACCCGGGCCTGGCCCGCCGAGTCAACGTCGAGGGAACCCGCAATCTGGTGGAAGCGGCCAGAAAGCTGAGTCGGGCGCCTCTGTTCGTGAAAGCTTCGAGCGCCGCGGTGTACGGTTCGCGCAACCCGTATCGCTACCCGGAACGGATCACCGCCGAGACTCCGACCAATCCGATCGACCAATACGGCGAGGACAAGGTGCTGGCCGAGATCGTTGTTCGCGACAGTGGGCTGCCGTACGCGTTGCTCAGGCTCGGCGGTGTCGTGTCTCCGGACGCCCAGAAGAACTTGAACTCCGATTACTTGTTGTTGATGCGGGCGACCCCGGCGGACAACCGGCTGCACGCTGCCGATGCGCGTGATGTCGGGCTCGCGTTTGCCAACGCCGTCGACCGAGGACGCACCATCAACGGAAAGGTGCTGCTGATCGGCGGCAACGAGTCCTACGTCGGGCTGCAACGGCAGATGGAGGACGACATGATGGAGGCGATGGGCCTCGGCAGGCTCGGTCCGTCGGCCGGTCTTCCGGGTGACCGCAACGACGACCGCGGCTGGAGCTTCACCGGATGGTTCGACACCACGGAGTCGCAGGCGCTGCTTGATTTTCAACGGACAGAATGGTCTGAAACTCTCTCCTGGATAGGAGATTCCGTAGGTTGGCGGCGCACGATGGCGCTATTGGGACCCGCCCTCCGCCCGACCCTGCGGGCGGCCCTGTCCCTGCAGCGCCGCCTGGAACGCCGCGGCCGGTACGCCGACCCTTGGACTCTCATCAGCAATAAGTACGGGCCGCAGGTACTGGCTCGCACCGGCAGCAGCCCGTACTGATCCGCGCCGACGTTTCGGTTGCCGGGCAGCCACAACCTCAGCTTTCCGCCGCCAGTTGGCGGATATAACCGGTCAGGACGCTCTGCGCCTCCACGAGCCGCGCGCGCATGGCGCGACCGGCCCGTGCGGCGTCGACCATCAGGGCGAAAGTAATGGTCTGATAGGTCTGTGCGGCAGCGCGTCTTCTGGCCGGCGGCAGACCGGGAGCGTACCGGGCGATGAAGCGCTCGACATGGGGCGTCCACGACTGGTCCGGCAAAGTTTCCGCCGCGTTGATCGTCGAGACGAGCAGCCCTCGGGCGCCGGGTGTTTCAGCGACGAGGCGTGCAAAGCGGGCGATGAAGTCCGCCAGCACTTCGTCGGCATCGGCGGTCAGACGCTCGTCGGAGTGCAGGTCCGTGAAGACGTCGGCGGCCCGTTCGCGCCAGCGTTCGGTCAGGGTGATGACAAGCGCATCCTTGTCCTTGAAGAACCGGTAGACGGAACCGATCGATGTGCCGGCACGCTCGGCGATTGCATCCATCGTCGACGCGTCGACCCCGGCCTCGTCGAACGAGTGGCCGGCCCCCTGCAGGATTCGTTCCAGGGTGGCCTGGCTCCGTTGTTGACGCGCCGGTCGGCGCATCGCCGTGGCTTCCCGCTTCGGCCCCTCGTGGTCCACGCGCCGGGGGCGCGGAGCAGCGCTTCGCGTTCCCCGCGGCGACTTGTTCGACGGAGCCATCGACGTCACGGGGACCTGCCAACACCCGACTTGCGTGCCGGCGAGACCCGCACGCGCGCCACTGCATTCATCTCTCCATTGTCGACGGCCCGTCTTGTCAAGGGCATCCCGGTCCCATGCCGACACGCGGGAGGACCGTCGAGCGCGGCCGGGATCGTGAGTCGCGTCCGGTCGTGAGTATTGTGGGCACATGGCGTCACGGCGGAACGCTACGGCGAAGTCGGCGGATGCGGCGCCCGATGATTCGCCAAGCCTCGAGGTGGGCCGCGGTCGCCCCCGTGACACGCAACGCCGGGAGGCGGTGATCGCGGCGACCCGTGAGCTTCTCATCGCCGGCGGCTATGACGAGGTGACTCTCTCGGAAGTGGCCCGACGGGCCGGAGTGTCGCGACCGTACATGTACGACAATTGGGGTACCAAGTTCGCCCTGGTCGAGGAGGTCATCTTCGGCGCGGCCTATCCGGCCCCCGAGATCGACAACGACACGGAATTCTCCGTCGCTCTTTGTGACCTGATCACCGCGATGGTTCACATACAGCTCGACCCGGCCTACCTGGCCGGGTTGCCCGGGCTGGCCTCCGAGCTCTACAACCGGTCGGACCTGGTCGCCCAGATCGAAGAACGGTATATCGCTCCGGTGCGCAGCACCTACGTCCAGCTGATCAAGCGGGGCAAGCGCCAAGGCGTTGTGCGCCGCGACGTCGACGGCAGCGCCTTGCTTGACACCATCCGGGGCGCCGTCATGCTGCACACATTGATCAACACGGCCCTCAGCGAGTCCGAGCTGATCGACCACTTGTGCTCGCTCGTAATGCACGGCATCGCCGTGGTGAAATAGGTCTGCGTTGCGGGGGTTTGCGGCCCGCGGCCGGCGGATAACGATCACGGCGCTCTGGTCGATCAGGCCGGAGCCACCTGGGCGAGGGCCTCGTTGGATGGCGCCGGCAGCTCGTTGTCGTAATACCTGGCGTACCAGCGCCGGAACGTCCAGATCACCCGCTCTTTCGGGTTGAGCGCCGGCTGCCGCAGGTGACGCTTCTTCTCCCAGATCACGATGTCGCGGTCCCAGTTCTCGATCACCGCCGAACTGAGCACATCCATCAGCGACGCGGCGGTGGGCTCGTCGCATTCGTCGTCGATGCGAATGTTGACGACGCCCAGCAGATTGATCTCGCCATTGCCGATCGGCGTTGCGTAAAGGCGCTGCAGGGCGTGGATCGGCACCTCTTTGGCTGCGATCGTTGCTCCCGCCATGCCCGGCCCGTGACAGAAGACTGCGCCCGCGACGAGCACCTCGTCCTCCAGACGGACAGCGGGCTCGACCGCTTCGGGTGCTGACTCGACGGACAGCTCGAATACGTTGCCCTTGGCCCGCACTTCGGTTGTCGGCTCCATCATGTGGGTGAGGTGGACGAACCGGAAGTGCGCCAAATCGGCTGTGTTCTCCAGGATTTCCTGAGGGTGCGAGCGAATGGTGCGCCGCATGACCACCGGGGCGGTCCAGCGGTGCTCGTCGAACCGCGGCATCTGCCATGTCGGTGCGCCAGGCCCGCGCCAGAGGAGCACGACGCCGTCCTGTTCGGCGACCGGGACCGACCGGATGCGCATCTTGGGCGCGACGCGGTTGCCGTAGGGCACCGATCGGCATGACCCGTCCGCCGCCCACCGCCAGCCATGAAACGGGCACGTGACGGCCCCGTCGCTGACCGTTCCGCCGTAGCCCAGGTGGGCGCCAAGATGGGGGCAGTATGCGTCGAGCGCCGCAAGTGTGCCGTCCTGGGCGCGGAACACAACGAGATCCTGGTCGAACCAGCGCGCGGGTTTCGCCTCTCCGCAGGCAAAGTCGCTCGACAGCCCGATTGCGAACCACCCCGACGGCATCGGCAGGGCTTCCGGCATGCCACACCTCCAAATTGTGAGTATATCCTCACATTTTAACCGGGCCGCAGGGCGCCGTCTATAGCCTTGCGCACATTTACCTTATATGGTGTCAACTAATCCACTCGGCCGTTCGGTGCGCTCTCAGAGAGCGTGATGCCAAGACGCCAAACGAAAGACAGGACGGATGTGACTGTGAGCGGAGACTCTTCCGAGCAGGCACGACCTCGCGCATCGCAAGCCGATCCCGAGCAGCTGCGCGGCGGCTTCGAGCGCTGGCTGCGTCGCCGCCATGCCGGCGCCGAGGTGGTCGAGGCGGCTGTGCCGTCGTCCAACGGCATGTCCAGCGAGACGCTCGTCGTGGCCGCCGACTGGGACGGACAGCCGCATCGGATGGTGGTTCGCATTGCACCACAACCGCATGCCAGCCCATTATTCCCCCGGTACGACATGGGTGAGCAGTACCTGATCCTTCAGCGACTGCGAGCCCAGCCCCATCCGCCGGCGGTGCCACGGGTGTTGTGGTGTGAAGAGGACCCGGAACCGTTGGGCGCTCCCTTCTTTGTCATGGACCATGTCGACGGTCAGATTCCGCCCGATGTGATGCCCTACAACTTCGCCTCTTGGCTCACGGAGGCGAGCGTGGCAAGTCGTGAACGGTTGCAGCACGGCACGATTGAGCAGCTGGCGCGAGTGCACGCAGCCAGCCCGGCCGACTTCTCGTTCCTCGACCGCTGCCGCGCCGGCGAGACCGCGCTGGCCGCCCATGTCCGCCACACCCGCGCCTATTACGAGTGGGCCAGGGCCGGTCGTAGCGGCGCGCCGTTGATCGACCGCACTTTCGACTGGCTATACGAGCATTGGCCCGCGGATACGGCTCCGTCGGGCGGCCACGCTGCGGCAACGGTGTTGTCCTGGGGCGACGCGCGTCTCGGCAACGTCATCTACCGCGACTTTGCGCCGGTCGCCTTATTGGATTGGGAGATGGCCTCACTCGGGCCACGCGAGCTCGACATCGGCTGGATGATTTTCTTCCACCGGTTCTTCGAAGACATCGCACACAGCGCGGGGCTGCCGGGGCTGCCGGACATGCTGCGCTCCGAGCGCGTCGCCGACATGTACACCGAGTTCACCGGCCACCGTCCGGTGAACTTGGATTTCTACGTCGTCTACGCCGCCCTGCGGCAAGCGATCATCACGATTCGAGTCCAATTGCGTGCCAGCGCCTTCGGGCAGGTGGAGCTGCCGGAAAACCCGGATGAGATGATCATGCATCGTGCCGCTCTGGAAGGGATGCTCGACGGCAGCTACTTCAACCACGACACCGCATCGCTGACGGAGACATGAACGGCGAGCCGCGAGGGCCGGCTACTGGCCGGCGTTCAACAGTGCGTCGACCGGTGGCATCGCGGCGTAGTCGATCTGGTTCGTCAGGACGGCGGCGGTGAACCCGTTGTCGACGAGCATGTTGGTGCCGTTGACGTAGCCGGCCGCGTCGCAACCCAGGAATGCGAGCACCGAGGCGACTTCGGCGGGCGCGGCGCGGCGACCACCGCTTTGGCTGACCATCCATTCGATGATGGGTTCACCCATTGACGTGTTGAAATCGACGAGCAAAGGGGTGTCGATGATGCCCGGGCAGGCGCTGTTGATGCGTATCCCCCTGCGGGCAAGGGGAATCGCCCACTGCAGGGTGAGAACCTGGGCGCACTCCTTGGAAAAACCGTAGGGGTTGTTGGTCAGAGCGGGGTTTTGGCGCACCCATTCCAGCGCGGTCTGCCAATCGTCGATGTCGAGCAACGATTGGATATCCCTCAGGTGCTGCTGATAGCCACCCCCCGCGGAGGATGCGGTGATGACGACCGCGCTGCCGGACGGCATGCGGTGTTGCAGACCATCGATCAGGCGACGCGGCGCAAGGACGTTGACAGCCATGACGATCTCGGTCGGCAGCGTGGCGGCCACACCCGCGTTGTTGAACAGCGCATCGATGGTTTCGGGCAGCCTGCTGATCGCTTCGTCGATGGCCAGCGGGTCCGACAAGTCGACGGGAATGGTCTCGTCCACTGGCCCGCGGCAAGGTTTGATGTCGAGCGCGACGATGTGGGCGGCACCTGCGGCGCGTAATTGCTCGACCAGAGCGGCGCCGACGCCGGTGGCCGCACCGGTGACGACAGCGACCTTGTTGTCGTAGTTGACGATCGGGGCCATTTTCACCTCGTTGACTAGTGGGGGGGTTCCTATAGCGGCTTTGGACTTGTTGCGCCGTCGCCACGAAACGCGGCGAACGAATCCGCCAGGTCGCCGGTGGCGGTACACATGACCTGGGTGCGGTTCTCGATGTCGAGCGCATGGCGCAAGCTGGGTGCATCGACGGTCTGCCACATCGTCTCCTTGGTCATCCACACGGCGAGTGGTGAATGGCAGGCGATTTCGCGGGCCTTTTCGATCGCGCGCTCGACGAGCGCCTCGTTCTGGACGAGGTCGAGGACCAGTCCGATCCGGGTGGCCTCGGCGGCATCGAACACCCGGCCGGTCAGCATGAGTTCGGCTGCGCGCGAGGCGCCGATCAACCGCGGCAGGTGGTAGCTGGTGCCCATATCGCATGCCGATACCCCGTGGCGGATGAATACCGCTCCGAAGCTGGCGCTCGGGCTGGCATAACGAATGTCACAGGCCAGCGCCAGCGCGAAGCCGCCGCCCACGGCGGCACCGTTGACGGCCGCGATGACGGGCTGACGCAGCCGGTGGATCTTCTCGAATGCGGAGGCCATGAGTTCTTGGGCGGCCATCGTGACGGCCGTGGCCGAGGCCGCGCGGGCGTGTATCGCCGCATAGGGAGTTGCTTCATGGTCGGTGAAGTCACCCGGCGTGGCTTTGATGTCGGCACCGGCGCAGAAGACGGAACCTGTTCCGGTGAGAACGACCGCACGGACCACGGGATCCCCATTGACGGTGTCCAGTATGCGGTGCAGTTCGGCCAGCGTCTGCGAATCCAGCGCGTTGCCCCGGCGTGGCCGGTCGATCGTCAATAGGGCGATGGCACCGTCGTCGAGAGCTTCGACGTTGAACGCTGAATACTTTCCGCGGACGACCATTCGACTTCTTTCTTACGGCTCGCAGGGGCGGGGTTGTCGTCACTCGTCCAACTCCTACCGGGCCGCCATGCCGCCGTCCGCGATGAGGGTCTGACCCGTGATGAAGCTGCCGGCGTCGGACACCAGGAGAAGCGCCGGCGGCACCATTTCGTCGGGTTGGGCAATGCGTTGCATGAGGCAGGAGGCTTCCATGGCCTTGATGAACTCGGGCGGGTTCTTGCGAACCATGTCGGTGTCGACCGAACCCGGGGCCAGGGCGTTGACCCGTATTCCTGCGGAGGCGAATTCGGCGGCCATCGACCGGGTGAACGAAACCATCGCCGCTTTGGCGGCCGTGTACATCGACACCCATGGCGAGAAGATGAATGCCCCGACCGAGACGACGTTGAGTATGGCCGCGTGCCGGCTGTCGCGCAGGTACGGAAGTGCGGCCTGCACCAAGAAGACCGGACCCTGCAGATTCACCGCGAAGGACTTCTCCCAGGCCTCCGGGCTGATGTCGCCGAGGGTCTGTGCCAACGGGTTGGCGGCATTGTTGATGACGATGTCGATACCCCCGAATTGGCCCGCAGTGGCTTCGACGAGCGTATTGATCGCCCGAATGTCACCGAGATGCGTTGGCACACCGATCGCCTTGCCGCCCATCGTCTGTAGGCGTTGAGCGGTGGCTTCGCAGGCATCGGGTTTGCGGCTGGCAATGGCGACGTTGGCGCCGGCGCCGATCAAACCTTCGGCAATCGCCAGGCCGATTCCGCGAGTTCCGCCGGTCACGATTGCGGTTCTACCGGTCAGATCGAACTTTGCCTGAAGTGCTTTTTTCTGCAAAACCTTGTCCTGCCTGTCGGCTGTCGCCTGCGGCGCCGCGCAAGCGGAGCGGTCAACGACGGAGGTCTGTTACTTTACATTGTGTAAGGTAACAGGCGGAAGGGTGAGGTGGGCAACTGCCGCTCAGCCAGCCGTGAACCGCACCGGCATCGTGGCGATCCCGTTGATCCATCCTGACTGTGCTCTGGTCGGCTCGCCGATCATCTCGATGTCGGGGAGCCGATCGGCAATGGCGTCGAGCATGACCGCAATCTCCTTGCGCGCGAGGTTCGCGCCGATGCAATAGTGCGGTCCGGTTCCTCCGAATCCGAGGTGCGGGTTGGGGTTTCGTTCGATGTCGAAAGCGAACGGATCATCGAACACGTCCTCATCGTAATTGGCTGAGCCGTAGAACAACCCGACCCGCTGGCCGCGACGGATCACCACACCACCGAGTTCGGTATCGCGCCTGGCGGTGCGCTGGAATGCGTTGACGGGGCTGGCCCACCGGATGATCTCGTCGGCGGCGGTGACGGGACGAGCTGTCTTGTACAGCTCCCACTGAGCCGGGTTGTTGAGCAGGGCCTGCATGCCGATGGAGATCGCGTTTCGCGTCGTCTCGTTACCGGCGGTGACCAACAGGACGATGAAATAACCGAATTCCATCTCGGAGAGCTGGTCACCGTCCTCGCCCGCCGTCACCAGCCGGGTGATGATGTCGTCGGCCGGCTTTCGTTTGCGCTGCTCGGCCAGGACATAGGAATAGCCGATCAACTCGACCATCGCCTGCTTGGAATCCTCGGCATACTTGGGGTCCTCACTGCCCATCATCGCGTCCGACCACGCGAACAACCGATCATGGTCTTCGGCCGGGAAGCCGACGAGGTCGGCGATCGCCTTCATCGGCAATCGACGCGAGATGTCCTCGACGAAGTCGCCCTCCTTCTTGGCGGCCGCCTCGGCCACGATCAACCGCGCCGAATCGATCAGACTCGCCTCGAGGGCGGTGACATTGCGAGGAGTGAACATCCGCGAAATCAACTTGCGCAGCCGTGTGTGCACGGGGGGATCGCTGTTGTGCAGCAGCACTTTTGCAGCTTCGAGTTCCTCTGGTGGGACGTCATTTGAGTAGCGCATCACGCAACCGTTGTCGTGGGAGGACCAGGCTTGCGGGTCGCGGGATATCTCCCGAATGTGGGCGTGTTTCGAGATAACCCAGTAGCCACCGTCGCGGAAGCCGCCACCGCGATCGGGCTCCTGGGGGTTCCACCACACCGGCGCACTGCGACGCAGCGCCGCAAAGTGCTCCACTGGCATGCCACGTGCCATCAGTGCCGGATCGGTGAAGTCAAAGCCCTCCGGGAACGCGACTCCGTCACGGAGCTTCGGTGATGTGGTCATGCGGGAACACTCCTGGCCCTCGATGCACGGTGACGAATTACGCAGCACCCTCTGAAAATTACATTACAAAGCGTAAGGTAAGTTGGCAATCGTCGGCGGGTCCGAGGGTGGCGAGGCGCCGTAATACATGTACAAGTGTTCGGATAAACCCGGCGACGCGGCGGTCTCGGGCCCGTTGAGCGGCCGCTGTTCACATGCCTTCACATCCAGCTAGGGCTTATGACAGCGTATTTAAATGCGTCTTGCCATGGTCGAATGTCGAAGGATAATCTGGACAAGTGTCCGGAATAGCCGTCGCCGACGCTTCCCGCCATCGCGGTCGGCGGCACAAGAACGTGCGGTCCGAGCAGAGCGTTCGCAAGCTCCTCGACGCCGCCGTCGAGGAACTCGCGCGCTCTCCCTATGCCGAGCTCACGGTGCGCTCGGTCGCCGCGACGGCCGGGGTGTCGCCAACGACGGCGTACACCTATTTCCCGTCCAAGGACGCGCTGATCGCCGAGGTGTATCTGAGACTTCTGCTCAACGCGCGCAGCTTCGTCGATGTGAATGACGCTGCCGAAACCCGTGTCAAAGCGCAGTTGCGCGAACTCGTGCTGCTCGTTGCGGACACCCCCTGCCTCGCGGATGCGTGCACCACAGCGTTGATGGCCGATGACATCGCGGTTGACGGGGTGCGCGCGCGCATTGCCGGCGAGGTCGGCCGACGCATCGCGGCCTCATTGGGGCCGGGTCATTCGGCCGACGTCGCGATCACGCTGCACATGACGTTCTCCGGGGCGATGATGCACGCGCGCTCTACGCCCGGCGGCTACCGAAAGGTCGCCGACGAACTCGACACCGCGGTGGCGCTGGTCATGAATTCTCGGCTTCTCGAACCGTCGGCACACCCGAATCCGGCGACCCAATGACCAACATCGACCGCCATCGCGGCTCGACGACAGGAGATTGCCTGACCATGACCACGACGACAGCCGTTCCGCGCGTTTCCGGTGGCGAGGAAGAGCACGGCCACCTCGAAGAATTCCGAACGGACCCGATCGGTTTGATGCAGCGGGTGCGCGAGGAATGTGGTGACGTCGGCTGGTTCCAACTGGTCGACAAGCACGTGACCTTGTTGTCGGGCGCGCGTGCCAACGAGTTCTTCTTCCGGTCTGCCGACGAGGATCTGGATCAGGCCGAGGCGTATCCGTTCATGACGCCCATCTTCGGCAAGGGCGTGGTGTTCGACGCCAGCCCGGAGCGGCGCAAGGAGATGCTGCACAACTCGGCGCTGCGCGGCGAGCAGATGAAGGGCCATGCGGCCACCATCGAGGGCGAGGTCAAGAAGATGATCGCCGACTGGGGCGACGAGGGCGAGATCGAACTACTCGACTTCTTCGCCGAGCTGACCATCTACACGTCGACGGCCTGCCTGATCGGGCTGAAATTCCGCGAGCAACTCGACCACCGATTCGCCGAGTACTACCACATGCTCGAGCGCGGCACCGACCCGCTGTGTTACGTCGACCCGTACCTGCCGATCGAGAGCTTCCGCCTGCGCGACGAGGCACGCGTGAAACTCGTTGCACTGGTGCAACAAGCGATGGATCAGCGGCTGGCCGACCCGCCGAAGACCAAGGCCGACCGTGACATGCTGGACGTTCTCGTGACGATCAAAGACGAACAGGGAAATCCCCGGTTCTCCGCCGACGAGATCACCGGCATGTTCATCTCGCTGATGTTCGCCGGTCACCACACCAGCTCCGGCACCTCATCATGGACGTTGATCGAGCTGATCCGCCATCCCGACATCTACGCCGAGGTGCAAGCCGAACTCGATGAGTTGTATGCCGACGGCCAGGAGGTCAGTTTTCACGCATTGCGTCGAATCCCGCTGCTGGACAACGTGGTCAAGGAAACGCTGCGGCTGCACCCGCCGCTGATCATCCTGATGCGGGTTGCGAAAGGCGAGTTCGAGGTGCAAGGCTACGGAATCCGCGACGGTGACTTCGTCGCGACATCGCCGGCCATCTCGAACCGGCTCTCGGAGGATTTCCCCGATCCTGACGCCTTCATTCCCGACCGCTACAACAAGCCCGAACAAGCCGACATCGTCAACCGCTGGACATGGATTCCGTTCGGGGCCGGACGGCACCGCTGCGTGGGTGCGGCCTTCGCCACCATGCAGATCAAGGCAATCTTCTCAGTGCTCCTACGCAAGTACGAGTTCGAGATGGCTCAGCCCCCAGAGACCTACCGCAACGATCACACGAAGATGGTCGTGCAGCTGGATCGCCCGGCCAAAGTGAGCTACCGCAGGCGGAAGGTCGCATAGCAATGGGTTTTCGAGTTGAAGCCGACTTGGACCTGTGTCAGGGCCACGCGATGTGCGAAGTCGAGGCGCCGGACTACTTCCGGGTGCCCAAACGCGGGTGGGTCGAGATCCTCGACGCCGCACCACCTGACGGTGCGCACGACCAAATCGAGCGTGCCATCGACATGTGCCCGACTCGTGCGCTGTCCATCCATGACCGGGAAGCCTGAAGAAGGGACTCCTGCATGGATTTCGGCGCCGTTCTCTTCACCAGTGACCGCGGCATCACCCCCGCGGACGCGGCGGCGGCCGCGGAAAAGGGCGGGTTCGCCACGTTCTACGTTCCCGAGCACAGCCACATACCGACCAGGCGCGGGGCCGCCCATCCGGCGACCGGTGATGCCCGCCTGCCCGACGACCGCTACATGCGCACCTTGGATCCCTGGGTCAGCTTGGCCACCGCCTGCGCGGTGACCACCGAGATCCGGCTATCCACCGCGGTCTGCCTTCCGGTGCAGCACGATTGCATCACCCTGGCCAAGTCGATCGCGACCGTGGATCACCTCTCGGGCGGCCGGGTCGAGGTGTGCGCCGGCTTCGGCTGGAACCTCGACGAGCTGGCCGACCACAACGTGCCCGCGGGACGACGCCGAACCATGTTGCGCGAGTACATCGAAGCCAGGCGCGAGCTATGGGTCAGGGAAGAGGCTTCGTACAGCGGTGAGTTCGTCAGCTATGGCCCCAGCTGGGCGTGGCCCAAGCCCGTTCAGGCGCACCTGCCGATACTGATCGGGGCCGCGGGCAACCAGAAGAATCTGAAATGGATCGCCAAGAATGCCGACGGGTGGATGTCGACGCCCCAGGATGCCGACATCGAAATATCAGTCAATTTGCTCCACGCCGAATGGGATTCGGCCGGCCGCAGCGGACGGCCGCGGATTGTCGTGCTCGACACCCACGGTCCGGACGCCTCCCGCTTGTCTCACTGGGCCGACCTCGGGGTGTCCGAAGTGGTGTACGGACTACCCGACGAGTCAACCTCGGAGGTACAGGCTTACGTCGGCAGGCTGTCGGACAAGCTTGACGCCTTCGCGACGCTCGACCCTGCCTCGGCGGCTCATTAGGTGCGGCGCACGATGACATTGCTGCTTTCCCAACCGGATGTCCGTCGCTCGGACAAGGCGGCGCGGTCCGGGGTCGTCGAACGAGTCACTCAGGTGATGGAGGTTTTCGGGCCACACCGCCAATCCGCTCGGCTCGAGGAGGTCGCCGAGCACGCCGCACTGCCCCGCTCGACCACCTTCCGCATCCTGCGTCAGCTCGTGGAAATGGGCTGGCTCGAGCACGGCCCCGACGGTTTCCGGCTCGGAACGAGGCTTCGGGAACTTCACGGGTGCACGGTGGACTACACCGACGTTCGTGCGGCGGCGTCCCCGGTGCTGACCGACCTGAACCTCACGACGGGAGCGGTAAGTCACCTTGGCGTTCTGGAGGGCAGCTTCGTGCATTACCTCGACAAGGTCGGGGGCGTTGCAGCGCACAGCGTGCCGTCCCAGGTGGGAGCCCGGCTGGGCGCCGAGGAGACCGTCACCGGCCGGGCGTTGCTCGCCCAGCTGCCGCCCGAGGACGTCGACCGGCGCTACGCCGCCGACGGCCGACGGGCCTGCGGTGACGGAATGAGCATCGAGCAGCTACATCGCCGGCTGGATCTCGTGCGACGACGGCGCGGCCTGGCCTTCTCGAGTGCCGAGGGGTGCGCGATGGGAATCAGTTCGGTGGCTGCACCAGTACTCGGCTCCCAAGGCGTGGTCGCCGCTATTTCGGTGGCGGCCCGACGGAACATGCGGCTGGAGGCCATCGGCCCGGTAGTAGCTGCGGCCGCGCGGACCACAAGCACCCGCCTCGTTCCCGACTGGCGCGAATCGAGTTGCACCGGTCCCGGCGAGAAGTGCGGGGGTTGAGCTGATGCGCTTCACGTTCACCGATGTGATGACCCGTTCGGAGTACCTGCCGCGCCTCGCGGTGGCCGCCGAGGCGGCAGGATACGACGGGTTCACGATCCCTGATTCCATCGGTTATCCCGAGCACTCAGATGCCATCTACCCGTACACGGCCGACGGGGACCGCAGCTTCCTCGAAGGCAAGGAGTTCATCGAGCCGTTCGTCCTCGCTGCATTCCTCGGTGCGATCACCGAGCGCATCCGCTTCAACACCTTCGTGGTGAAGTTCCCGCTTCGCGCGCCCGTGCTGGCCGCCAAGCAGGCGTTCTCGGTCGCGCGGATGACCGGCAACCGCCTCGGCCTTGGAGTCGGGATCGGGACGAGCCCGTACCCCGACGACTATCTGATGGCCGGGGTCGACCCGGCCCACAAGGGCGCACGCATGGACGAGGCCATCGAAATCTTCCGCGGGCTGGAATCCGGCGAGTTCTTCGAGTTTCACGGGCGGTTCTACGACATCCCCTCGCTGAAGGTGTGTCCCGTGCCCGGCCGGCCAATTCCGCTCCTCGTCGGCGGCCATTCGGGGGCCGCGCTGCGCCGCGCGGCGACGAGGGGCGACGGGTGGATGCACGCCGGCGGCCCCACCGACGGGCTCGAGTCGATGCTCGGGAAGCTGCGCTCCTTTCGCGCCGAGGCGGGTAAAGCCAACGACGCCTTCGAGATTCATGCCGTCAGCCCAGACGCTCGCACCGTCGACGGATGCAGGCGCCTGGAAGACATTGGCGTCACGGACGTGCTGGTCGGCTTCCGCAACCCCTACGTCAAGGGGGATGACATGCAGTCGCTGGCGGACAAGCTGGCAAGGCTGGAGCGGTTCGCGGACGAGATCATCAGCAAGGTCAATCCCTGAGGCGGCACGGTGAACAACTTCTTCTACTTTGATTGGCGCACCTGGTGGACGCTGGTCCGCCTGGTCCGTCGCGAGCGGGACGCCGCCCGCCGCCGCCGCCAGTACCGCACGCTGTGCGTCGTGATACCGGCCCTGGCCGTTTTGCACACTGTCACGTTCGCGCTTGACCCGATCGTCTTTCCCGCACTGCGCCGCACTGACGTCCGCGGGCCCGTCTTCGTGGTGGGCCACGCCCGCAGCGGAACGACCTATCTGCACCGCATGATGGCCAACGATCCCCGCTTCTCCTACGTGCTGCTCTGGGAGATGTTCTTCCCCTCGCTCCTCGAGAAGAAGATCCTTCGGGCGGTGCTGCGGTGGGATCAGCGGCTGGGCGGTCGGCTCCGCAAGCGGATCGACGCGTTGGATGAGCGCCTGTTCAGCAAGAGCAACAGTGTGCACGAGTCCGGGCTTTTCGCGCCGGAGGAGGACGAGTTTCTGCTGACAACGTCGTGCGCGTCGGGATTCTGGGTCCTGCAGTACCCCCAGGCGCAGGACCTGGACTTCTACTATGTCGACGACCGGTGGCCCGAACGCAAGCGGCGCCGCGTCATGCGGTTCTATAAGGAGTGCGTGCGCCGGCAGTTGGTGCTCAACGGTGTTGGGCTGAAGCATCTTTCCAAGGCCCCGATCCACTGCGGCCGGGTAGAAAGTTTGATTCGGACCTTTCCTGACGCCAAATTCGTTGTGCCGGTGCGTAATCCCTACGAGACGATTCCAAGTTTCCTCAAGCTGATGCAGTTCGCCTGGGCCGCCCGCAAGCGGTCCGAGTCGGACATGCAGCAGTCGTTCCGGTCGTTCGTGGACTCGTCGTACCACTACTACCAGCACCCGCTGGACGTATTGGCTGCCCACCCCGAGGTGCGCAGCGCGATCGTGAACTACGGCGACCTCGTGACGGACCCGGCCGGCACGATGCGGCGCGTGTACGACGAGATCGGGATCGACATGGTGCCGGAACAAGACGAGGCGCTGGCGGTCGAAAGGGGCCGCGAATACCGGTCCGGACACACCTACAGCCTCGGGGAGTTCGGGCTCGAGCCCGGCGAGATCCGCACCCGGCTGGCTCCACTGTTCGACCGTTTCGGATGGGAGTCGGGCCGTGCCAGCTGAACATGCCGACGCGCTGCGCGGCGCCTGGGACGAGATGATCGACCGGCTGGGCCGCGCCCGGGAGGCGCTCGAGTCCCCTGAGTTGCACGCGCCGCCGGAGGCGGGTCCGCGCGACCTCGCGGAGGGGTACCGCTACCTGCTCGGCTTCGTGCACTCGGCCGCCGAGCGAGCCTTTTTCGGGGATCCCGCCTTCCCCTATTTCCGCCGCAGCCTGCAGGTGCTCGACAAGGCCACCATCGACAACGCCGACGCCCTGTACCTCTCGACGCCCGTCGACGGCAGGTATCCGTACCGGATCACCGGCCGGGTGCGGGACTCGGGGCACTGGCGTGGGCAGAGACGGGCCCCGGCCGGCCTGACCGCGCCCCAGTACCTCATCATCGAGGCCCACACGGGCTACGCCGGTGACAGCGGCGACCTCGCCGAACTGCGCCCGGGAGTGCGCGGCAACACCGGCACGCTTGACTCCTCGGAGTTGGTGGTGGGGGAGGACGGTCGCTTCGAGATTCTTATGGCGCCGGAGAGGCCGGCGGGGCACACAGGCAACTTCATTGGCACGCAGCGGAATTCGCGCCGGACCGGTAGGACGTTCTATGCCGAGCATGTGACAGTCCGGGCGTTGTTTCACGACTGGGAGCGCGAGGAATCACCCGAGCTGCTGATCCACCGCCTGGATCAAGTCGGTGAGCACCCGCCCGCGCTCGAGCCGGCCACCGTGGTGGCGGCATTGCGCCGCGTCGGCGAGATCGTCGACAACCAAACCCGGTTCTGGAACAAGTTCTACGACGTGGTGCTGGAGGCGCACGGAGACCGCAACGGTGACGGAGTCAGCTTCATGCCGCGCAACGACTTCAACACCCCGGCCGCCGCGTCCCTGGCCGCCGGCGGCGGACAGAGCACCAACATCTACTCCGGTGGCGTCTACGAACTGGGGGAGGACGAGGCCCTCCTCGTCGACACCGAGGTGTTCGCGCCGCCGGCGTACATGGGCTTTCACCTGGCCAACGTGTGGGGCGAGTCGCACGACTACGCCAATCACGTGAGCAGCCTGAACGGTGCGCAGGCCGAGCGCGACGACGACGGCCACTACCGGTACGTCGTCGCGCACCGCGACCCGGGCGTGCCCAACTGGCTCGACACGACCGGACTACGAGTGGGCTTCATGGCCATCCGTTGGACCTACCCTCGGCCGACGGACCGGCTGCCCACGGTGTCGGCGCGCAAGATCCCGTTCGGCGGGCTCGACGACCACCTTCCCGCGTCGACGCGTCGAGTGTCGCCGGAGGAGCGGCGCGAACAGGTGCGCGTCCGCCAGCAGCACGTCCAACGCCGCTACCGGCAGTACTAAGCATCGACAACCACCACGAAAGGCAACGCCATGAGCGACAGCTTTACCCGCACCGAGATCAAGGCGTTCTGGGACGAGTGGCTGGAGATGAACCGCGAGGCGGAACGGTCCGGCGACTGGGGGAAGTTGGCGGACTGCTATCTCGAAAACGCCACCTATGGCTGGATGTTCACCCCTGACGAGCACTTCATGGCGATGGGCCGCGACGAGATCCGTCGCTGGGCGATGGGCACGGAGATGGCGGGGTTGGAGGGGTGGCACTACGACTACATGGCGACCGTCCTCGACGAGGAAAACGCCATGATCGTCGGCTTTTGGAAGCAACGGTCGGGCCTGCTGGACGGAGAGGGACGGGAATACGAGATCCGCGGCATCGGCGGCAGCTGGTTCGGCGTGGCCAGGGACGATACCGACGGCAAGATCCGATTCGCCTGGCAGCGTGACTGGTTCGACCTCGGATCGACCGCGCACACCTTCGTCGAGATCGCGAAGTCCGGGAACGCGCCCCAGGCTTTCCTGGACCGGATCAGCATCCCCGGCATGGAGATGCCGGGCCACTACCGCTACGCCGACCTGCCCGCGACCCTGTGGCCACCGCACGTGGAGCAGGGACACTATGTCTCCCAGAACCCGATCGGAGTCTCCCAGAACCCGATCGGACGGTCATGAATTCATCTGAGGGCGGCGCCGGGGGGCCGCTGCGGGGCCGAGTGGCCCTGGTGACCGGCGCCAGCCGCGGCATCGGGGCCGCCATCGCGAAGCGGTTCGCGTGCGAGGGTGCCATAGTCGCTGTCGCCGCCCGCAGCCTGGACGAGCCGGCGCAGGGTGCCGTTCCGGGCACCTTGCGCGAGACCGTGGCCGACATCGAAGCGGCCGGGGGCCGTGTGAGTCCCTATCAGGTCGACCTCACGTCGTCGGAGTCCCGGGCCAGCCTGGTGGATCGCGTGGTCGCGGACCTCGGCCCGGTCGATGTCCTGGTCAACAACGCCGCCACCTCGGTCTTCATCCCCTTCACCGACATCACGGAGAAGCGGTTGCGGCTCATCACGACGATCAACTACTTCGCCCCGTTCGACCTGTGCCAACGAGTGATTCCGGCGATGAGGGAACGGGGCGGCGGTTGGGTGCTGAACATCACCTCGCTGTCGGGCGACATCCCGACGACGCCTCCGCCGGACCCGATCTACCACCTCCAGGGGACGGCGTACGGTTCGTCGAAGGCGGCCCTGAACAGGCTGAGCGAAGGGCTCGCGTCCGAGTACTACGCCGACTCGATAGTGGTGAACGCCCTCGCCCCGGTGCGGGCCGTCCTGACCGAGGGTGTGCGGGCGACGCTCGGCGAGGACGCCATCGCCGGCGACGACATCCTCGAGCCCATCGAGGCGATGGCCGAAGCCGCCTTGACGCTCTGCACGAGCGACCGCGACGGTCTCAACGGTGGCGTGCACAAGTCCCTGACCCTGCTCGAGCGGATCGGTCGTCCCGTTCGCACGCTGGACGGTAGGACGCTGTTGCCGGTTTGAGCCACGGTATCGAGATGGCTGCGTCGCCAGGGCCTTCGGCGCCGGCCGAACATCGATGTGCCGACTGCTCGGGCGTCACAGATCCGACGCCCCGCCGTCGACGAGCAGCTCCGTGCCGGTGGTGTACGTCGCGTCGAACGCGAGGAAGATGATCGCCTTCGCCACTTCCTCTGGCTCGCCCAGCCGCTGCATCGGGTTGTCGGCATTCATCTGGGCGAGGAACTCGCGGGCCGCGTCGGCGGGCATGGTTCGTTCGAGGATGCCGGTGTCGATGGGTCCGGGCGATACGGCGTTGACGCGGATGCCGCGGCCGATCAATTCGCGAGCGAACGTGCGCGTCATGGACCGCAGCGCCGCCTTCGTCGCGGAGTAGACGCTCGTCGACGCGATGCCCTTGGTGTTGCTGACCGAGGTCGTCATCACAACCGAGCTGCCCGCAGGCAGCAGCGGCAGAAATTTCTGCACCGTGAAATAGGGCGCTTTGGTGTTGACGTCGAACAGTTCGTCGTAAAGGGCCACGCTGGTTTCTTCGACGGCGGAGGCGAGGGTCACGCCCGCGTTGAGCACGAGCAAGTCCACGCCCCCGAGCGCGGTGGCCGCGCGGCCGGCGAGCGCGTCAATGCCGGAGATGGCGTCACTTGCCTCGACGAGCGCTCCCGAACCGAGTGTGGCCCTTGCATTTTCGAGCGACGCCGGGGTCCTGCCGGTGACCAGGACGCGCGCGCCGCCGGCGATCAGCGCCTTGGCGGTGGCAAGGCCGATGCCGCTCGTCCCCCCGGTGATGACGACCCGTTTGCCGTCGTATTTGTCCACTTGCACCGCCTCTCTCGCCGCAACCTGTCCCTTCGAGTGTTTGGCAGTCCGGCGTGCGAGTCCAAGACCTGCTCGGCAACCCGTCATGCGGAAACGGTATGGGGCGCGGGGCGCGGAATACCTCCGACCGCAGGCCGGGTTGAAGGTTCCCGTGGGGACTATCCGGTGAACGATCTCGGAACCGACCTGGAGCTCCGGCTGGTCCGCTATTTCACGGCCGTCGCGGAGCACCTGAACTTCGGCAGGGCGGCGGCCGAGCTGCACGTGGCGCAGCCGGCGCTGAGCCGGCAGATTCAGCGCCTGGAGGCTCGTCTCGGGGTGCGGCTGTTGGACCGCACGCCGCAGGGCAGTCGGCTGACGGAGGCCGGCAAGGCGTTCCTCCCGGAGGCGCAGGCGCTTCTGCGCGCCGCTCGCCAGGCCGCGCTGACCGCCCGCGCCTACGCGCCGGCCGGCAAGATCATCATCGGGTACGTCGAGGATCTCGTCGTCACCCCGGCGGTCCGCGACCTGCGCCGCCGCCACCCGAGGGCCGAGATCGGCACCCGCCATCTGGAGTGCAAGGAGGAGCGGGCCTTCATCGAGGGGCAGGTCGACGTCCTGGTCGCCAGGGAGCCGCTGTCCTTCTCGGCGGACGAGGCCCGGATGACCGTGCTCTACGAAGAGCCGCGGGTCCTCGTGGTGCCGGTCGGGCATCACCTCGCCGGCCGTGCGTCGGTGTCGGCGGACGACTTCGCCGGCGAGGACTTCATCTGCCCGCACGGCGGGGCCCGCGCGATCTACCCGACGGCCTCCTACCGGCCCAGTGACCCCGGGCCGATCTCTGTCGGACCGGTCAACCAGAGCTTCGAAGACAGGCTCGAACTCATCGCGAGCGGCCAGGCGATCGCGGTCGTGCCGGCGGGGGACCGGCGGGCCTCCCTGCGCGCCGATCTGACCACCGTGCCGGTCCGGGGCTTCCCTGCCAGCAAGGTTGTGGTCGCCACTCGGGTCGGTGATCCGAACCCGCTCGTCGCCGGGTTCGTCCAGGCCGCCCGCGCCCACCTCAGCGGGAGCGTGCCGGCACCGGCCGATTAGGTTTTCGCCCCGATGCGCATTACTCTTGCCCGCGGTTCGATTGCGACTCAGGAAAGCAGCCATGCCCACTCAGCCCACTCTGCTGCGCCCGCGAGTGCTGCGCAGCACCGGTTCACGACGTGTCGTTCCCCGCGTGAAGTGTCCGATGGTCGGCCAGTGTTTCGACATCGAGGTCACCCGCGACGGCGACGGATGGATGATCCGCATCCCCGAGATCGGCAGGACCGCCCGCGCCGGCCACCGGGCCGCCGTGGAAGTGGCGGCACGGCAATGCATCGCGACGTGGACCGGCATCCCGATCGGATATGTCGCGGTGTATGTCGCAAGCGAGATCGGCTAGCGCAAACCGGGTGGACCGCCGCGGTTAGTGACCGAGGTGTGGCCCACGCGTGACCCCGCCGCGACGGTGACCAAGAACGCTGATCACCATGACGGTGCTTGCGGGAATCGCCGCTCTGGCGCTTGCGGCGTGCGTCGGCTATTACTTCGGCAGACGGTCGGCCTCGGCGCCGTCGACCTGGAAGAGGCGGACGAGCCGGGTCGCGGTGGGCAGGACCGCTATCGGTCTGCTCGTGGTGCTCGCCGCGCGCCGCGTGCGGCGAAATCCCCGCGCCGAGCCCGCGCTGCGGTTCTGGGGGCCGAAAGTCATTGCGCCGCTCGACCTGCTGCGGGGCGGCGTCCCGCGGGTGCGGCCTTACTGAGCGACGATGACGGCGATGTCGGCACTACAGGACAAGGTGGCGCTGGTGACCGGCGCGTCATCCGGGCTTGGCGCGGAGACGGCGCGATTGTTATCCCGCCGGGGTACAACGGTTTTCGGTATTGGAAGGGATAGCGGGCGCCTGGCCGACGTCTTCGCGGACGTGGAACGCGGCTCCTATGCCTCGGCGGACGTCGCCTCGGCACAGGCCTGCCGCGACGCGGTCGAGCGGTGCGTCCGCGAGTTCGGCGGCCTGGACGTCCTGATCAATATCGCCGGGCGACACCAGATGCGCCGGACCGAGTCGATGAGTGACGACGACTGGGCGCAGGACCTCGCGGTCAATCTCAACGGTCCGTTCTACCTTTGCCGCGCCGCGCTGCCCCATCTGCTGGCGCGGGGCGGCAACATCGTCAACGTCAGCTCCATCGCGGGCGTCGAAGGCCAGGCCTACTCCGCCGGCTACTGCGCCGCCAAGCACGGGTTGATCGGGCTCACCCGCGCCCTGGCGGTCGAATACACCGCGGATCGCTTGCGCGTCAACGCCGTCTGTCCCGGCGGCATGGTCACGCCGCAGATCGAGCACTTCACCCCGCCGGACGGCCCGAACTACGACCTGATCATGCGGACGGCCTCGCCGCGCGGCATGATGCAGCCGCTCGACGTCGCGAACGTGATCGCCTTCCTCGCCAGCGATGCCGCGGCGGCCGTGCACGGCGCCGTATATCGCGTCGACAACGGCAAGGGCGCGGGCTAGCGCCGTTATGCCTGCCGCAGCGGACGGGCGCGCACCAGCGTCGGCCACCAGAACCAGGGGCCGAGGATCCGCAGGATGCACGGCACGACGAACGACCGCACGATCAGGGTGTCGAGCAGGAGGCCGATGCACACGGTGGAGCCGACCTGGCCGATGGTGCGCAGATCGCTGGTGAGCATGGCCAGCATGGTGAACGCGAACACCAGACCGGCCGAGGTCACCACACCGCCCGTGCTGCCGAGCGCACGGATCAGACCGGTGTGAATTCCGCCGTGCAGCTCGTCCCTGACCCGGGCGATCAGCAGCAGGTTGTAATCCGAACCCACCGCCACCAGGATGATGAACGTCAGCGGCAGCACCAGCCAGTGCAGGTGCAGGCCGATGAGGTGTTGCCAGACGAGTATCGAGAGCCCGAACGCCCCGGCGTACGAAAAGGCCACCGTGGCGGGAATGACGAAGGCGGCGATCAGACTTCGGGTCAAGAACATCATGATCAGGAAGATCAGCACGAAGGCGGCGATCGCCGCGATCATCAGGTCGGACATCGCGTATTCCTTGATGTCCTTGTCGTTGGAGCCCGAACCGCCGATGTAGATGCGCGCGCCGGCCAACGAGGTCTCTTTGAGGATCGTCTTTATCGCCTCGGGGAATTGCTCGACGTGCTCCACGCCCTCGGGGCCCATCGCGTCGCCCTCGTGGGTGACGATGAAGCGAGCCGCCTTGCCGTCCGGCGACATCATCAACTTCATGCCGGCCTTGACGTCGTCGTTGTCGAATCCCTCGTGCGGGATGTAGAAGAAGTCGTCGCTGCGGGACTTGTCGAAGTCGTTCCCCACGTTGATCAGATCGTCGTAGGTCTCGTTGGTTTGGATGCTCTGCAGGTCCGCCGATCCGTAGCTGTTGACCAGCTTCGACTGCAGCGCCTCGGTGTCGTCGGCGGTGGCTTTCAGCTGGGCGATGATCTGGGGGAAGGCCTTATCGACCTCCTCGAGGGACACCCTCGCGTCCGCGATGTCGTCGGCCAGCTTGTCGACTTGATCGATCGTCTCGAACAGCGACCGGAACGTCCAGCAGATGGGGATGTCGAAACAGTGTCTCTCCCAATAGAAATAACTCTTGATCGGGCGGAAGAAATCGTCGACGTTGGAGACCTCGTCTCTGATGTCGTCGCTGACCCTCTGCAGGTCTTCGACGGTAAGAACCGTCTGGTGCAGCTCGTCGGACACCTTCTGGAAAAAGCCGATCTCTTTGCGCAACACCGCGACCGAGTGCGCCTGGATGTCGGCCTGGGCGTCGGTGTTGGAGTTCTGCTCCTTGTTGAACGGGAGTTGCTGGCCGTTGCCGCTGCCCTGCGTGGTGAACAGGTACGGGATGCTCGCGTGCTCGAGCGCCCGGCCCAAGGGCCTCGTCATGCCCTGCACCATCGCCACACCGTGCAGGCGGATCAGAGCCCGCGCGACCCGGTCCAACGAGATGAAGTCGGCCGAGTTGCGCATGTCGTGATCGGTCTCGACCATCAGCATCTCGGAGAACAGCTTGCTCTTCGGGAAATGCCGATCCGCCGCCTGGAAGCCCAGGTTGGCCGGCGCACCGGCCGGCTGGTACTGCCGGTCGTCGTAGTTCTGCCGGTAGGTGGGCACAAAGATCGCCCCGATCATCACGACGGCAGAGCTGGCCACCAGGATCGGCACCGGCCACCGCACCACGCTCGCCCCGATGCGCCGATACAGATGCCCTCTGGCGGTGGTCCTCGGGTCGAACATCCCGAACAGGCTGCCGACCGTCAAGACCGCCGGTCCCAGCGTCATCGCGGCCGCGATGGTGAACAGCATGGTGATCGCCACGGCCGGGCCCATGGTGTGGAAATAGTTCAGCCGCGCGAACGTCAGGCAGTAACACGCACCGGCAATCGTCAGTCCGGAACCGATGATGATGGGCGCCACACCCTTGTAGGCGATGTAAAAGGCATCCTCGCGGCTTTCGCCCGCCTGTCGCGCCTCGTGATAACGGCCCATCAAGAAAATGCCGTAATCCGTTCCCGCTCCCAGGGTCAGCGCGATGACGATGTTCACGGCGAAGGACGAGAGCTCGATGTACCCGTAATGCCCGAGCGTCGAGACGATGCCCTTCGCGACGAGCATCTCGATGAGCACTCCGAGCAGGGGCACCAACAGGGTGGAGGGGGCGCGGTACACCAGCAGCAGCATCACGACGATGAGGCAGATCGTGACGATCGTGACGTTGTTCAGGCTCGCGTTCGCGATGGACAGCGTGTCCGACGCCAGCGGAGCAGCGCCGCTGACGTAGACCTTGAGGCCGGGCGGTGGCGGGTCTTTCTTGATGATGTCGCGGACGGCGTCCACGGATTGGTTGGCCTGGATCTGGCCGATGTCGCCGGCGAGACGCAGCAGCACATACGTGCACCTGCCATCCACGCTCTGCGCGCCCGCCGCGGTAAACGGTTTGCCCCACAGATCCATTACGTACTGCACATGCTGGGTGTCGTGCTCGAGGCGGCGCATCAGATCGTCGTAGTACCGGTGGTCCTGGTCGCCGAGCGGTCGGTTCGCCTCGAATACCACCATGGTCAGGTTGGTCGAGTTGGATTCGTGGAACTTCTCGCCGATGTGCAGCAGGGCCCGCTGCGAGGGCGCATAGTGCGGGACCATCGGCCCGGCGAGTTCTTCTGCGACCCGTTCGACTTGGGGCATGAACGTGTTCGTGGTGACCGCGAGGAGCGCCCAGAACAGAATGATCGGTATCGCGAAGGTCCGGACCATGCGGGGGATGAACGGGCGTTCGGGCCGGGGCTCGTCGAGGCGATGCCCGGTCATGCCGATTTGACCCTGCACTCGACGTCCGCGTCCTGATGGTTGCCGGACCGCTCGTCGCGGATTATGCCGTCCACCAGCATCCGGCAACTCACCTGGCCGCCATGGACATGCACCGAGATGCTGCCGGACGCCACCGTGAGCGTGGTGGTCTCCGTGTGCGACCACGGCAGGGTCGTGATGTCAACCTCATGCGGATGGCCGTCGATGTCGACGTAGACGAGTTTGCCGCCATCCCCAGCCGAGCCGAACACCTCGTAGGTGATCCGCTTGAGATTGAACTCCTCGGGCGCCTGCGGACCGTTGACGGTGATGACCGGCTCTGGTTCGGAGAACTGGTGCACCTTGTGCATGCACAGGAGGCCCACCCCGACCGCGACGACGGTGACCAACGGCATCCAGGCGCGCTGCAGGACGGTCCTACCGGCCGACCGAGGGCTCACTCGATCACCTCCGAAGGATCCGGTCCGGACATCGTCTGCTCGCCCCTGCTCTCCCGCCGTCACGCCAATGCGAATAGTAGACGGTCATGTGCCCAATGGGCAGATGATCGTGCAAACATAGCGGCACCGCGGCCCGAACGCGACCGCGAAGTCCTCTGGCGCGCCCACCTGGCGGTAACCGCGCGGCATGCAGCGCGGTCAAGACATGCCGCGCACACGCCGCTTCAGCCTCGCGCTGCTGAGCACGCGAAGGGCCAGATTCGTCGAAGTCAGCATGGGAATCACCCCCAGGAAGGTGCGTTCGGAGGGTGTCGCGCCGTGCAGGTGGTAGAGGCTGCCGAACACGAAGAAGCAGCCCAGCATGAACAAGGCGCCGGGGATGCAGAGCGCCATCGGGGAGCCCCGGTCGGCGACGACTTGCTTGGCGTAGGCCAGCTCGTCTTGTGACAGTGGTTCGCCTTTACGCACTTTCTTGATCACCGTCTTTGCGCTCCCGATCTCTTCGCTGATCGGAGCCGTTGGCCGCCTCTCCAGCCGTGTCACGAAGACCCAGGCGATGGCCGCGAGGAGCACCGCCAGCAAAAGGGCGACGATGGTCAGATAACCGAATAAGGCCGTGTGCATGGCTGGTCCTTCGCTCATTACACCGAAGACTCCCGGCAAACGCTACCTCAAAACGGTGTTGCTCAAGGTCCCCGCAGCCGCGCCTCGGTCGCGCGCCGACGTCAGCGCCAGCCGGCCGGCAGGTCGATGATGTGATTGGGGCAGTAATCGTAGGCGGCCTCGGACATGACGTTCCGCGCGGCCTCGGCCGACATCTTGGCGCGCAGCATCATGAAGGCGTATTCGGCTGGTGCGTAACCAGATTCCTTGGCGGCCGGGTCGTCCATCAGCTGACACGCCTGCTGTTCCTGGGCGCTGTCGGCGCGGGCGATGCCCGAGTCGAACAGCGACACCACGCCGACGAGTGCGCCGGCGGCGATTCTCGTGCTCCTCAACGTGGTTCACCTTCGGTCGCGTGCCCTGCCGGCCCAGTGTAAATCCCACGGGGTCGGGCGGGCGACGACACGGCTAGCCAGGGGGCATCGCTCAGGTCTTGACGGTCAGCGGCCAGACGTTCCAGATCTCGTCGCAGTACTGGGCGATGGCCCGGTCGGACGAGAACTTCCCGCCGCGCGCCGTGTTGAGGATGGACATCCTCGTCCACGCCTCCCGGTCCTGCCACGCGGCGCTGACCCGCTCCTGGCACTCGAGGTAGGAGGCGAAGTCGGCGCACACCAGGAAGGGGTCGTCGTAGCGCAGGTTGTCGACCAGCGGCTGGAACACCTCGGTGTCCCCGTGGGAGAACGTTCCGCCGGCGATCAGTTCGAGCGCCGTGTGCAGTTCCTCGTTGGCGTCGATCCAATCGGCGGGGCAGTAACCCCGCGCCTTGATGTCCTGCACCTCCTGCTCGGTCAAGCCGAAGAGGAAGAAGTTCTCCGGCCCGGCCTCCTCGCGCATCTCGACGTTGGCCCCGTCGAGCGTGCCGATCGTCAGGGCGCCGTTGATCATGAACTTCATGTTCCCGGTGCCCGAGGCCTCCTTGCCCGCGGTGGAGATCTGCTCGGACAGGTCGGCAGCGGGGTAGATCAGCTGCGCGTTCTGCACGTTGAAGTTCGGCACGTAGACCACCCGGAGGAACCGGTTGACGTCCGGGTCGGCGTTGACGGTCTCTCCAACGGCGTTGATCAGCTTGATGATTCGCTTGGCCATGAAGTAGCCGGGCGCGGCCTTGCCGCCGAAGATGAACGCGCGCTCGGGAATGGTCAGCCCGGGATTGCCCTTGAGCCGGTTGTACAGCGCGACGACGTGCAGCACGTTGAGGTGCTGCCGCTTGTACTCGTGCAGGCGCTTGACCTGAATGTCGAACAGCCAGTCGGGGTTCAGCTCGACGCCCGTCGCCGACCGGACGTAGTCGGCCAGCCGTGCTTTATTGCCGCGCTTGACGTCACGCCACTGGTGCCGGAAGGACGCGTCGTCGGCGAACCGTTCGAGGCCCCGGAGGCGATCCAGGTCGGAGAGCCACCCGTCACCGATCGTGCGGTCCAGTAGGCCCCGCAGGCCGGGATTGGCCAGCGCGAGGAAGCGGCGCGGCGTCACGCCGTTGGTCTTGTTGCTGAACCGCTCCGGCCACATCTCGTAGAAGTCGCGTAACACGCTGGTTTTCAGCAACTCCGAGTGCAGGGCGGCGACGCCGTTGACGGCGTGGCTGCCGACGGTGGCGAGGTGCGCCATCCGGACGTTCTTGTTGCCGTCCTCGCCGATGATCGACATCCGGCGCAGCCGGTCGCCGTCGCCGGGGAACTTCGCGTGCACCTCGTCGAGGAACCGGCGGTTGATCTCGTAGATGATCGCGAGGTGGCGCGGCAGCGACTCGGCGAACATCTCCAGCGGCCAGGTCTCCAGCGCCTCAGGCAGCAGGGTGTGGTTGGTGTAGCCGAAGGTCGCGACCGTGATGTCCCACGCGTCCTCCCACTCGAGGTGGCGCTCGTCGATCAGTAGCCGCATGAGCTCCGCGACCGCGATGGACGGGTGAGTGTCGTTGAGCTGCAGGGCGAATCGATCCGGCAGCTCCCGCACCGACACGTCCGCGAGATCGTCCATGATGTGTAGGACGTGTTGCAGTGAGCAGGACACGAAGAAATATTGCTGCAAGAGGCGCAGCCGCTTGCCCGCCTCGGGCTCGTCGTTGGGGTAGAGCACCTTGGTGACCGTCTCGGACGTGACCTCGTCCTCGACCGCCTTGTAGTAGTCGCCGGTGTTGAAGGCTTCCAGCGCGAACGACTCGACGGCCCGCGCGCTCCACAACGTCAGGACGTTGCACGTGTTGACGCCGTAGCCCTGAATGGGCGTGTCGTATGCGACGCCCTTGAGCACCCGTCCCGGCACCCAGCGCACCCGGTCATGGCCGGCTTCGTCCGTGTAATGCTCGGCGTAGCCACCCCATTTGACGAGGTAGTTGACGTCGGGTTTGGGTATCTCCCAAGGGTTTCCGTTGACGAGCCAGTTGTCGGTCTTCTCGACCTGCCAGCCGTCGCGGATCTCCTGGTCGAAGATGCCGAATTCGTAGCGGATGCCGTAGCCGATCGCGGGGCGCTCGAGGGTCGCCAGCGAGTCCAGGTAGCACGCGGCGAGCCTCCCGAGGCCACCGTTGCCCAGTCCCGGTTCCTCCTCGCAGGCCAGCACCTCGTCGAGGTCCTGACCCATCTCCGCCAGCGCGGTCTTCGCGGCCTCCTCCATGCGGAGGTTCAGCAGGTTGTTGCCGAGCTGCGGTCCCATCAGGAATTCGGCCGACAGGTAACAGACCACCTTGCGGCCCAGGTCCAGCGAGGTCTGCGTCGACGCCACGCGCCGGTCCTGCATGCGGTCGCGCACGGCCAGCGCGAGCGCGCGGTAGTAGTGCTCGGGCCGCAGCGCGGCGGCGGGCCGGCCAATCGAGTAGCGCAGGTGATCGGTGATGGCGCGCCGCAGCGCGTCCGCGCTCATCCCGGTGCGGGAGTGCTCCATCTGATGGCGACCGGTCGCGGTCATTGCTTCTGAGGGCGTCTGATCGACATCGGTCATAATGGTCCTCCCTGAACTTTGCGGCGGCACCGTGACGCCGGCCGTCAGTCTGGCAGCGATGTTTGCACACCAGGCGCGAAATTGACGACGGTTGCGTAAACGCCAGCTCACAGCCCGGCGACAAAGTGGGGCCGCCGCGGCGGCTATTGGGCGAGCAGGTTGACGACGCCGGTGAATACCGTCGGCAGGGCGGCCGCCGCCGGCACGATGCGTGCCCGGGTGGGGGGGTGAGAGCTGGCCTGAAGCAGGGCGGCCGTCAGCATGCGATACCGCCGTGTCATCCTGCGCCACCGGCGGTCATACGTGTCCGGCCGGTCGGCCACCACACAGTCGACCGCCAACTGTGCGGCGCCGAAGGCCAGTCCCAAGCCCTCGCCCGTGAGCGCATCAACGTAGCCCGCGGCGTCGCCGACGAGCAGCACCCGCCCGCAGGCGCGGTTCGAAACGCGTTGGCGCAGTGGGCCCGCGGCTCTGTCCGGCTCGTGCGGCCGCCCCCCGAGGCGGTCGCGCAGCGCCGCGAACTCGTCGAGATGCCTGTCGAACCCGCCGCGCCGCGACGTGAGCATCGCCACGCCGACACAGTCGTCGGCAACCGGCGTCACGTACGCCTCCACACCGGGGGCCCAATGCACCTCGACGTAGTCCGACCACGGTTCGACCCGGACGTGACGGCGGACGCCCCACCGGCGCGCGCCGCCGCTGGGCCGCTCGAGGCCGAGCGACCGGCGGATGGGGGAGTGCAGGCCGTCGGCCGCGGCAAGGTAACGCGCCCGCCACTGCCCCGCCCCAACGGAAGCGGCGTCTTGGCGGATCTCGCCCACCTCGCCCTGGCAGATCCGCACACCCGCACCGGCGGCCGCGTCCAGAAGCGCGCGGTGCAACACAGTCCTCCGAACGCCGCGCCCCGCGCCCCTGGCGAACCGCGCGTCGGCGCGCCGACTGCCGTCCCGATAACTGATCCCCCGGATGGGCTTGCCGTACGGGTGCACCCCGAGGGCTCCCAGGTGTCGCAGGGTATGCGGCATCAGCCCTTCCCCGCAGGCCTTGTCGATCGGCCCGCTGCGCCGCTCCACCACGACAACGTCCAGTCCCGCCTTTGCGCCGTGAATGGCGGTGGCCAGTCCCGCCGGCCCACCGCCGACCACCAGAAGGTCGATCATCTCAGGCTCACCAGGGCCTCGTTTTCGACCGCGATCCGCGTGCGCAACAGCCATCCGTTGAGCAACGAGAACGCCACGGCGGTGATCCACGCGGTGTGCACCAGCGGCAGCGCAACCCCCTCGGCGATCACCGCCACGTAGTTCGGATGCGGCACGAGGCGATACGGGCCCCCGCCGACTCGCGGCGCACCCGGTATGACGATCACGCGGGTATTCCATTGTCGGCCCAACGTGGCGATGCACCACCAGCGCAGCGCCTGCGCGGTCAGCACCACCGTGAGCATCGGCCAGCCCAGTGCGGGGATGAACGGCCGGTCCAACGCGATCGGTTCGACCAGGCAGCCCGCCAGCAGCCCCGCGTGCAGCGCAACCATCGCCGGGTAATGCCCGCCGCCGAATTCCACGCCGCGGTGTTGCCTGCTCCACGCCCGGTTCCACTGTGCGACAAATACTTCCGCGATCCGCTCGGCTGCGATTGCGCCGATCAGCAACACGTACCAGGTCATGACGAGCTCAGTGCCAGCGCAGCATGACGAGTTCGGAACAAAAGCCGGGGCCCATCGCCAGCATGACGCCCGGGCTGCCGCTCGGCGGCCGCTTGGCGATGGTGTCCCGCAACACGTGCAGCACCGAGGACGACGACAGGTTGCCGATCTCGCTCAGCGAATGCCACGTCAGCTCCAGTGCGTCGTCGGGCAACCCGAGTGACGCGACGATCGACTCGATGACCTTCGGACCGCCGGGGTGACTCACCCACGCGCCCACGTCGGTGGTGTCCAGGCCGAAGGCCGAGAGCATCGTGCCCACGTCGTCGGGCAGGTACCGCTCGACGACCGTCGCCACGTCGGGAGAAAGGATGAGGCCGAAGCCGGACGAACCGACGCTCCACCCCATCGTGTCCTGGGAGTCGGGATACAGATGGCTGCGCGATCCCAGGATGTCGGGTCCCGCCGCGCCGATTCGCTCGGCCCGGCGTTCGCCGACGGCGACCACCGCCGCGGCGCCGTCGCCGAACAGCGCCGAACCGACAAGGGTCGCCATCGACGGCTTGGCGGCCGGAAACGTCAGGGAACACAGCTCCACGGACAGCAGGACCGCCACATCGTCGGGCGCACCCCGCAGGTAGTCGTTGAGCCGGCCGACCCCCGCGGCGCCGGCGACACACCCCAGCCCGAACATCGGCACACGGCGCACGTCGGGGCGCAGCCCCAGGCGCGCCGCGATTCGGGCCTCCAGGGAGGGGACCGCCAGGCCGGTGACGGTCGTCGAGAAGATGACGTCGACGTCCTGCGGCCGCAGTCCCGCCTCGTCCAGCGCGCCGGCCAGCGCCGCACACCCGAGTTCCACCGCCTTGTCGATGAAGATGCTGTTCGCGACACCGAAGTCGGTGAGGGATGCGTACTGCTCGAGAGGCAGAACCAGGTAGCGGCTGTTTACCTTGGAGCTCCCGTGAAACTTGCGCAGAGCGTCGCCGAAGCTGGCGAACGCCGGCAGCGCGGCCAGCGTCTCGGTGATCTCGGACTGCGCATATTGATGCTCGGGCAGTGCGCCCTGCACCCCCGCTATCACGCCGCCGGCCCGGTGGACGCGGAAGGCGTTGGCGCGTACAGGTCCCGTCATGTTTCTCACCCTTCTTGCAACGCGTGCTTTGCCGGCGCCATTGCCGCTTTACGAAGATTGGTCCCCTCGGTGATGCCGAAACGCCGGTGCAGCCGGGCCAGCGACTTCGGAGCCCACCAGCATCGGGTGCCCAGCACATGCATGAACGCCGGCAGCAAAATCGTGCGCACCAGTGTGGCGTCTACGACGACGGCCAACGTAAGACCTACGCCGAACATTCGCATAAACGACACATGCGCGGCGATCAATGCAGCAAATGAGACCGACATCACCAGCGCTGCGGCCGTCACCACTCGACCGGTGTGGGCCACCCCCCGAGCGACGCTTTCGTCGTGGTCGGCCCGGGTGCGTCCCGACGCGAGCCAGAACTCCCGGATCCGGGACACCACGAAGACTTCGTAGTCCATCGACAGGCCGAACGCGATGCAGAACAGCAGCACGGGCATGTTGGCGACCAGGGTCCCGGTCGATGTGGTGCCGAGACCGCCGAGATGGTGGTCCTGGAAGACCCAGACCATCGCCCCGAAGGCGGCGGTCAACGAAAGCACGTTCAGAACAAGGGCTTTCAGCGGCATGACGACACTGCCGGTGAGCAAGAACAGCAATGCGAAGGTGACTGCCGCGATCAGGCCGAGCACCAGTGGCAGGCGCGAGGTGATGGCATCGACGCTGTCCCTGTTGATCTGGGCGGTCCCGGTGAACTCGACCGCCCTGCCGCCGGGCCGCGCGACGCCGTGCAGCCTGCGCAGCTGCGCCTCGGAGGCGCCGGAGAACAGCGGCGCGGCGCTGCTGATGGTGAAAAACGCGCTGCCCCTCGCCCGGCCGGTGGGTGCCGAGGGTGGTCCAGCCAGTGCCCCGCCGGCGAAGGTGCCCGCGGGGGAGGAGACTGCCGACACGTCAGGCGTTCGCGACAGATCGGCCGCATACCTTGCGATTTCGGTGCTCGGCAATCCGTCGGCCTCGGGGATGACAACCTCGAGCGCGGTCGCCGAGTTGTCGGCGAAGTCGTCGCGCAGCTGATCGCCAACCTGGCGGGCCGAGGCGGAGGCCGGCAGCACCCGGTCGTCGGGAAAGCCCCAGCGCACGCCGAGGAACGGCGCACCGAGCAACAACAGCAGCACAACGACGGCCGATCCGACGGGAATCGCGCGGCGCATGACGAATATGGTCGAGCGATACCAGAACTCGGTGGATCCACCGGGGCTGGGCGGGCGGCCGCGCAGGTTTCGCGCGAGCCGGCGCACGTCGAGCGCACTCATTCGGTCGCCGAGCAGCACGATGGCCGCGGGCGTCATCACCACCGCCGCGACGGCGGTGAAGGCGACGGTGGCGATGCCGGCATAGCCGAACGACTTGAGGAAGTGCATCGGGAACACGATCATCGCGGCCATCGACAGCGCCACCGTCGTCGCGGAGAACAGCACGGTGCGCCCCGCCGTCGCCATGGTGCGCACCAGCGCGTCGTCACGGCTCGCGCCGCCGGCCAATTCGTCCCGGAACCGGCTCACGATCAGCAGCGTGTAGTCGATGGCCAGGGCCAGGCCCAACGCGGTGGTGAGGTTGAGGGCAAAGATCGACACGTCGGTGGCGTAGGCGATCAGGCGCAGTACCGCCAGGGAGCCCAGGATCGACAGGCCGCCGATGACGACCGGAAGCGCGGCGGTGAGCAGTCCACCGAAGACCCAGACCAACACGATGAAGCTGAGGGGAATGGCGATCGCCTCCATCAGGAGGACGTCGCGCTGCGCCTGGTCGGTGATCTGCGCGTTGACCATGGCCAGTCCGCCGGACCGCACGTCGACACCGTGGCGGTCGTGGGCGAATCGGTCGGACAGGGCGGCGGCGTACTTCTGCGCTTCGGTCTCCCCGCCGGTGATGCCCGCCACGATCAGTCCCGAGCCGCCGTCCTTGCTGACCAGCGCCGCGGTCGCCTGCGGCGGCGCGGTCCACGCCGAGGTCACGCTCGACACGTGCGCCGACCGGGTCAGCTGGTCGGCGATCTCGGTGCCGACCGCGCGGGCGGCCGGGCCGGCGGCACCGCCGGGTGCGGACACGACGAACAGCAGCTGCGCGTCGCCCCGACCGAACTTATCGGTGAGAACGCTTGTCGCCCTTGCTGATTCCGAGGTCGGGTCCTGGAAACCGCCGGCGGAGAGGGTGCGGGCGACCGGGATGCCGAAGATCCCGGCGGCGAGCATGGTCAGCGCCGCCACGGCGATGGTTCGCCGCGGTGCCGCGATGGCGAGCCGCGCCGTGCGGTCCAGCAGCCCCCGGCGCGGGAGACGGCCCATGTCGCGGGTCGCAGTCCGGGGACAAGCGGTGCCAGACCGATCGATGCCGTCACCCATGGTGACCACCCGCCCTCTGCGTGGGAAATTCAACAGCCGATGACATTTGTCAACACTTGGTGACTTGGACCATACGCCGGTGTTTTCGCCGAAGTCAACAGAGGCTGACATACAGTCTGGGGATGGAAACGCAACGGCCGCGCAATGCCGCCCAAACCCGGGCCGACATCCTGGCGGCGGCGCGCCGCCGGTTCGCGACGGAAGGATTCGAGCGCACCACGCTGCGTGCGATCGCCGCCGACGTGGGCGTGGACGCGGCGCTGGTGATCCGTTACTTCGGCAGCAAGCGGGACTTGTTCGCCACGGCCACCGACTTCACCATCGACCTGCCGGACCTGACCGGGGTGGATCCGCAAGAGATCGCCGGCATGCTGTTGCCGCGTTATTTTGCGGTGTGGGAAGACGATCACACATTTCTGGCGTTGCTGCGGGCGGCGATGACCAGCCGGGTCGCAGCCGACACGCTCAACGAGACGCTGGCGACCCACGTGGCGCCAACGCTGAGGGCCGCCACCCCCGACCATCACCAACAGCGGATCGCGGTGACGGATGCCTTCGTCATCGGACTGGCGACGACGAGGTCGGTCCTCGCCAATCCGCCGGTGGCCGACCTCAGCCGCGAAGAACTGAGCCAGTGGGCCGCCCCGGTGTTTCAGCAGCTCCTGGTCGGGCCGGCGCCGACGGAATGACGACCGCGCGGCCCCGCAATGCCAGTCAGACCCGCACCGACATTCTGTCGGCGGCGCGGCGGCGTTTCGCCGCAGAAGGGTACGAACGGTCGACCCTGCGGGCCGTCGCGGCGGACGTCGGTGTGGATGCGGCGCTGGTGATCCGTTATTTCGGCAGCAAGCAGGAATTATTCGCCGCGGCGGCGGATTTCGCGATTGAGTTGCCGGACCTGTCGACCGTCGACCCGGACGACATTGCCGGCATATTGCTGCCGCGGTTCTTCGCGATCTGGGAAGAGGACGAGACGTTCGTGGCGCTGTTGC
The DNA here is from genome assembly GCF_010729105.1 of Mycobacterium saskatchewanense. Lineage (NCBI taxonomy): Bacteria > Bacillati > Actinomycetota > Actinomycetes > Mycobacteriales > Mycobacteriaceae > Mycobacterium > Mycobacterium saskatchewanense. Next base: position 5,499,724 of record NZ_AP022573.1, read on the forward strand.
GGGCCGCGATGACGAGCAATGCCGCAGCCGAGGCGCTGCGCCGGGTCTTCGCCGAGCAGGTTGCGCCCAAACTGATCGTCGCCACGCCGGACCATCCCATCGCCCGTGTGGGTTTGGTGGGCGCATTCGTGATCGGCCTTGCCGCAACGAGATACGTGCTGGTGAACCCGCCGATAGCCGCCATGAGCCGCGAGGAACTCAGCCGCTGGGCCGCACCCGTTGTCCGGCGGCTTCTCGTCGGCCCGGCGCCCTACTGAAAGGCGCGATCGCCGCACTGTTTCGTATCCCTGGCTTGAAGTCCGCGGCCGCGTGGCCCGTGCGCCCCCTAGCCGGTGACCGTCATCTCGTCGTCGCTGGTTGCCCACGATCGGATGAAGAGATCGACGGGCACCTGTTCGTCCCGGCCATCCTCGCTGCCACTGTCGTTGAGGTGCACGACCCCGACCGCGGTGTCGACGCCGGTCACCACCACGGCGTGATTGGACTCCGGCTCGCCGTCCGGGGATTTGTCCTCGACCGGTTCCCGCCAGATGATCTCGGCGTTGATGGCGGCGATCACCTTGCGCCCCGTCACCAGGTCCTGCTCGAGCGCCCTCATGCCGGTCGGGACACCGGTCTTGGCAGCGCTTTCGGTGTCCGTGTCCACGGCGTGGATGCCGTAGTGCGCGAGCAGTGCGGGTTCGTCCTCGAACGACGTGCCGCTGCCCGGCTTGCGCTTTTTGGGCTTGGTATAGATCGGCCCGGGATGGACCGTGCTCGGCGTCGTTTGCGCCACCCTGACGATGGCCTGCTCGGAGGGCTGGCGTCCGGTCAATTCGCCGACCACGTCGGCGACGGACATCTCCACGCAGTCGTCGTCGTATTGCTGGTAACGCCAGAACGGCGCGGCCGCCGCCGGGTTGCCGTGGAGCGTGCCCTCCCCCGTGGGCGGATCGGGCGCGCCCGGGGCGGCCTGCGCCGTGCCCACGGCCAAGGCCAGCGCGCTTGCGCCGGCCAGCACCGCGGCGCCGGCGGCGCGGACGATGCGGATGCCGATCATGTGCCTGTCCTTCTCGAAGCCGACGATGGGGGTATCTGCGGCACGGCCCCCTTCGTTACTTAGTGCGCGCCGCCGAGGTTCAGCGTGACCACGCCGGCGATCAGCAGGCCGATGCCGACGACCTTTGTGGCGGACATCGACGAACCCAGGAACACCACGGCGATCAACACGATGGCGGCGGTACCGATCGCCGACCACAGCGCGTAGGCGACGTCCGTCTGCATGCCGCGCGAGATCGACAACGCCAGCAGCGCGAACGATATGGCGTAGCCGACCAGGCAGAGCACGGTCGGCCACAGCCGGGTGAACCCGTCCGTGCTCTTGAGCAGGCTGGTGGCCGCCACCTCCGCGAAGATCGCGCACAGCAGTACCAGATACGTCACGGCGCCTCCTTATCGGCTCGTCAATCTAGCGTGGAGGTTGACATCGCGTCGAACATGGATGCGTTCGTCGCATGCCCGGTGGCGGCCACCCGCTGCGCTTCGACGTGAGCGATGCCGTGGGGGAGAGTGCGTCGCCGGCGGCGACCTACTACCCGGCCGGCGTGGACGCCACCGTCCCGCGTCGTCCTTTGCGTGCCGGGGCGGCACCTACTTCGCCGAGTTCGCCACCGGGATGGGATATCCCGTAGTCACGGTCGATCCGCTGGGGACCGGTGAGAGCTCGAGACCGACGCGGGATTTCGGCTTCTCCGAGATCGCTGCCGGGGCGCGTATTCGGCATTGCCCTGATCGCGGGCGTCGTCGCCGAGCACGCGCACAGGTCGACGTCCCGGTATTCCTCGGCTATGGCGGCGTCGACGTCTCCGCGGGCCCGCGCGCCGAGGCGGCCCAGCACGGCAGCAGCGCCGACATCACCACCGTCGTCCTGGCCGGAAGCGGGCACTGCCACAACACAGCGACCGACAGGCACCGAATGTGGAGGCGGCTGCGCGGGTGGGCCGAAACCGTAATCTGGGCACCATGACGAAGCCCCTCAATCGCCGTTTGGACGGCTACGAGCCCGCGGTCCTGAGCCTGTTCCGATTGGTCTACGGCCTGCTGTTCGCCGTGCACGGTTCGATCACGATCTTGGGTTGGCCATACCGGTGGCCGCACCCCGTCGAGGTCGGAGCCTGGCCCGTTTGGTATGCCGGGGTGATCGAGTTGATCACGGGGCTCCTGATCGCCGTGGGGCTGTGGACGCGGGCCGCCGCGTTCGTCGCCTCGGGGGCAATGGCGGTCGCCTACTTCTGGATGCATCAGCCCAAAGCGCTGTGGCCGATCGGTGATCCGCCGGTCGGCAACGGCGGACTCGCGGCGATCCTCTTCTGCTTCGGGTTCTTCCTGTTGGTCTTCGCCGGCGCGGGACGGTATTCGATCGACGCCCGGCGGGGTCGGGACTAGGTCCGGACGTGCCGCGGGGTCCCGCACCGTTATGCGGATTCAGCGGCCTTCGTGATCAACCGCAGTGCGCGAAGAGATTCTCGCAATACATACCGACGCCCCCCCAGTCACCGGTCGGGCCGCTCTCGTCCTGAGGGTTCGTCATCGTGGTCGGGAACTGTATCTGCCACTCGTCGATGGTCGGGATGTCGGGCTGCTGACCAGGGTCGGGCGAGGCGAGCGCAACGCCGGTGCCGCCCGTCAACGCGGCGACGATGGCGGCGGCGGCAATCAATCCACGAGTGCATCTGCGACAACTCATCGCGGACCCTCCGTCACCTGACCGAACTGCCGGCTCAATGAGCCGATTCTACATTCGGCATCCGTATCGCATACCAATCACGAATAAACAACGACTTTGGTCGACGTCCGAGCGATTTCGGGTCTCGCGACCGCTACTGCGTACTTTGTTGTCTGTGAGGCCGATAGCCGTGGTCGTTCGTCGCGCCCTGGCCGTCGGCGTCTGCCTCCTCATGTCAGTGGCCGTGCCGCCCTCGACCAGCGCCGACCCCGAGGTCGAACCCGCCGGTGCAGCTGCGCCGCCGGCCGGCGGCGCGGTGCCATCGAATCCGCCCGCCATCCTCAACACTCCCGACGGCTGGACGCTGGGCCTGGGCGCGAAGGACGAGATGCAAATTCCGGTGCCGCCTTTGACCACCTCTCTCGCGTCCCGCGAATACGTGTCCAGCGGGATTTTCGTCGGCTCGCTGAAAGGGCCGGAAGAGCCCCACGGCATCCTGGAAGTCGGCTACCAAATCGGCTGCGGGATCGACATGAGCACGTCCAACGGCGTGATCATGGAAGGTGGCGTCGGCGTCATCCCCGGCGTCAGTCCGACGTTCGACACCACCGGTACATTGCCGCCCTTGCTGCCGTACGTGTCCACGCCCGTCAACGGGGTGATGAGCGTGGGACTCAAGCCGGGTCTGGTGATCGTGGTTCCGGTGATCAGGAAACAGTTCAAGGGCGCGAACCCCTGGGTGATGATCAGCAACTTCCACGTCAAGATCGACGGGTGCGTGGGTCAGTCGTTCATCCGGTCGTATGCGGTGCTGACCCGAATGACCGACCAATCCGACGTGGTGCTGTCTTACGTCGGCGTCACCAAAGCCGTGTGATCGGCCCGCGGTGGACGGGGCCGGGCGCGGCGGCCTGTCTCAGGACTGCAGGTCCAGGGCGGCACCGATCATTGCCAGGTGGCTCAGGCCCTGCGGCAGGTTCCCCATGAACGCGCCGTCTTCCGCCCCGATCATCTCGGGCAGCACGCCGACGTCGTTGGTGAGCCCGACGAGCTCTTTCATCAGATCACGCGCCTCGTCGGTCCTGCCGACGTGATGCAACGCGGAGATGGCCCAGAACCCACATGCGACGAACGCGCCCTCGTGTTCGTCATCGCGCGCCCCGCTGAAGCGGAAAAGCAATGGCCCGCTGCCTAATTCGCGGCGCAGCGCGTCGATGGTCGCCGACATCCGGGGACCGCGGTCGAAGCCGCTGCCGGCGTGTAGCAGGATCGAGGTGTCGAGCTTGCCGCTGCCCGGATACCACTCGTAGCTGCCCAGTCCCTCGGACCAGCAGCGTCGTTGCACCCAGTCGCGGATCCGCTCCGCCTCGTCGGCCCACCGGTGCGGATCGCCGGGAATCTGGCCGATCTCGGCGAGATACACCGCGCACCGAAGGGCTTGCCAGCAACCGAGTTTGGACGACGTGTAGTGCTCGCGCCGCTGCAACTCCCACATGCCCGAGTCGCGGTGCCGCCAGGCGTCGCAGGCGCGGTCGGCGAAACCAGCCAGTAGGTGGCCGGTTTCGGTATCCAGCACGTGGCCGCTGTCGACGTAGAGCCGAACGGTGTCGAACAGGTCGGCGAAGATGCTCAGCTGCAGTTGGCCGTCGGCGCGGTTTCCGGTCACGACGGGGCCGATTCCGCGCCAGCCTGCCGCCTCGTACTCGGTGACGGGGTCGGGCGACGACCCGTCGAGGCGATAGAACACTCCGACTTCCGGACCATGGCGGCGGACGGTCCGCAGCAGCCAGGTGACCGCCGAATGCGTCTCCTCGCGAATCCCGAAGCGGCGCAACGCGCCTAGCGTATACGCGGTGTCGCGCACCCACGCGAAACGGTAATCCCAATTCTTACCGCCCGAAAAGCGTTCGGGCAGCGACGTGGTGGCGGCCGCCGCGATCGCGCCCGTCGGGCTGAAAATGAGCAGCTTCAGCATCAGCACGCTGCGGCGCACCTCTTCCTCCCAGGATCCGGTGTACTCGAACTGGCCCGACCAGTTGCACCAGAGTTCGATCGTCCTGTCCAGTCCTTGATCGATGTCATCGGCCGACGACAGCATCAGCGGCTCGGATTCCGAGGCGACGAGGCCGATCACGCGGCGTTCATGCGCCGCGGTCGTGAACGTTCCCGATGCCGCCTGGTCGGTCCATCGCGCATCCACATTGTCCGACAGGCAGACCGCCAGATTCAGTGCGCCGGCCCGAAGCACCCGACCGTGGGGGGTTCGCCGCGCCCAGGGCGACGCGGAGTTCAGGCACGTGCCGGGAGCGACCCGCCAGCGCATCGGGACCTCGCCGCCGAGGCCCTCCACCCGCCGCGCCAGCTCGGTCCAGGGCAATCGGCCGCCGAAGCCGATGTTCAGCGCGTCGGTCACCCGCACGCGCCCGGACTCGGTGATGAAGGTGGTCTCGAGGACGTTCGTTCCCGGCAGGTAGCGGCGCTCGGTGCGAAACGGCACGGTCGGGGTGAGGTCCACCCGCCCCCCGTTCGGGCGGTCGATGAGCGCGGCGAAAACCGGCACGGAATCGAGGTCCGGGACCGGGAACCAGTCGATCGCGCCGTCTTCGGCGACCAGCGCCACGGTGCGGCCGTCGCCGATCGGCGCGTAGCTGCGCAACGCGGCGAAACCATCTGTGCGATAAGGGGACTCGGTCGCCGCCGACGTTTCGGGATCTAGCTCCGGGGCGGGGGACACGCACACGAATTCCCGGGATTCACAGCGCGTAAACAGGTCCCGGCATGCATAACGCGGCGGGCAGCGGGTAGCCCCCGGCCATGACCAAGATCGGATACTTTCTGTCCTGCGAGCAGTACAGCCCGAAGGAACTCGTGGACCAGGCCAAGCGCGCGGAGGCGGCCGGGTTCGACGCGCTGTGGATCTCCGACCACTTCCATCCCTGGAACGACGAGCAGGGGCAGAGCCCCTTCGTGTGGGGCGTGATCGGTGCCCTTTCTCAGGTGACGTCGCTGCCCGTCAGCACCGCCGTCACGTGCCCCACCATCAGGACCCACCCGGCGATCATCGCGCAGGCCTCGGCCACCGCGGCGGTCCAGCTCGACGGCCGCTTCGTGCTCGGGGTCGGCAGCGGCGAGGCACTCAACGAACACATCCTGGGCGATCCCTGGCCGTCGGTGGGTGTGCGCCAGGAAATGCTGGAGGAGGCGGTGGAGATCATCCGGCTGCTGCACCGCGGCGGCGAGGTGAGCCACCACGGGAAGCACTACGAAGTGCAGGAGGCGCGCATCTACACGCGGCCCGAGCAGCCCTTGCCCATTTATGTTTCAGGGTTCGGTCCGCAGGCGGCGGAGCTCGCGGGACGCCTCGGCGACGGGTACGTCCTGGTGACGCCCGAGGCCGAGTTGGTGAAGACCTTCCGGGAGTCCGGCGGCGGGGACAAGCCCGTGCAGGCCGGCATGAAGGTCAGCTGGGACGAGGACGCCGACGCGGCCCTCGAGGCGGCGCATCGGTTGTGGGGCAACGATGCGCTGCCCGGCCAATCGGCGCAGACGCTGCCGCGGCCCAAGGACTTCGCCGCGCTGATGTCTCTCGTCACGCCCGACCAGATTGCCGAGAGCATCGCCAGCGGGCCGGACCCCGACATGCACGTCGCGCGGGTGCGCAAGTACCTCGACGCCGACATCGACGAGGTCTACGTGCAGCAGGTCGGGCCGGATATCGAGGGTTTCTTCGCGACGTACGAGCGCGACGTGCTGCCCCAGCTGCGCGGCTGAGGATCAGCGCTCGAAGTCAGTCCCGCTCGTGAGGTCTTCCCATGCGGCGATCTCGTTCGCGCGTTGCTCGGTCACGTAGCGGTAGATCGCCAGGGCGTCCGGGCCCAGCAGCAGGAAACCCGGAGGCTCGGGCGCTTCGACCGCCGCGATGATCGCCGCGCCGGCCTTCGCCGGATCGCCGGTCTGGTTGCCATGCATGGTGTCGTTCTCCTTGCGGCGGCGCCCCGCGGTGTTCGCGTAGTCGTCGATGATCGTCGCGGACTGCACGAGGGAACGGCCAGCGAAGTCGGTGCGGAAGGCGCCGGGCTCGACGACCGTCACCGAGATGCCCAGCGGGGCCAGCTCGCCGCGCAGGGACCCGCTCATGCCCTCCATCGCGGCCTTCGCCGCCGCGTAATAGCCCGATCCCACCGGGGTGACCTGAGCGCCGATCGAGGAGATGTTGACGATCGCGCCGCTGCGGCGTGCCCGCATGCCCGGCAGCACGGCTTTGATCATCGCGACGGTGCCAAAGAAGTGCGTCTCGAACAGGTTTCGCACCTCGGAATCGTTGCCCTCTTCGACGGCGGCGCGATAGCCGTAGCCGGCGTTGTTGACCAGCACGTCCACGCCACCGAATCGCTTGTCGGCGCGGTCGACGGCCGAGGCCACCTGGTCGGGCTTGGTGACGTCGAGAGTGACGGCGAGCGCGCGTTCCGGCGCCGCCTCGGCCAGGTCGCTCACTTTCGCGGGGTCGCGCGCGGTAACCACGGCGTTGTGGCCCGCCCCGAGGACGGCTTCGGCCACCGCGCGACCAAGGCCGGTCGAGCAGCCGGTGACGAGCCACGTGGACATGGGGGACTCCGCTCTGGTCGGGAGTGTGCTCCGAACCGGAATCCTATTAAGGAGTGGGATCAACGCTTAAGGAGTGGGATCAACGCGCGGCCGGCCCAGCTGTTCTTCACTGGCAGGTTGTGAACGCGTAGGCGTCGATGGGTGTTTTTCCGCCGATGCCGGTGTGGGGCCGAAGTGATTGTAATAGTGCAGCCAGTCCCGAAGCGCAACGACCCGATGTGAGGTCGGCAGGTTGTGGCAACGGACGGATCACCCCCCGCCGTCAGTCCGTCAGTGCGCGGCCCACGATCAACGGGTCCGGCTCATCGACCACCCCGTCGTCCTTGCCGTCATAGTCGGTCCGGGCGAGCACGTAGCGAATGGCGTTGATCCTGGCCCGCTTCTTGTCGTTGCTCCTGACCACGATCCACGGGGCCGATGCCGGTGTCGGTGGCGGCGAACATCGCTTCCTTCGCTGCGGTGTAGTCGTCCCATCGGTTCACCGATTCCATATCCATCGGCGAAGATCTCCACTGCCGCACCGGGTCGACTATGCGGACGGCGAATCGGGTTCGCTGCTCGGCGGGCGACACAGAGAACCAAAATTTGGTGAGGTTGATGCCGTTGTCGACGAGCATCCGTTCGAATAACGGCGCCTGTTCCATGAATTCGGCGTATTGGCTCGGACTGCAGAAGCCCATCACCTTCTCCACGCCGGCCCGGTTGTACCAGGACCGGTCGAACAAAACGATCTCGCCACCGGACGGCAGGTGGCCGATATAGCGCTGGAAATACCACTGCGTCTTCTCTTGGTCGGTGGGTTTATCCAGTGCCACCACGCGCGCATTGCGCGGGTTGAGGTGCTCCATGAAGCGCTGAATGGTGCCACCCTTGCCGGCCGCGTCGCGTCCCTCGAATACGATCACCTGCCTGCCGCCGGCGCGCTTGTTGTGCTTTTGCAGCTTGAGCAACTCGATCTGCAGTCGGCGCTTCAGGCACTCGTATTCGTCGCGTTCCATCCGGTGGTCGTAGGGGTATCGCTCCCGCCACGTGTCGACATGGTTGCCCTGTCGATCAAGCAGCACCGGGTCGTCATCATCCTGGTCATCGACGGTGTACCCGTGGTCGGCGGTCGACAGCTCGTTCAGATCTACGTCGGTCATAGAGTCGACGCTATCGCTGCGGTGGCGGACCGTCAGCCCTCGAACGCCGGGCCGTCGAAGCGATCGCGGGTGACGAACTCTCCCACGGGCCGGCGGCGCAGCCTGGTCAGCTGCCGCACGGGTTTGCCGATCGGGACGATCGCGGCGACCGCGTGCGGGTCGGGAATCCCCAGCAGTTGCCGAACCTGGTCCTCCTCCGCGATGGCCATGGTCGTGATGGTCCCTCCGTAGCCCTCGTTGCGGGCGGCCAGCAGGACGTTCCACACCAGCGGATATATCGATGCCCCGCCGGCCACTCCGATGCGGTCCAGGTCCTGATCGAGGGCCGCGACGACGCCGAGGTCGACCGAGAAGACAAGCACCACGGGCGCTTCGGCGATCGACGCGACGAATGCCTCCGGGATTTCGGTGTGATCGATGACGTCCTGCGGAACCCCGGTGGGATGCACCGGGTTCCAAGGGTTTTCGCCCGCCTGCACCTGGGCGGAGTAACGGCGCGCGGCGGCCTTGCCCAGATCGGCGAGCCGGCGGCGGGCCGCCGCGTCGCGCACCACCGTGACGTGGGCGCCCTGCCGGTTGCCGCCGCTGGGCGCGAACCGGGCGTTGTCGAAGATCCGCGCCAACACCTCGTCGGGCACCGGGTCATCGGTGAATTCGCGCGCCGCGAACACCGTTCGCATGACGTCGTATAGCTCCATGACCGCCTTAACCACTCGCCGAAGCGCACCGCTCCAGGCGGAATGTGCGCTTGAAGCCGGCCGGCTGCGTGGTCAGGGTCACCTCCACCGCGCCGGTGGGGGCGATGACGTAGCGTTCCTCGACGTCGGGTCCGTCTTTCCAGCGGCCGACCGGCTGCCGTTTCAGGTCCTCCCGATCGTAGAGGGCCGGGTCGAACGGGAAGAGGACGGGATCGTAGGGCGTCACGTCGCCGTCCGGGCGGCCGTTGACCAGCCGGCTGCATTCGACGAACCGGAAGTGCCCGATGTTGTGCGCCGCCCGGTAGGTCCGCTTGACCACCAGCGGCGTTCGCCCATCGGCGGGGAGCGCGGCGTCCTTGCTCACGATCGGGTCGAAGACGACACCGGCCCCGGCCTGCGCCTCGCGAAACACCCCGAAGTTCCGCGAAAACCGCTCGGACAGCGCGTAACCTGCTTCCTTGTCGAGGAACACCGCCAGGCCGATGGCCGTGGCCGCGAACGGGTGCGGTGAGCGTTTCACGCGCTTCTCGCCGAACGTCGTCCGCAGCATCCGGGACACCAGCGGGAAGCTCCCGGCCCCGCCGACCACGTAGATACCGGCTACCTCGGACCACGACACGTCCCGGCCGCCCGGCGTCGGTTCGCGCAGCACGCGATCCAGCAACGTCACGGTCCTGTCCACCAGCGGCGCACAGACGGCGTAGACGTCGTCGACGGCGCAGGAAAACGGTGCCCGGTCGGCCCCGGCGACCCCGGTCAGGTCCACCAGGAAGCGCCGCGTCTGCGGCCCCACCGCCTCCTTGCGGGCCGCGCACTCCTCTTTCAGCAGGTCCCGCGCGGCGGGATCCAGGTCGTGCAGACCCGACCGGGATGCGACGAGGTCGAGGATCGCCTCGTCGAAGTCGTCCCCGCCGAGGCGCTGGACGCCCTCGCTGACGACCACCTCGTGCGCGTGGCCGGTCATCCTCAGCAGCGACGCGTCGAAGGTGCCCCCGCCGAGGTCGTATACGAGGACGTACTCGCGTTTGGCGGTGATGGTGTTGCGGTAGCGGTGGGCGTACTCGAGGCTCGCGGCCGAGGGCTCGTTGAGCAGCGCGGCGACGTGAAAACCCGCCGCCAGGAAGGCATCCAGCGTCAGCAGGCGCTGGGCGCTGGAGGCGTTGGCCGGCACGCTGATCGCGGCCTCGACCTCTTCGCCCGGCGCCAGGCCGGCGTTCGAGCGGCGCGCCAGGTCACTTCTGAGGTGGGTCAGAAAGCCGGTGAGAAGGTCGCTCAGCCGATGGTCGCGGCCGGCGAGGTTCACCTGGGTCTGCGGGCCCGCGTCGTTGAGGAGGCGCTTGAACGATCTGAGCACCGACCACTGTGGGTCGTGGCGGACCGCGGCGGCGTCCGCGCCGAAGCGCAACTCGCCGGCGGCATTGGCGGCGATGATCGAGGGCCACGCGTCCAGGCCTCCGAAGCCGTCGAAGGATACGACGGGATAGTTGCCGCGGTCGACGGCCGCGACGACGGTGTGGGTGGTGCCGAAGTCGATACCGACTCTCATCGCGCAATCTTAGGACCGCGCCGGGCTCTTGGAACAAGCTTTTCCCCCGGCGCGCCGCGGGGGCGGAGGCGCCCCGGTCTGACGACCTCCGGTCGTATCGTCCGGGGACTTTGGCCCCTAGGCCGCCGTGCTCGACGAGGAGACGATGACCATAGCGGAAATGGATTTCTTGTCTTTCGGGAGGCTTCGTGATCGAAATGCTTGCCGGCTTCCCCGACGACGTTGCCGCATTCGCTTTTCATGGGCACATCACGAAAGCCGATTACGACACGGTGTTGATACCGGGTTTCGAAGACCGGCTGAGTCGCCACCGAAAGCTGCGGTTGTATTGCGAAATCTCGCCCGATTTGGCGGGTCTCGGGCCGGGTGCCGTGTGGGCCGATTCGAAGTTCGGTGTGGACCATTACTTCGATTGGGACCGCTGCGCGATCGTCAGCGACGTGCCGTGGGTGAAGCACGTGGCCAAACTCAGCGAACTTTTCGGGTTCCTGTGGCCCGGGAAGTACCGCACGTTCACCGAGGCCCAAGCCGACGAAGCGCGCCGATGGATCACGGAGGCCGACGGCAGCCGCGGGGCCGCATGAGATTACGCGATGTCATCTGCGGTCGCGGCGCCTCGGTAGTCGTCGTTCTCGTCGTTGCGGCGGCCGGCCGCTCTGCACCGGCGAACGCGGACAACAAGCGGCTCAACGACGGTGTCGTCGCGAACGTCTACACCATCCAGCACAACGCCGGATGCACGAACGACGTGCGGATCAACCCGCAGCTGCAGCTGGCGGCGCAGTGGCACACCGACGATGTGCTCGCCAACCGAGCGCTCGACGGCGACGTCGGCTCCGACGGCTCGACACCACAGGACCGCGCGACCGCCGCGGGCTACCGCGGCACCGTCGCCGAGACGGTCGCAATCAATCCCGCGCTCGCGATCAGTGGCCTCGAGGTCATCAACCAGTGGTATGCCAACCCCGGCTACCTCGCGATCATGCGGGACTGCGCCCACGCCCAGATGGGCGTGTGGTCGGAAAACAGCCTGGACCGCAGTGTGGTCGTCGCCGTGTACGGCGCTCCCGCTAATCGGCCACCGAGATGACCCGGCATGGGGCGCTGCGCACACTGCTGACGACGGCGACCGCAGCGTCGACGGGTGCCCTGCTGTGGATGGACCCGCCCGCCGCGCGGGCCGACGCGGTGGCCTACCTCGTCAATGTGACGGCGCGCCCGGGCTATAACTTCCCCAGCGCCGAGGCCGCGTTGGCGTACGGGAACGGCATCTGCACAAAGGTGCGCGCCGGTGAGCGCTACCCGCAGCTGATGGCAGACGTCAAGACCGACTTCGGCACCACCGACGAGTATCAGGCGTCATATCTGATCGGCCAAGCGGTGGGGGAGCTATGCCCCGCACAGATCTGGCCGTTGCGGCAATCTGCCGCCGGGTATGTGCCGACGGGGTGGTGAGTGCAGTGACAGCACGAATCAAAGTTGGTCGGCCACCCCGTCGCGAATGTCGATCAGCCGAAACCGAATTCGTTCATCGGCGGCGAGAGGCGCGGAGGGGTTCGCGATGATGCCCGCGGAGTCGGTCACCAAGCCGCTGCGCTCGCTCGGCGATTTCTTCGCCATGTCGCTCGACACGTTCGTCGCGATGGTCAAGCTGCCTTTCCCGTGGCGCGAATTTCTCCTGCAGACGTGGTTCGTGGCGCGGGTTTCCATCATCCCGACGCTGTTGCTGACGATCCCGTTCACCGTGCTCGTCGTGTTCACCATGAACATCCTCCTGGTCGAATTCGGGGCGGCCGACTTCTCCGGCACCGGCGCCGCGACCGCCTCGGTTACCCAGATCGGGCCGGTCGTGACCGTGCTCGTCGTCGCCGGCACCGGGGCAACCGCCATGTGTGCCGACCTGGGCGCTCGCGCCATCCACGATGAACTCGATGCGTTGCGGGTGCTCGGGGTCGATCCGGTCCGCCGGCTGGCGGCGCCGCGGGTGTTGGCGGCCACGGTCGTCGCGGTATCCCTGGTGTCGCTGGTGACGCTCGTGGGCCTGGCCGGGTCGTTCTTCTTCTCGGTCTTCGTCCAGCACGTCACGCCCGGCGCGTTCGCGGCGGGCCTGACGCTGCTGACGCACCTGCCCGACCTCATCCTCGGCCTGGTCAAGGGGGCGCTGTTCGGCATGGCGGCCGCCTTGATCGCCTGCTACAAGGGCATCTCCGTCGGTGGGGGCCCGCAAGGCGTCGGCAATGCCGTCAACGAGACCGTCGTCTACTCGTTCATCGCGCTGTTCGTGATCAACATCGTCGCGACCGCGGTCTACTACACGGGTCCGCAATGAGCGCCGACGGCGCGGCGCAGCCGCGATTCGCGTGGCTGCCGCACCTGGCCGGCGGCGTTGCGGCCCGCTGGAACAGTGTCGGCGGGCAGGTCAAGTTCTATGCGATGACGGCTACCGAGATGCGGACCGCCTTTGTCCGGTACGGCAAGGAAATAATCCGCCTGATCGCCCAGATGAGCCTGGGCACCGGCGCGCTGGCGGTGATCGGCGGCACGGTGGTGATCGTCGGCTTCCTCACGCTGTCGACCGGTGCGGTCATCGCGGTCCAGGGCTACAACCAGCTGTCGGGCATCGGGGTCGAGGCGATGACGGGATTCATCTCCGCCTACGTCAACGTGCGCATCATTTCGCCCGCCGTGGCCGGCGTCGGGCTGGCCGCGACGATCGGCGCGGGCGCCACCGCGCAACTGGGCGCGATGCGGATCGCCGACGAGATCGACGCGCTCGAGGTGATGGCGGTCCGGTCGGTCGCCTACCTGGTCTCCACCCGGGTGGTGGCGGGAGTCGTGGTGGTCATTCCGCTGTACTGCGTGGCGGTGGTGTGTGCCTTCCAGGCGGCGCGGTTCGGCACGACGGGGATCTACGGCCAGTCAACGGGCGTGTACGACCACTACTTTCGCACGTTCCTCAATTCGACGGACCTGCTGTGGTCGTTCGTCACGGTCATCATCGCCGCGACCGCCATCATGCTCGTCCACACCTACTACGGCTACAACGCCTCGGGCGGGCCGGCCGGGGTCGGCCGGGCCGTCGGTCACTCGGTTCGTACGTCGCTGATCGTGTTGACGCTCATCGTGTTGGCCATCTCGCTTTCCGTGCACGGTCAATCCGGCCACTTCAATCTGTCGGGGTAGGCGGACATGTCGGAATCGCGCTCGGAGGGCCTGCATCCCGCGTGGTGGACGCTCATCCTGGTCGTCGCCAGCGTCGGCGTCGTCGGGCTGACGTCCGCCCTGTTCTCCGGTTCGTTCAAGTCGTATGTGCCGGTGACGGTCACGTCGGACCGGGCCGGCCTCGTCATGGACCGCGGCGGCAGGGTCAAGATGCGCGGCGTGCAGGTGGGCCGGGTCGCCCAGGTCACCACCGGCAAGGACCGGGTGACGCTCCGGCTGGACCTCTATCCGGGCCAGGTGGGATTCATTCCGGCCAACGTGGGAGCGCGCATCCGCGCTACCACGTTCTTCAGCGCCAAATACGTCGACCTGGTCTACCCGAGCCGGCCCAGTCCGAAGCGCCTGGCCGCCGGGGCCGTCATCGGGGTCGACAGCGTCGGCACCGAGGTGAACACCCTGTTCGCCACCCTTGTCGGCGTCCTCGACGAGATCGACCCGGCCAAGCTCCAGGGTGTGCTTTCCGCGCTGGCCGACGGCCTGCGCGGCCAGGGCGCCGCCCTCGGGACGGGCATCACCGACACCGTGGAGGTGCTGCGCGCGATCAATCCCCGCGCCGACACCGTCCGCGCGGACATCCGGGCGGTCAAGGGCGCCGGCGACACCTATGGCGCTGCCGCGCAGGACATCCTGCGGGTGCTCGATGCCGCGAGCGTCACCGCCGGCACGGTCAGCGCCGACTCGCCCGCGCTGGACTCGCTGCTCTCCGGGGTCGTCGGCCTTTCGCGTAGTGGCATCGCACTCGTCGGGCCCAACAGGGACGACCTCGTCCGGGCGGTGAATCTGCTCGATCCGACGACCAGCCTGCTGATGAAATACAACCCCGAGCTGACCTGCATGCTGGTCGGCGCCAAGACGGCGCTGGACACCGGGTGGCGGGACGCGATGGGTGGCGCCAACGGGTACTCGCTGATCGTCGACAGCACACCGTTATTCGGGCCGGACCAATACCGGTTTCCCCAGAACCTTCCGATCGTGGGCGCCAAGGGTGGTCCCGGCGGCCGGCCGGGTTGCGGGTCACTGCCGGACGTTGCCGCGAATTGGCCACTGCGCCAGTTGATCACGGATACCGGCTGGGGGACGGGCCTGGACATCCGGCCCAACCCCGGCATCGCCTTCCCCGGATACGCCGACTACTTGCCCGTCACCCGGGGGATTCCAGAACCGCCCAGCATCCGGTATCCCGGCGGCCCCGCGCCCGGGCCGATCCCGTACCCGGGCGCGCCTCCGTACGGTGCCCCGCAGTACGCCGCGGACGGGACACCCCTGTACCCCGGACTGCCCCCGGCGCCACCGCCGGGCGCGCCACCCGAACCGGGGTCCCCGCCACCGGGATCCGAGCCGGCCGTGATCCCGGCCCCCGCACAGCTACAGCCCACCCCCGCGCCACCGCCGCCCTGACGAGCCACCGACCCACGCGACCAGGAGTCACCATGAGGGAGAACCTGCCCGGCGCCATCTGGCGCCTGGCCGTCTTCATGGTGGTGTGCACCCTCGGCCTGATCGCCATGCTGGCGATCTTCGCCCAACTGCGGTTCGGCAACGAGCTGCCGTACAAGGCGCGGTTCAGCAACGTGTCCGGGCTCGAGGCCGGCAACTTCGTCCGCATCGCGGGCGTCGAGGTCGGCAAGGTGAACAAGATCTCGATCCAGGACGACGGCACGGCCGTCGTCGACTTCAGCGCCGACAACACCGTCGTGTTGACCGAGGGCAGCAAGGCGGTCATCCGCTACCAGAACCTGATCGGCGGGCGTTACCTGGCGCTGCAAGACGGCGCCGGGGGCACCAGGCAAGTGCGGCCGGGCGACACCATTCCGCTATCCCGGACCTCGCCCGCGCTGGACCTGGACGCACTCATCGGCGGGTTCCGGCCGTTGTTTCATGCGTTGGACCCCAACCAGATCAACGCGTTGTCCGGCGAGCTGATCAAGGCGTTCCAGGGCGAGGGCGCCACCATCGGCTCCGTCCTGGCGCGCACCGCCGCGCTGACCAACACGCTCGCGGACCGGGATCGGTTGATCGGGCAGGTCATCGTCAATCTCAACACCGTGCTCGGCTCGCTCGGGGACCAGAGCACCCAGTTCGCCAAGAGCGTCGATTCGCTGGCCCAGCTGCTGGCCACGCTGGCCGACCGCAAGCGGGACATCGCCAACGGGCTCGCCTACGCCAACGCCGCGGCCGGCTCCATCGCCGACCTCCTCGCGAAAGGCCGTGCGCCGCTCGCGAAGATCCTCCACGAGGGTGACCGCGCCGGCGACCTCATCCTGGCCGACCGCGACTACTTCGACGACTTCCTCAACACCCTGCCGGACGCCTACCAGATGCTGAACCGGCAGGGCCTCTACGGCGACTTCTTCAGCTTCTACCTGTGTGAATTGCTGTTCAAGGTGAATGGCAAAGGCGGGCAACCGGTTTACGTCAAGGTGATCGGGCAGCCCTCGGGGAGGTGCACGCCGCGATGAAGTATTTCGCCGAACGCAACCCGCTTATCGTCGGCGCGATCGGTGTCGTGGTGGTCGGCGGGGTGGTGGCGGCGTCGCTGACCTACAGCAAGCTGCCGTTCTTCACATCGGAAAGACAGTACTCGGCGTATTTCGCCGACGCCGGCGGCCTGTTGACCGGTGCCGCCGTGCAGGTTTCGGGTTACAAGGCGGGCACGGTGAACACCATTGAGCTCGACGGACCGCGGGTGCTGGTGAAGTTCGGGGTCGACAAGCACATCCGGCTCGGGGATCGGACCGAGGCGTCGATCAAGACGAAGAGCCTGCTGGGCGCCAAGATCCTCGAGGTCACCGCCCGCGGCGACGGCCGGCTGCCCGGCCCGATCCCACTCGGGCGCACGCACTCGCCCTATCAGCTTCCCGACGCGCTCGGTGACCTCGGGGCCGCCATCAGCGGCCTGGACACCAACCGGTTGTCCGAATCCCTGGCCGTGCTGGCGGACACCTTTTCCGACACCCCGGCCGACCTGAGGATCGCGGTGGCCGGCGTCGCGCGGTTTTCGCAGACCTTGAGTGACCGGGACACGCAACTGCGAAACCTGTTGAGCAACGCCAATAAAGCGACCGCGGTGCTGGCCGAGCGCAGCGACCAGATAGCCCGATTGGTCAGCGACAGCAACGCGCTGCTCGTGCAATTGCAGGGCCAGAGCGGCGCGCTGGACCAGATCTCCGGCAACATCGAGGCGGTGAGCCGGCAGATCAAGGGGCTCATCGCCGACAACCGGCAAACCCTCAAACCGACACTCGACAAGCTCGACGAGGTCCTGGCGATAGTCGACAACCGCAAGGAGCGCCTGCGACAGGCGATCAAGAAGTTCGACGACTACGCGCTGTCCCTCGGCGAATCGATGTCCGCGGGACCGTGGTTCAACTTCTACATCGCCAACCTGATCCCCGGGCAGTTCATCCAGCCCTTCGTCGACGCCGCGTTCTCCGACCTGGGTCTGGACCCGAACGTGCTACTGCCGTCGCAACTCACCGACCCGCAGGTCGGTCAGCCGGGAACGCCGGCACTGCCCGTGCCGTTCCCCCGTACCGGTCAGGGCGGCGAGCCGCGGCTGAACCTCCCGGACGCGATCACCGGCAAGCCGGGTGACCCCCGCTACCCGTACCGCGAGCCGCCCCCCGCACCGCCGCCGGGCGGCCCGCCCCCGGGACCGCCGCCGCTGCCCGCCGCGCAGCCGGCACCCGCGCCCGAGGGCGGCGAAAGGTGAACCGCGGCAACGCGCGAATCGGCCTCGCCGCCGTGCTGGCGCTGAGCTTGATCGCCGGGATCGCCGCGCTTTGGCACTCGTCGGGAGCGAACCGCGCGACGACGGTGGTCGCCTACTTCGCCAACAGCAACGGCATCTTCGTGGGCGACGAAGTGCGCATCCTGGGGGTGGCCGTCGGGAGGATCGGCAGAATCGAGCCGCAACCCGAGCGCGTCAAGATCACCTTTTCCTACGCCGCCAAATACCCGGTGCCCGCCGACGCCATGGCCGTGATTCTGTCGCCCTCGCTGGTCACCTCGCGGGCCATTCAGCTGACGCCCGCCTACACCGGCGGTCCGCAGCTGCGCGACGGCGCCGTCATTCCGCAGGCCCGCACCGCGGTACCGGTCGAGTGGGACGACCTGCGCCAGGACCTGCAGAAGCTCACGCAGATGCTGCAGCCCACCCAAGGTGGCCTGAGCCCCCTGGGGTCGCTCGTGACCACCGCCGCGAACAATTTGCGCGGTCAGGGCGTGACCATCCGGGACACCATCGTCAAGCTCTCCGAGGCGGTTTCGGCGCTCGGCGACCACAGCAGCGATCTGTTCAGCACGGTCAGGAACCTGTCGATCCTGGTCTCGGCGCTCCAGAGCAGCGGTGACCTGATGCGACAGCTCAACCAGAACCTGGCCTCGGTGACCGGACTGCTGGCCAACGACCCGAACGAGGTCGCCAACGCGGTCACGGCGCTGGCCGACGTCGTCGGCGACGTCCGGAGCTTCGTGGCCGACAACAGGGAGGCGCTGGGCACCACCTCGGACCGGCTGGCGTCGGTGTCGACGGCGCTCAACAACAGCCTCGACGACGTCAGGCAGGCGCTGCACATCGCGCCCACCGAGCTGCAGAACTTCATGAACATCTACCAGCCCGCGCAGGGCACGCTGAGCGGCGCGCCGGCGTTCGCCAACTTCGCCAACCCGGTGGCGTTCCTGTGCGGGGCGATACAGGCCGCGTCGCGTCTGGGCTGGGACCAGTCGGCCAAGCTGTGCGTGCAATATCTGGCGCCGATCATCAAGAATCGTCAGTACAACTTCCCGCCGCTGGGGGAGAACCTGGTGGTCGGCGCGACGGCGCGGCCGAACGAGGTGACTTACAGCGAGGATTGGATGCGGCCGGATTATGTTCCGCCGCAACCAGACCCGTCCGTGGTGCATCCGGCCAATCCCGCCGACGGCCTGCGCGGCCTGCTGCTGCCGACCGGGGACGGATCGTGACGCGCCGGCGGCACGTCGCCCTGGGCCTGCTGGCGGCGCTGGTGGTGGTCGCACCGGCCGGCTGCGGCTGGCGGGGCCTGAACTCGGTGGCGTTGCCGGGAACCGCCGGGCGCGGTCCCGGCTCGTTCACGATTCAGGCGCAGCTCCCCGACGTGGGCACCCTCGAGCAGAACTCCCGCGTGCAGGTCGGCGACGTCACGGTGGGCAACGTCAGCAGGATCGAGCGGCAGGGCTGGCATGCGCTGCTGACGCTCCGGCTCGACGGTGACGTCGACCTGCCGGCCAACGCGGCGGCGACGATCGGCCAGACCAGCCTGCTGGGCTCGCTGCACGTCGAGCTGGCCGCGCCCACCGGCGTCCCGCCCCGCGGCAGATTGAGGGAGGGGTCGCTGATTCCTCTGTCGTCGGCCGGCACCTACCCCTCGACCGAGCAGACGCTCGCCGCAATCTCCCTGTTGCTCAACGGGGGTGGGATCGGGCAGATCCAGGACATCACCCAGTCGCTGAGCACCGCGCTGGCCGGCCGCGCCGATGACCTGCGCGGCCTGATCGCCCAGCTCGACGAGTTCACCGGCCACGTCACCGACCAGACCGACGACATCGTCGCCGCGGCCGAGAGCCTCAACAACCTGGTCGGCCAGTTCGCGGACCAGAAGCCGGTGGTGGACCGCGCGTTGCGGACCATCCCGGCCGCGCTGCACACCCTGGCCGACGAGCGGCAGACGCTCGTCGAGGCGCTCGACCAGTTCGGCAAATTCAGTGCGCTGGTTGCCGATTCGGTGCGCCAGACCAAAGACACCCTGGTCAAGGAACTGAAGGACCTGGCGCCGGTGCTCGAATCACTGGCCAACGCCGGTCCCGCCATGACCCGCGCCCTGAGCCTGCTCGCCACCTATCCGTTCCCCAAGGAGACCATCAGCAAGTGGGCGCGGGGGGACTACGCGAACCTGACCGCCATCATCGACCTCACGCTGAGCCGGCTCGACGCGTCCTTCCTCACCGGCACCCGGTTCGAGGGCAACCTGACCGAGCTGGAGCTGCAGTGGGGCCGCACGATCGGCCAGATGCCCAGCCCCTACACCGCCGGCAATCCGCTTGTCGTGCCGTATCACTGGGATCAAGGGCGCTGACATGCCGCCTCTGCCTCGACGAATCCTCATCCAGCTGGCGATCTTCGTGATCGTCGCGCTGGTCGGCGGCGCCGTGATGGTGTTCGGCTACATTCAGCTCCCCGCGATGTTCGGCATCGGGCGTTATCGGGTCACCGTCGAGCTGCCCCGGGCCGCCGGCCTGTATCCGAGCGGTAACGTCACCTATCGGGGGACCGAGGTCGGCCGCGTCGACAGCGTTCGTCTCACCGACACCGGCGTGGCGGCGGTGCTCTCGCTGAAGTCGGGCGTCGACATCCCGTCGGACCTCGATGCCGAGGTACACAGTCAGTCGGCGGTGGGCGAGCAGTATGTTGCGTTGCTGCCGCGCAGGGCCTCCCCGCCGCTGCGGGACGGCGACGTGATCCGCGGCGACCGGGTGTCGGTGCCGCCCGACCTGGACACGATGCTGGACGCGGCGAACCGGGGCCTCGAGTCGGTCCCGCGGGAGGACCTCAAGACCGTCGTCGACGAGGCCTCCGCCGCCGTCGGCGGGCTCGGGCCGGACATCTCCCGGCTCGTGGCCGGCGCGAGCGCGTTGTCCGCGGACGCCCGCAAGAACCTGGATTCGCTGCTCACGCTCATCGATCGGTCGCGGCCGGTGCTGGATACGCAGGCCGATTCGCCTGATGCCGTACGCGCGTGGGCCGCGCACCTGGCCGACGTGGCGGGCGGGCTGCGGAACAGCGACACCGCGGTCCACACCGTGCTGGAGCAAGGCGGGGCCGCCGTCGGCGAGGCGCGCCAGCTGCTGGACCGGCTGAATCCGACGCTGCCTGTCCTGCTCGCCAACGTGATCGGCGTCGGGCAGGTCGCGTTGACTTATCACGCCGGCCTGGAGCAGTTGCTGGTGCTGCTGCCCCAGGCGGTGGCGACGATCCAGGCGATCAACGTCCCGAACCGGAACACCAAGCAGGGCTACAAGGGCGCGTTCCTGAGCTTCAACCTGCGCCTGAACCTGCCGCCGCCGTGTCTCACCGGCTTCCTGCCGGCCCAGCAGCAGCGGGTGCCGTCGTGGGAGGACCACCCGGACCGCCCGGCCGGCGACCTGTATTGCCGGGTGCCGCAGGACTCTGCGCAAAACGTCCGCGGCGTACGCAACACGCCGTGCGTGGGCCGCCCCGGGAAGCGCGCGCCGACGGCGCAGATGTGCAACGGCGACGACAGCTACGTGCCGCTCAATGACGGATACAACTGGAAGGGCGACCCGAACGCCACGCTGTCCGGTCAGCCCGTCCCGCAGCCTCGTTCGGCGGCCCCGCCCACCCCGGGCCCCGAACCGCTGCCGATCGCGGCCGCCGAGTACGACCCGGCCACCGGCACCTACGTCGGCCCGGACGGGCACGTCTACACCCAATCCGACCTGGCCGCACCCGGCGGAAAGGAGCACACATGGCAGACGATGTTGCTGCCGCCGAATTGACCGGCGGCGCAGCGCAAGTCGACGGCGACTCGGCCGTCAACGGCCGCATGTTGGTCATCGGGGCCGTGATCGTGCTGGCGCTGACCGGCCTCGTCGGGTGGGTCGGGCTGCGAGCGCATCAAGCGCACCAGGCCCAGGAGCGGCGGGCGCTCTTTCTGCAGGCCGCTCGCGAGGGCGCGCTGAACCTCACCACGATGGACTTCCGGGAAGCCGACGCCGACGTGCAACGCATCTTGAACGGGGCGACCGGCTCGCTGTACGACAGCTTCGCCAAGCGTTCGCAGCCCTTCGTCGAGGTGCTGATGCGGACCCAGTCGAAGTCCGTCGGCACGATCACCGAAGCGGGCGTCGAATCCCAATCCGGCGACCGGGCGGAGGTTCTGGTCACGGTCATCGTGCACACGTCGAACGCCGTCGCGGCCCAGCCGGAGCCGCACGCCTGGCGGATGCGGCTGTCCCTGCAGAAAGTCGGCGGCGTGCCGAAGGTGTCGAACGTCGAGTTCGTCCCATGACCGGGCGGCCGGATGTCGAGGAAACCGTTGAGCCGGTCGAGGACCGGCCAGCGCGCCGACTCGGTTGGTCGCGCGCGCTGGCCCGCGGCGTGCTGCCCGGACTGGCGTTGCTGCTCGCGGCGATGGCCGGCTTCCTCAAGTGGCAGGGCTCGTCGGCCGCCGACGCCGACCGCGGACGCACCGAGGCGACCCAGGCGGCGCGGGATGCCACCGTCGCACTGCTGACTTACCGGCCCGACACGGTCGAGCGCGACTTGGGCGCCGCGCGCGACCGGCTGACGGGCCGGTTCGCCCAGGCCTACGCGGCGCTGGCCCGCGACGTCGTCATTCCCGGTGCGAAGCAGAAGCACATTTCCGCGGTGGCGACCGTCCAGTCCGCGGCGGCGGTGCAGGCGGGACCCGACCACGGGGTGGTGCTTTTGTTCGTCAACCAGACGACGATCGTCGGAACCGACGTGCCCGCTTACACGGCGTCGAGCGTCCGAGTCACCTTGGACAGGGTCGGCGGGCGGTGGCTGGTCTCCGGGTTCGATCCGGTCTGATCGTCAATCCTTGTTCGCGGCAACGGGTTTGGCCGCATCCCACTGCCGCTGCACCTCGCGTTCGCTGGCCGTGGGAAGCAGGCCTGACGGCGCGAAGAACCGCGACGGTACCGGCTCGGCCTCGGTCAGGGGACGCCCTCCACCCCGAATCGCGCTGTAGGCCACCAGGATTCCGACGACCACCACGATGACGACGACCAGCGCGAACGCGACCGAGAGGGTGCCCTGGATGAAGGTGTTCCGGATCACCTCGTCGATCTGATGGACGTTCTTTGCCGAGCCGAACGCCGTCTTACCCGCGTGTTTGGCCGCCAGGTACTGATGGTGCTGGGTCCAGTAGCCGACGGCCGGATCCGCGGAGAAGATCTTCTGCCACGACGCCGTCAGGGTCACCGCCAGGTCCCACAGCAGCGGAACGCCGGGGATCCACGCCCACCGCAGCAGGCCCTTCTTGACGACGATCACGGTGATGACCGTCAGCGCGATGGCCGCGAGCAGCTGGTTGGCGATGCCGAACAGCGGGAAGAGCGTGTTGATGCCGCCCAGCGGATCGGTGACGCCCATCAGCAGGATGCTGCCCCACGCCGCCGCCACCACGAGGCTGCAGGTCCAGACGCCCGGGCGCCAGCTGGGGTTGCGCAGCTTGGCCAGCGGACCGCCCAGGTTGCCCAGCGTGTCCGACAGCATGAACCGGGCGACGCGGGTGCCCGCGTCGACGGCGGTCAGGATGAACAGCGCCTCGAACATGATCGCGAAGTGGTACCAGAACGCTCGGAGGCCCGCGCCGCCGAACACCCGCTGCAGCACCTCGGACATGCCGACGGCCAGCGTCGGGGCTCCGCCGGTGCGCGACACGATCGACTTCTCGCCCACGCCGGCGGCGGCCTGGTTGAGTTGATCGGCGGTGGCCGGGCCGCCGGACAACCCGAGCCCGTTGACGTAATGCGCTGCGGTGGCCGCGGTGCCGCCGGTCTGCGCGGCCGGGGCGTTGAGGGCGAAGTACAGGTGCTGGTCGAGGATGGCCGCGCTGATCAGCGCCATGATGGCGACGAACGACTCGGTGAGCATCCCGCCGTAGCCGATCAGCCGCATCTGGCTTTCCTTCTCCAGCAGCTTCGGCGTGGTGCCCGACGAGATCAGCGCGTGGAATCCGGACAGGGCGCCGCAGGCGATGGTGATGAACAGGAACGGGAACAGCGAGCCGGGGAACACCGGCCCGTCGCCGGCGGCGGCGAACCGCGACACGGCCGGCGCTTCGATGACGGGCCTGGCGAGGCAGATGCCGACCGTCAGCAGAGCGATGGCGCCGACCTTCATGAACGTCGACAGGTAGTCGCGCGGCGCGAGCAGCAGCCACACCGGCAGTACCGACGCCACGAACCCGTACCCGATGATCAGCCAGGACACCGTGACCGGCGAGAGGTTCAACCATGAGGCGCCCCATGATGTTTCACCCACCCAGCTGCCCGCGGCGACGGCGATCAGCAGCAGCGCGAAGCCGATGACCGACACCTCGCCCACCCGGCCGGGCCGCAGGTAGCGCAGGTAGCAGCCCATGAAGAGGGCGATCGGGATCGTCATGGCGATGGAGAACACGCCCCACGGGCTCTGCGCCAGCCCGCGGACGACCACGAGCGCCAGCACCGCGATGATGATCACCATGATGACGAACGCGCCGAGCAGGGCGGCGGCGCCGCCGGTGGCGCCGAGCTCGTCGCGGGCCATCTGACCCAGGGAGCGTCCGCGCCGCCGGGTGGAGATCCACAACACCAGGTAGTCCTGGACGGCCCCGGCGAACACCGCCCCGAGGACGATCCAGATGGTGCACGGCAGGTAGCCCATCTGCGCTGCCAGCACCGGGCCCACCAGCGGACCGGCCCCGGCGATGGCGGCGAAGTGATGCCCGAAGAGCACCCGCCGGTCGGTCGGCACGTAGTCGGTCCCGTCGTCCAGCACCTCCGCCGGGGTGGCGTGGTCGTCGCGCGGGCGGACGATCTTCGCCTCGATCAGCCGCGCGTAGAACCGGAACCCGATGATGTAGGTGCAGACGGCGGCGACCACCAGCCATACCGCGTTGACGGTCTCGCCCCGCGTCAACGCGATGACGGCCCAGGCGGCGGCGCCGATGACGGCGATGATCCCGAAGATTGCCTTGTGCCGCGCGGTGATGGGGGAGCGGTCGACGATCGCGACGGGCGGCAGGGTTTCGTCGGTGCGGACATAGCTGACGTGTTCGTGCTGCGCTGTCACGCTCAAAACCCTACGACGACCCGGCCGCCGCCGCGCGAATGTTTCAGTACAGGCGACGGACGTTGTCGATCGTGTCCACCTCGGCGGGGCCCTTGTCGTCGCGGTAGCGCACCACGCGGGCGAACCGTAGCGCCAGTCCGCCCGGGTACCGCGACGACTTCTGCACTCCGTCCAGGGCCACTTCGACCACCTGCTCCGGTCGCAGCCGCACCACGTAGCCGTCGGTCGGGCCGGCGGCGAGTTCGGTGAACCGGGCGGTCTGCCAGACCAGCATCGCATCGGTCATGCCCTTGAAAGTCTTTCCCACCATGACGAATTCGCCGGTGTCCGGATCGCGCGCACCGAGGTGGATGTTGGAGAGTTTTCCGCGGCGGCGGCCCGATCCCCACTCCACGGCCAGCACCACCAGATCCAGCGTGTGCACCGGCTTGACCTTCAGCCAGCCCGCGCCGCGGCGGCCCGCCTGATACGGGCTCGCCGGCGCCTTGGCCATCACCCCCTCGTGGCCGGCGGCCAGCGTCGCGTCCAGGAAGGCGGCGGCCCGGGCGGGGTCGGAGGTGACCAGCCGGTCGACCCGGTGCGCGGGCGGCACCAGCTCGTCCAGCGCGGCCAGCCGGTCGGTGGTCGGCGCGTCGAGCAGGTCGACACCGTCGCGGTGCAGAAGGTCGAAGAAGAACACCGAAAGTGGCTGGTTCGCAACGGCCCCCGCCACATCGACCGATCGGCCGAACCGCGACGCGGTGACCTGGAACCGGTGTGGGCGGTTGTCGGGCTGCAGCGCGATCGCCTCGCCATCGGCGATCAGGGTCTCCACCGGGAGTGCCAGCGTCGCCCGGACGACCTCGGGCAGCCGGGCGGTGACGTCGTCGAGGCTGCGGGTGTAGACGGTCACCTCGTCACCGGCCCGGTGGATCTGCACCCGCGCGCCGTCCAGCTTCGCCTCGAGAATCGTTGCGCCGCCGTGGCGTTCGAGCGCCTCGGCGGCACTCGCCGCCGTCTGCGCCAGCATCGGCCCGACGGGCCGGCCCACCCGCAGCGTGAACGCGTCCAGCGCGCCGGCCCCGCCGCCCAGGGCGGCGGCCGCCACGGCGGGCAGGTCCCCGCCCAGCATCGCCGCGCGCTGGACGGTCGCGGCGGGGATCGCGCCGGCCTTCGCCACCGCGTCGGCCATGATCCCGCCCAGCGCGCCCTGGCGCAGTTCGCCGCCGAGCAGCCTGGTCAGGAACGTCTGCTCGAGTTCGGTCGCGGCGGCGAACAAGGCGGCCAGGAGGTCGGCGCGGCGGGCCTGTGATCCCTTGCCGGAGACGGCGCCGATTTCGGAGAAGGCCGCGTCGACCGCGGTGACCGTGAGCGCCGGCACCGAGGCGGGCGGCGGACGGGAGCGCAGCGACGCCCATCCGACACCGATCTGGCGTTGCCGCAGCTCGCCGGACAGCCACGACACCACCGTCGTGACCACGCCGGGTTCCTGGGCGGCCCGGCGCAGCAGGTCGGCGATGCGGGCGACCTTGGCCAGGCGAGACGAGGTGCCGCCCACTTCGGCCGAGGTGGTCGCCACGTCGATGAGGAGCACGGAGCCAGCTTGACACGGCTCGCCGACAAGCCTCCGCGACGGACGCGCTAACGTGCCCACGTAACGTTACAGTTTCCAGGAATTCTGGCACGCCACAAAGGAGAGGTCCGGATGGAGATCAACGGGAAGAAGGTCGTCATCATCGGCGGCGCATCGGGGATGGGCCGCGCCACCGCCGAGCTGCTCACCGAGCGCGGCGCCGAGGTGGCGGTGCTGGACCGGCAGAATTCCGACGGCAAGACCGTGGCCGAGGCGATCGGCGGGGCGTTCTACCCGGTTGACGTCACGGACTTCACCGGAACCGAGGACACCCTGCAGACCGCGGTCGACAATCTCGGCGGCCTGCACGTGGTGGTCACCACCGCGGGCGGCGGCATCGCCAAGCGCACCCTGACCAAGTCCGGCCCGCACGACCTCGAGTCCTTCCAGTCCGTGATCGACCTCAATCTCATCGCCACTTTCAACATCAGCCGGCTGGCGGCGGCGCACATGGCCAAGAACGAACCCGAGGACGAGGAGCGGGGCGTCATCATCAACACCGCGTCGATCGCCGCCTTCGAGGGCCAGATCGGGCAGGTCGCCTACACCGCGGCCAAGGCCGCGATAGCCGGGATGTGCCTCACCATGGCCCGCGACCTGGGCTCGATGGGCATCCGGGTGCTGGCGATCGCGCCGAGCCTGTTTCTCACCGGGCTGACCGCCATGGTGCCCGACGAGATGGCGGCGACCCTGACCCGCGACGCCGCCTTCCCCAAGCGGATGGGCCGGCCGATCGAGTACGCGAAGCTGGCGGCGGCCATCGTCGACAACCCGATGCTCAACGGCCAGTGCATCCGGCTGGACGCCGGGCAGCGGTTCGCGCCCAAGTAGCACCACCCGGGCCCGCGCCCTCCTCGCATTAAGTACACTCTTTAGCCAGCCGCCCCGCTTCCCCTCGAAGCGGGGCAGGCACCCAGCCCGCAGCGAGGAGGGCCCCATGGGCATCGCACTGACCGACGACCATCGCGAACTCGCCGAGGTGGCCCGTTCGTTCTTGACTTCGCAGAAGGCGCGCTGGGCGGCGCGGTCGCTGCTCGACGCGCCGGAGGAGGGCCGGCCGGGGTTCTGGCAGCAGCTGGCCGAGCTGGGCTGGCTCGGCCTGCACATCGACGAGGAGCACGGCGGCTCGGGCTACGGCCTGCCCGAACTGGTGGTCGTGATCGAGGAACTCGGGCGCGCGGTGGCCCCGGGACCATTCGTGCCGACCGTCATCGTGTCGGCTGCGATCGCGAAAAACGGTACCCCCGAACAGAAGTCGCGGCTGCTGCCCGGACTGATCGACGGCACCGTTACCGCCGGAGTCGGACTCGACGGCCGGGTGCGGGTGTCCGGCGGTGTCGCCGACGGCGAGGCCGGCATTGTGCTGGGTGCCGGGCTCGCCGACCTGTTGCTGGTGGCCGCCGGCGAGGACATCCTGCTGGTGGACCGCGGCCGCGCCGGGGTGTCGGTGGACGTGCCGGACAACTTCGACCCCACGCGGCGGTCCGGACGCGTCCGGCTGAGCAACGTGACCGTGGTTGCCGACGACATCGTGCCGGGCGCCCGGGAATCCGCGCTGGCGCTGGCGCGGACGCTGCTGGCCGCCGAGGCGGTGGGCGGGGCGTCCGACTGCGTGGACGCCGCGGTCGACTACGCGAAGGTGCGCCGGCAATTCGGCCGGACGATCGCGACTTTCCAAGCGGTGAAGCATCATTGCGCCAACATGCTGGTCGCCGCCGAGTCCGGGATCGCCGCGGTGTGGGACGCCTCGCGGGCGGCGGCCGAGGACTCGTCGACGGACGAGGCCCAGTTCCGGCTGGCCGCCGCGGTGGCCGCCGCGCTGGCGTTCCCGGCGTACGCGCGCAACGCCGAGCTCAATATTCAGGTGCATGGCGGCATCGGCTTCACCTGGGAACACGACGCGCACCTGCACCTGCGCCGCGCGCTGGTGGTGGCGGCCTTGTTCGGCGGGGACGCGCCGGCCCGTGACGTCTTCGAGCGCACCGCGGCGGGCGCCACCCGGGAGAACAGCCTTGACCTGCCGCCCGAGGCGGAAGAACTGCGCACCCGGATCCGCGCCGACGCCGCGGAGATCGCCGCGCTGGACCGCAGCGCCCAGCGCGACAAGCTGATCGAGACGGGCTATGTGATGCCGCACTGGCCCAAACCGTGGGGTCGGGCGGCCGATGCCGTCGAGCAGCTGGTGATCGAGGAGGAGTTCCGCACGGCGGGCATCAAGCGGCCCGACTACTCCATCACCGGGTGGGTGATCCTGACGCTCATCCAGCACGGAACCGACTGGCAGATAGAACGTTTCGTCGAAAAGGCGCTGCGCCAGGAGGAGATCTGGTGCCAGCTGTTCTCCGAACCGGAGGCCGGCTCGGACGCCGCCTCGGTCAAGACCCGCGCCACGCGGGTGGACGGCGGCTGGAAGATCAACGGGCAGAAGGTGTGGACCAGCGGGGCGCAGTACTGCAGCCGCGGCCTGGCGACCGTGCGCACCGACCCGGAGGCGCCCAAGCACGCGGGCATCACCACCGTGATCATCGACATGAAGGGCCCAGGGGTCGAGGTGCGGCCGCTGCGGCAGATCACCGGCGGCTCGGAATTCAACGAGGTGTTCTTCAACGACGTCTTCGTTCCCGACGAGGATGTCGTCGGCGCTCCCAACTCCGGCTGGACGGTGGCGCGGGCGACGCTCGGCAACGAGCGGGTGAGCATCGGTGGCAGCGGCTCGTTCTACGAGGGCCTGGCGGCGCGCCTCGTGCAGCTGACCCGGCAGAACCGAGACCGACTGGCGGGTGCCGAGATTCGCGTCGGCTACTACCTCGCCGAGGACCACGCGCTGCGCCTGCTGAACCTGCGCCGCGCGGCCCGCAGCGTCGAAGGCGCGGGCCCCGGACCGGAGGGCAACATCACCAAGCTCAAGCTGGCCGAGCACATGATCGAGGGCGGCGCGATCACCGCGGCGCTGCTCGGGCCGGAGGTGGCGCTGCTCGACGGGCCGGGTGCGCTGGCCGGCCGGATGATGATGGGCTCGCGCGGCATGGCGATCGCCGGGGGCACCTCGGAGGTCACCCGCAACCAGATCGCCGAACGGATACTGGGCATGCCGCGCGACCCGCTGATCAACTAGGTCCCCTTCTGCCGGCGAGCGACCGTGTTCGTACAGCAACACGCCGTGCGGGCCGACATTATGCGGCCGCTCGCGGCCGGAGGGGAGAGGTCAAGCCCTGCTCAGGCCGGGGCGAACTGCGGGGCCCCGCCGCTGCCCGGCTCGGGCCGCAGGGTGACGGCCATCCCGCACGTCACCGATTCCGGTTCGCAGCCAACGATATTGGCCGCCACCCGCAGGCCGTTCTGCTCGGCGAGCTCCACGATGGCGATCACGTACGGAAGCGGGATCTCCGGGTTGTAGGGGTGGTGGTTGACCGTGTAGGTGAAGACCGTGCCCCGGCCGGTGACCGGGCGCTGCACCAGCGCGCCGCCGCATTCGCGGCATTCGCCGGCCGCCGGATGGACCCACTTGGCGCAGGCGCCGCAATGCTCGATGAGCAACTGAGACGTCGGCTCGGCTGACACGACCAATACAGTACACTCTATTGGTCCGAGACGGGTGTCGGGTTTGGTTGGACGGCGGTGGCTATGGCGCATTTCGAGAAGGACGCGATCCTGTCGGGCATCGGCATATCGAGGATCGGCCGCCGCACCGGCATTCCGGGCGTCGAGCTCACGATGGAGGCGGTGCGGGCCGCCATCGCCGACGCCGGCCTGCACGCCAACGACGTCGACGGCATCGCGACGCTGGGCGACACCCCGGCTCAGGACGTCAACGCCGAACTGGGGATCGACGCGGCCGACTGCGGGGCGGGGTTCGGCACCGGGGGCCTGCTCAGCCCCGTCATGTCGGCGTGCCGCGCGGTCGCCGAGCGCCGCGCCCGGCACGTGGTGGTGTACCGGACGATCCAGATGCTGGGCGGCACCGTGCTGCCGAAGGAGAAGGATGCGCCCGCCCCGCCGCTGGCGCGGATGTTCGAAACGCCCGAGGGCGAGCCACGTCCCGCCGTGGGGGCGATGGACGACATCAACGAACTCCTTGCGGCGCATGCCTATTCGGCCGCGAACTGGTTGGCGCTGAACTGCCGCCGACACATGGAACTGTACGGGACCACCAAGGAGCAGCTGGGCTCGGTGGCTCTCAACGGCAGGCGGAACGCGGCCCTCAATCCGCTTGCGGTCTACCGGGATCCGATGACCATGGCCGACTACCTGGCCGCGCGGCCCGTCTCCACGCCGTTCGGGCTGCTGGACTGCGACGTGCCGATCGACGGGTCGATCGCGGTGGTGGTCTCGAACGCGGAGTACGCCGGCGACTGCCCGCACCGCGCGGTGGCGGTGGAGGCGATCGGCGGGTCCGACGGCGCGGGTGGCTGGTTCCACCGCGACGACTATCCCAAGATGGCGATGTCGGACGCGGCGGCGCAGATGTGGTCCCGGACCGACCTGACCCCCGCCGACCTCGATGTCGCCCAGTTGTACGACGGCTTCACCTTTCTCACGATCGCGTGGCTCGAGGCCCTGGGGATCTGCGGCGACGGCGAGAGCGGGCCGTTCGTCGAGGGGGGCACGCGGATCGCCCGTGATGGCCAACTGCCGCTGAACACGTACGGCGGACAACTGTCGGCCGGGCGGATGCACGGTTACTGGGCGTTGCACGAGGGATGTCTGCAGTTGCGCGGCGAGGCGGGGGAGCGGCAGGTGTCGGAGCGCCCGCAAGTGGGCGTCGTGTCGGTCGGCGGTGGGCCCGTCGCCGGGTGCATGCTGCTCACCTGCTGAGATGGCCCGTTGCCGAACGTAATTGAGCCTGGGACGAGCGCGCGGCCGCAGGCGGGCCGAGCGGACAAGCTGGCGTCGACGGTCGCCCGCCGCATCGAGGCGGACATCGTCCGCCGCGGCTGGACGGTCGGCGAATCGCTGGGTTCCGAACAGGCTCTGCAACAACGCTATGGCGTGAGTCGATCGGTGCTCCGCGAAGCCGTCCGCCTCGTGGAGCACCACCAGGTGGCCAGGATGCGCCGCGGGCCCGGTGGCGGGCTGCTGATCTGCGAGCCCGACGCCGCCCCCGCCACCCGCGCCGTCGTCATCTATCTCGAATACCTGGGCACCACGCTGGATGACCTCCTCAATGCACGGCTGGTGCTCGAGCCCCTCGCGGCCGCCCTCGCCGCGGAGCGGATCGACGAGGCCGGCATCGACCGGCTGCGAGCGGTGCTGCGGGCAGAAGAGCACTGGCGGCCGGGGCTGCCCGCGCCCCGCGATGGATTCCACGTCGCGTTGGCCGAGCGATCGAAAAACCCCGTGTTGCAGCTGTTCATCGAGATCTTGATGCGGCTCACCACCAGGTACGCCCTCCAGTCGCGCACCGAGTCGGCCACCGAGGCCATCGAGGCGGTCGACCACATGCACAGCGACCACACCGCCATCGTCGCCGCGGTGACCGCGGGCGACGCGGCTCGGGCCAAGACGCTCACCGAGCGACACGTTGAAGCGGTGACGGCCTGGCTGCGGGAACATCACCCGGGAAGCCGGGCACGGGTCCAGCGGGCACCGCGGCGACATGACATGGGGCCGCGGGGCAAGCTCGCGGAGTTGCTCGCGGCCAGCATTGGCGACGACATCGCCGCCGGGGGCTGGCAGGTCGGTTCCGTGTTCGGCACCGAGACGGCGTTGATCGAGCGGTACCGGGTCAGCCGCTCGGTCTTTCGGGAAGCCGTGCGGCTGCTCGAGTATCACTCGATCGCCCGCATGCGTCGTGGGCCGGGCGGCGGGCTGGTCGTCACCAAGCCCGAGGCCCAGGCGAGCATCGACACGATCGCCCTGTACCTGCAGTACCGCAGCCCGAGTCGCGAAGACCTGAGCTGCGTCCGCGACGCGATCGAGATCGACAACGTCGCCAAAGTCGTCCGCCGGCGCACCGAAGCCGAGGTGGCCACCTTCCTCGGGAACCATCGGTCGACCGATGCCGTCGGCGACGTGCGCAAGGCCGGCGTCGACGAGTTCCTGTTCCATGTCGGCCTGGCGCAGTTGGCCGGCAACGCGTTGCTAGACCTGTTCCTGCGCATCATCGTCGAGCTGTTCCGGCGGCACTGGTCCAGCACGGGTCAGGCTCTGCCGACCCCGGACGACGCGGCGGCCGTCGAGCACGCCCACACGCGGATCGTGGAGGCGATCGAGGCCGGCGACGACAGCCTGGCCCGTCACCGCATCCGGCGCCACCTGGATGCCGCCGCGTCGTGGTGGGTGTAGCGCGGCCTGCGCACCCGTATGTCGGCCGTCACGCGTATATCGGAGACGCGCGAAGGGTACTGGGAACAGAAGAGAGTGGGGGCCGGTCCAGCAGGGGGTTGGCATCAGTGATCGACAGCGAGAGGGCGTCTATGACCGCGGGCACCCAGACCGAAGGGCCCGGGTTCGTTCATTCGGCGCTGCTCTACAGCTCGGAGCAGGAGTTTCTGGACTCGGTGGAGCGCTTTGTGGTCGACGGGCTGGCGATGGACGAGGCGGTTCTGGTTGCGGTGCCAGGTGACGAGTTGGCCCTGCTGCACGACGCCCTCCACAGCGGCGGCGGGCTGCTCGACGACGTGCGCATGACCGACATCACCGAGGTCGCCCGCAACCCGACCAGGTTCATGGCGATGCAGGGATCCTTCGCCGATTCCCATCCCGGCCGCCGGGTGCGCATCGTCAGCCAGCTGGCGTGGCCGGGCCGCACCGACGGCGAGCTTGCGGCTTGCGTCGAGCACGAGGCGCTGGTCAACGGGGCCCTGGACGGATACCAGGCGACCGGATTGTGCCTCTACGACGCGAGCCGCCTCGGTGACGGCGTGTTGGCCGACGCCCGCGCGACCCACCCCCTGCTGTGGAGTTGCGGCTCGCTGCAGCCCAGCGACGAGTACGCGCCGCGGGACGTCCTGGAGCGCTGCAACCGGCCCTTGCCGGCGAACCCGGGGGCCGTCACCTACCTGGTCCGCAGCTCCGGCGACCTCAGCCCAGCCCGGTCTTTTGCGGTCAGGTACGCCGGCTGGATCGGGCTGTCGCGGGCGGGCATCGAGGATCTGCAGTTGATCGCCACCGAGCTGGCCACCAACAGCCTGATGTACACCGACGGAGCCTGCCGACTGGCCTTCTGGCGGGAGGATGAGCACCTGGTCTGTGAGGCGCGGGACACCGGACGGTTCGACGACCCGCTGGTCGGGCGCCTCGACCCGGGTCCCAGCGGCCCGGCGAGCCGCGGCCTGTTCCTCGTCAACGCCATCTCGGACCTGGTGCGCACGCACACCACGGCCACCGGCACCACGATCCAGGCCTACCTCCGAGTCGACCCGTCGCCCGCGCCGAACGGCTGACCGCCCTACCTGGCGGCCGGTTGGCCCATGTCGAGTGACGGCGGGGCCTGCGGGGGCGGCGCCACCACCGGGCCGGGCCCCAGCGGGGCCGGGGGGTGGGGAAGGAGCGCACACCCCGTCATCGGCGACACAGCGAACAACGTGGCCGCCAGTGCGCCGGCCTTCAGCAATCTCGTCCTGCGGTCATCTTGCATCGGCTCTGCCTCTCATCGCGGGGGCGTAGCAGCGGTTCAGCGACGCCACGACCCGGATGCTATCCGCGTGCCGAGCGGCTCTGACCCGTTGAGCAGCAACGATTTCCCGGATGTTGGACGTGTGTTCAATATGTTCTGCCCGGCGTAACAAGGGATTTGCATCGACCGCGCGTGGGGTCTAAAGTCACCGCTCGTGCGTCTTCTTGAGCGTGCGGTAGTAGCCAGCACCCGCAGCGGGGTCTGATCCAGACCGACCCCCCGCTGCGGGTCGAATGCTGCTGGCGTCGGTCGCTCCTGCTGATCAGAGAAGACCGACACCGTGACTCTTACCTCTCCGGACTTCGACACCGTCAACGTCGACTCGCCCCGGCGCACTGCTGCTGACTGGTTCGCCGACCATTTCGGCGTCGCCCTGCCGCGGGGGCTGCGCGAGGGCGCCGGCGACCTCACGTGGGACGCCTTCGTCGCCGCGTACGCCCCGACCTCCGGCCCGATCCGGCTGGGCCACTGGGCGTGCACCGACCCCGACCGGCCCGCCGGCCGCCTCGGGCCGCAAGCCCGCAACTTTCGGGCCGTGATCGCCGTCGGCGACCGCATCGCCACCTCGACCGCCGCGGCGGGAGGGCCCGTCGCGGCCCTCACCGCGATGCTGCACGAGCGCGGGTTCACCCTCGAGACGCTGAAGTTCCACCAGGTGCGTTCGGCGGGCTGCACCGCCACATTTATCCACGGCAGCAACGGAATCCGCGCCGAGTGGGCAATGGGTGTGGCCGACGACGCGACACAGTCGGCCCTGCGCGCCGTCATCGCCTGCGCCAACCGGCTGGCCGGCGCTGCCTGACCCGCCGGAGTTACAGCGGACGCAGCACGATCGGCATCCCGTCCTTGGGCACCGGCATGCCGCCGTAGTCCCACTCGGCCTGATAGCCGGCGTGGGGCAGTTCGAGCCGGTATCGGCGCAGCAGGCGATGCAGGATCGTCTTGATCTCGAGCTGGCCGAACACCATGCCGATGCACTTGTGGGCGCCGCCGCCGAACGGCGTGAACGCGTAGCGGTGCCGCTTGTGCTCGTTGCGGGGCTCGGTGAACCGCTCCGGGTCGAAAGTCATTGGATCGGTCCATAATTCGGGGAGCCGGTGATTCATCCCGGGGTAGGCGATGACGTTGGTGCCCTTGGGGATGTAGTAGCCCAGCAGGTCGGTGTCGCGCACCGTCCGGCGCATCGCCCACTGCACCGGGGTCACCAGCCGGATCGACTCGTTCATCACCAGATCGAGCGACTCCAGCTTTTCCAGCGACTCGATGTCGAGCGGCCCGTCGCCGAGCCGGTCGGACTCGTCACGGCAGCGCTCCTGCCACTCCGGGTGGGCGGCCAGCTGGTAGACCATCGTCGTCGCGGTCGACGTCGAGGTGTCGTGCGCGGCCATCATCAAGAAGATCATGTGGTTGACGATGTCCTCGTCGGAGAAGCTGTTGCCGTCCTCGTCCTCGGTGTGGCACAACGCCGACAACAGGTCGTTGCCGTCCTTGCCGCGCTGCTCCTTGACCCGCTCCCGGAAGTAGTTCTCCAGCAATTCGCGCGCCTTGAGGCCGCGCCACCACGTGAAGGGCGGAACCGGCGTGCGGATGATCGCGTTGCCCGCCCGGGTGGTCACCGCGAAGGCCTTGTTGACCTTGGTGACCAGCTCGCGGTCGGTGCCCGGCTCGTGACCCATGAACACCATCGATGCGATGTCCAGGGTCAGCTCTTTCATCGCCGGGTAGAGCAGGAACCGCGCGTCGTTGATCACCCAGTCGCTGGCGACCGTCTGCGACACCACCTGGTCCATCTGCTCGACGTAGGACACCAGCCGGGACCGGACGAACGCCTCCTGCATGATCCGCCGGTGGAACATGTGTTCCTCGAAGTCGAGCAGCATCAGCCCCCGCTTGAAGAACGGGCCGATCACCGGGACCCAACCCTGCTGCGAGTAGTCCTTATTGCGGTTGGAGTAGATGACCTGCGCGGCGTCGGGACCCAGCGCCGCGACGCCCGGCAGCACCGGCGAATCACCGAAGACGACGGGCCCCTTGGTCTGGTACAGGAACATCAGGTAGTCCGGGCCGCCGCGCAACATCTCGATGATGTGGCCGATGACGGGGAGCCCGGCGTCACCCATGACCGGCTTGAGCCCGCTGCCCGGCGGCGGATCGGCGAGCTTGTGCTCCGGGAAGGTGGTGTTCAGCAGCCTGCGTTCGACGACGCCCATGCCGGGAAAGTTGTTGAACGACGGCGTTAACCGGCGGCGCGCCTGGTCGAGCAGGTAGTGCGGGGTGCTGATGGTGGCGGCCATGAGGCTCCTTTGCGCTCCTGTTTAACCCTCGGGAGGGTGACAGCGGTCACTTGAGGCCTATCCTTCGGGAAAAACTTGACGCCTGTCAAGTTTGCTTTTCGTGCGTCGTGGTGCAAGGTCGGGAGGGTGAGCAGCCATGCCGCGAGCCCGGAGCCGGTGATCCGACGCCGCGGTGACAAGCAGCGCCAGGCCATCCTGCAGGCGGTGCGGGAGCTGCTGCAGGAGAAGCCGTTCGCGGAGCTGTCGGTCAGCACCATCAGCCTGCGCGCCGGCGTGGCCCGATCCGGGTTCTATTTCTACTTCGACTCCAAGTACGCGGTGCTCGCGCAGATCCTGGCCGAGGCGGCCGAAGAGCTGGAGGAGCTGACCCATTACTTCGCGCCCCGCCAGCCCGGGGAGTCGCCCGAGCAGTTCGCCAAGCGGATGGTCCGCAGCGCCGCCGCGGTCTACTCCCACAACGACCCCGTGGTGGCGGCGTGCAACGCCGCCCGCCACACGGACGCCGAGATCCGCAACATCCTCGAGCGGCAATTCGAAGCGGTGCTGCGGCAGATCGTCGCCGTCGTCGACGCCGAGATGAAGGCCGGGACCGCCGCCCCGATCAGCGACGACATCCCGACCCTGGTGCGCACCCTCGCCGGCACCACGTCACTCATGCTGACCGGTGACCCGCTGCTCGTCGGCCCGCAGGGTCTTCGGGTCGACGTCGAGCGCCGCGTGCGCGTCCTCGAGCAGCTGTGGCTCCACGCCTTGTGGGGTGGCGGAGCGGGATAGCCCGTTACCGTCGGTATCGTCGCGGCCATGGCACCCAAGGATTCCGGGCGGTACTTCGCCGGGAAGCGATGTCTCGTCACCGGCGCGGCGAGCGGCATCGGCCGCGCCACCGCGCTGCGGCTGGCCGCGCAGGGCGCCGAGCTCTACCTGACCGATCGCAACGCGGACGGCCTGCGGCAAACCGTTGCCGACGCCCGTGCGCTCGGCGCCGACGTGCCGGAGCACCGGGCCCTCGACATCGCCGACTATGACGAGGTGGCGGCGTTCGCCGCCGACATCCACGCCGGGCACCCCAGCATGGACGTCGTCCTCAACATCGCCGGGGTGTCGGCCTGGGGCACGGTCGACCGGTTGAGCCACGAGCAGTGGACCAAGATGATCGCGATCAACCTGATGGGTCCGATCCACGTCATCGAGACGTTCGTTCCCGCGATGGTGGCGGCGGGGCGGGGCGGTCACCTGGTCAACGTGTCGTCGGCGGCCGGTCTGGTCGCGCTGCCTTGGCACGCCGCCTACAGCGCCAGCAAGTACGGCTTGCGCGGGCTGTCGGAGGTGCTGCGCTTCGACCTGGCCCGGCACCGGATCGGTGTCTCGCTGGTGGTGCCGGGCGCGGTGAACACTCCGCTGGTCAACACCGTCGAGATCGCGGGCGTCGACCGCGAGGACCCGAAGGTCGCACGCTGGGTCAACCGGTTCACCGGCCATGCCGTGTCGCCGGAGAAGGCGGCGGACAAGATCCTGGCCGGGATTGCCAGGAATCGCTACCTGATCTACACGTCTCCCGACATCTGGGCGTTGTACGCGTTCAAACGGCTGGCGTGGTGGCCGTACAGCGTGGCGATGCGGCAGGTGAACGTGATCTTCACGCGCGCGCTGCGGCCCGCGCCGGCGCCGCTAGTCCGGCATGGCCAGCTCGAGGCGCACCCCCAGCAGCCGGACCGGGCGGTCGAGCTCGAATAGGTCGAGCACGCGCAGGGCGGCGGCGGTGATGACGTCGCGGTCGGTGGTGGGGGCGTCGAGCTTGCGGATCTTGGTGCGGGTGTAGAACGTCGCGGTTCGCACGGTAATCGCCACCCGCGTGACGAGCCGGCCCGCCGCCATGACTTCCTCCAGGGCCTGCCGCGCCAATTCGGTGACGGCCGCGTCCATTTCGGCCCGGTCGGTGAGGTCGTGGGGGAAGGTGACGACGTGGCTGCGCGAGCGCGGGACCCAGGGCTCGGCGCTGACCTCGGTGTCACCGCCGCCCTTCGCGAGCAGCAGCAGCCACAGGCCCGTCCGCGGGCCGAACGTGGCCGTTAGCAGCTCCGCGTCGGCGTACGCGAGCTCCCGCACCGTCGTGATCCCAATGCCGGCAAGCTTTTTCGCGGTCTTCGGCCCCACGCTCCACAACGCGTCGACCGGGCGGTCGGCCATGAGCGTCATCCAGTTCGCATCGGTGAGCGCGAAGATGCCGGCCGGTTTCGCGAAGCCGGTCGCGACCTTGGCGCGCTGTTTGTTGTCGCTGATGCCGACCGAGCAGGACAGCCCCGTCTCCGAGGAGACGACGGCGCGGATCTGTTCGGCCAATCGCACGGGGTCGTCGACGCTGGCGCCGACGTAGGCCTCGTCCCAGCCCCACACTTCGACCGGATGACCCAGATCCCGCAGCAGCCCCATCACCTGTTGGGACGCCGCATCGTACGCCGGCGGATCCGACGGGAGGAACGTCGCGCCGGGGCAGCGGCGGGCTGCGGCGCGCAACGGCATCCCGGCGTGCACGCCGAATTCTCGGGCCTCGTACGAGGCGCAGGTGACGACCTTGCGCGGTTCGGTGGGGTTTCCGCTGCCGCCGACGATCACCGGCAGTCCGGCCAGGTCGGGATGGCGTCGCAGCTCCACCGAGGCCAGGAACTGGTCGAGGTCGACGTGCAGCACCCAGGCGCCTGCCATCAATGTCCGCAGAGTTTGCGCGCCACGCTCTCAAAGGCGTCGCCGAGTGACTGCAGGGTGTGCCCGCCCTCGTCGAGCTGGTGCTCGACGTAATCGACATCGAGCAGAGCGAGCAGCGCCTCGGTCTGGGCTTCGAGGTCGCCGGTGGTGTGGGCTTCCTGCAGCAACACCCGGACGTGCGTGCGTTGCACCATGGCGGGGGCGTTGTAGCGGGACTGCGGATCGTTGTTGACCGACGACAGCAGTGCGTGATGGGCGTGGACGAACCGGATCCGGTCCCGGCCGAAGGCCACCAGCCGATCCAGGGGCGGCGCGTCGGGTCCAAGCGGCGGGGGTCCGAACAGAAAAGCCTGCTGGCTGGCCCGCTCGTCCTCGTCGAGGAGCACCATCATCAAGCCGGCCCGGCTGCCGAACCTGCGGAACAACGTGCCTTTGCCGACGCCGGCCGCCGCGGCGATATCGTCCATGGTCACGGCGTCGGCGCCCCGCTCGGCGACCAGGTTGCGAGCGGCGTCGAGCAGGAGCGCGCGGTTGCGGGCCGCGTCACCCCGCTCGCGCTGCGCCGCGCGTGGAGCGCACACGTGCAGGCCGTGTGCTGGGTGGCTCATCCCTGTACCTTAACGCGACCGGAATAAAACCGGACTATAGTCCGGTTGGGGATGCAAGGATCGAGTCGACAACAGAGGGGAACGGAAACAGTGGCGGAGACGAAGTCGGACATCACCATCTTGACGCTCGTGGGAAGCCTGCGCGCGGAATCGATCAACCGCAAAATCGCCGAACTGGCCGCGGAGGTCGCGCCGGAGGGCGTCGCGGTCACCGTGTTCGAGGGGCTGGGCGAGCTGCCCTTCTACAACGAGGACCTCGACCCCGCGGTGGGCAGTGAGGCGGCGGAGCCCCCAGCAGCGGTCGCCGCGCTCCGCGCCGCGGCGGCCCGGGCGGACGCCGCTCTCGTGGTCACCCCCGAGTACAACGGCAGCATCCCCGGTGTCGTCAAGAACGCCATCGACTGGCTGTCGCGCCCGTTCGGTGACGGCGCGCTGAAGGACAAGCCGCTGGCAGTGATCGGGGGAGCGTTCGGCCGGTACGGCGGGGTGTGGGCGCACGACGAGACGCGCAAGTCGTTCGGGATCGCCGGCGCCCGGGTCGTCGAGGCGCTCAAGCTGTCGGTGCCATTCCAGACGCTCGAGGGCAAGGCTCCGGCCGAGCACGCCGAACTGACGCAGAACGTGCGGGACGTCGTCGGGAAGCTCGCTGCCGAGGTCGGCTGACGCGGCGGAACTCACAAGCCGCTCGCCGCGGACCAGCCACTCACAACCGCTTCATCACAACTGCATAGCCCAAGCCGCTGCATAGCCCAAGCCGCTGCATAGCCAAAGCCGCCAGCCACAGCTGGCGGCTTTGCTAGCTCTCGAGGGGCCCAGCCGTCGCCCGGGTCTTGTCGGTGCCCGGTGCTATACCAGAGCACACAAGCACGCGGCCCGACGTTTGTGACCTGCGACACGCCGGGGGCGTGTCGCATTTTCTCCGCGAGAGGCCTTACGACCAGGGAATTTCAGAAATGTTATTCAGAACATCTTGTATCTGGACATCTTGTCAGCCACTAGGTGTAGTGTTTCGAGCGCCGGCAGATCCCAGGTCCACCGAGCCGGCCCGGCCCGGTGAACCTTCCGGAATCGGAGTGAGGATGGCGAAGCGACGGCTTCGGCACCGACAGCCGCACGACGGGAATCAAGGGGCTTGGCGGACCGCTGAACATTGCAAAGACGCAGTACTTGAGTAGTTGCCAGTCGTACGTCCTCCCATCTTCCGCAAAGGAGCGGCTCCCATGAGCATCACCGTGTACACCAAGCCGGCATGCGTGCAGTGCAACGCCACCTACAAGGCGCTGGACAAGCAGGGCATCGCCTACGACAAGGTCGACATCACGCTGGACTCCGACGCCCGCGACTACGTGATGGCGCTGGGTTACCTTCAGGCCCCCGTGGTGGTGGCCGGCAACGACCACTGGTCGGGTTTCCGGCCCGACCGGATCAAGGCGCTCGCCGCGTCGGCGCTCAGCGCCTAAACGAGGAGACGATAGATAAGGAGGTTGCGGTGCATTCGCGCAACCTGGACTTGACGAGTGGCGACCCGCTTCGCCCGGCTACGCCGCCCTTGCGATCGCCACGGGACTTGACGAGTGGCGACCCGCCTTCCGCACTGGTCTACTTCTCCAGTGTGTCGGAGAACACCCACCGCTTCGTCCAGAAGCTGGGTCTGCCCGCCACGCGGATACCGCTGCACGGCCGCATCGAGGTGAACGAACCGTACGTGCTGATCCTGCCCACGTACGGGGGCGGCCGGGCCACCCCCGACCTCAATGCGGGCGGCTATGTGCCCAAGCAGGTCATCGCCTTCTTGAACAACGAACACAACCGGTCGTTGATCCGCGGCGTCATCGCCGCGGGCAACAACAACTTCGGCGCCGAATTCGCCTACGCGGGCAACGTCGTGTCCCGCAAGTGCGGCGTCCCCTACCTCTACCGCTTCGAACTCATGGGAACCGCCGACGACGTGGAAGCCGTCCGCGCGGGGCTCGCCGACTTCTGGAAGGAACAGACGTGCCACCAACCGTCGCTGCAGAGCCTGTAACGTCCGGCGCCCACGCGCTGCCGGGGGAGACGGACTACCACGCGCTCAACGCCATGCTGAATCTGTACGACGCGGACGGCAAGATTCAGTTCGACAAGGACGTCCTTGCCGCGCGCGAGTACTTCCTGCAGCACGTCAACCAGAACACGGTCTTCTTCCACAACTACGACGAGAAGCTCGACTATCTCATCCGCGAAAACTATTACGAGCGTGAGGTTCTCGACCAATACTCGCGCAACTTCGTCAAGTCCCTGGTGGAACGCGCCTACGCCAAGAAGTTCCGGTTCCCGACGTTCCTCGGCGCGTTCAAGTACTACACCTCGTACACGCTGAAGACCTTCGACGGCAAGCGCTACCTGGAGCGGTTCGAGGACCGGGTGTGCATGGTCGCGCTGACGTTGGCGGCCGGTGACACCGGGCTGGCCGAGAAGCTGGTCGACGAGATCATCGAGGGGCGATTCCAGCCGGCCACCCCGACGTTTCTGAACTCGGGCAAGAAGCAGCGCGGCGAACCGGTGAGCTGCTTTTTGCTTCGCATCGAGGACAACATGGAGTCGATCGGGCGGTCGATCAACTCAGCGTTGCAGCTGTCCAAGCGCGGCGGGGGAGTTGCGTTGCTGCTGAGCAACATTCGGGAACACGGCGCCCCCATCAAGAACATCGAGAACCAGTCTTCGGGAGTCATCCCGATCATGAAGCTGCTGGAGGACTCCTTCTCCTACGCGAATCAGCTGGGGGCGCGCCAGGGCGCCGGCGCGGTGTACCTGCACGCCCACCACCCCGACATCTACCGCTTCCTGGACACCAAGCGGGAGAACGCCGACGAGAAGATCCGGATCAAGACGCTGAGCCTCGGCGTGGTGATTCCCGACATCACCTTCGAGCTGGCAAAAAAGAACGAGGACATGTACCTGTTCTCGCCGTACGACGTCGAGCGCGTGTACGGCGTGCCGTTCGCCGACATCTCGGTGACCGAGAAGTACTACGAGATGCTCGACGACGCCCGGATCCGCAAGACCAAGATCAAGGCGCGGGAGTTCTTCCAGACGTTGGCCGAGCTGCAGTTCGAGTCCGGCTACCCGTACATCATGTTCGAGGACACGGTGAACCGGGCTAATCCCATCGAAGGCAAGATCACGCACTCGAACCTGTGCTCGGAGATCCTGCAGGTGTCCACGCCGTCTCTGTTCAACGAAGACCTCTCGTATGCCAAGGTGGGCAAAGACATTTCGTGCAACCTCGGGTCGATGAACATCGCCAAGACGATGGACTCGCCGGACTTCGCCCACACGATCGAGGTGGCGATCCGGGGGCTGACCGCCGTCAGCGACCAGACGCACATCTCATCCGTTCCCTCGATCGAGCACGGCAACAACGAGTCCCACGCGATCGGACTCGGCCAGATGAACCTGCATGGCTACCTGGCCCGCGAGCACATCTTCTACGGCTCCGAAGAGGGCATCGACTTCACCAACATCTACTTCTACACCGTGCTCTACCACGCGCTGCGGGCCTCCAACCGCATCGCGATCGAACGCGGCACGCATTTCACGGGTTTCGAGAAGTCCAAATACGCGTCGGGGGAGTTCTTCGACAAGTACACCGAGCAGGTGTGGGAGCCCAAGACAGACAAGGTGCGTCAACTCTTCGCCGACGCCGACATCCGCATTCCGACGCAGGACGATTGGCGCCGGCTCAAGGAATCGGTGCGGGCGCATGGCATCTACAACCAGAACCTGCAGGCCGTGCCGCCGACCGGGTCGATCTCCTACATCAACCACTCGACCAGTTCGATCCACCCCATCGTGTCCAAGGTCGAGATCCGCAAGGAGGGCAAGATCGGGCGGGTCTACTACCCGGCGCCCTACATGACCAACGAGAACCTGGAGTACTACCAAGACGCCTACGAGATCGGCTACGAGAAGATCATCGACACCTACGCCGCGGCCACACAGCACGTGGACCAGGGGCTGAGCCTGACGCTGTTCTTCAAGGACACCGCGACCACCCGCGACGTGAACAAGGCGCAGATCTACGCCTGGCGCAAGGGAATCAAGACGCTGTACTACATCCGGCTGCGGCAGATGGCGCTGGAAGGCACCGAGGTCGAGGGCTGCGTGTCCTGCATGCTGTGAGGCTTCGCGCCGAGCGTGAAGCTGTTGCGACTTTCGGGCGCGAATTTCGCAGCCAATTCACGCTCGGCGCCGGTTGCGGCGGCTCGATGCTGGCCGGTCTGCCCAGGTCAG
This sequence comes from Mycobacterium saskatchewanense, assembly GCF_010729105.1. Lineage (NCBI taxonomy): Bacteria > Bacillati > Actinomycetota > Actinomycetes > Mycobacteriales > Mycobacteriaceae > Mycobacterium > Mycobacterium saskatchewanense. Next base: position 5,543,588 of record NZ_AP022573.1, read on the forward strand.
CCCCAGCAGCGGGGTATGGTGCTTGACGTGGTGAGAATTCCGCGTCCACCCCATCCCAGCGTCAAGCCCGGGGTCAAAGTCGACGCGCGCAGCGAGCGCTGGCGCGAGCACCGCAAGAAGGTCCGCGGTGAGATCGTCGACGCGGCGTTCCGCGCGATCGACCGCCTGGGCCCGGAGCTGAGCGTGCGGGAGATCGCCGAAGAGGCCGGAACCGCCAAGCCGAAGATCTACCGCCATTTCCAGGACAAGTCCGACCTGTTCCAGGCGATCGGCGAGCGGCTCCGAGACATGTTGTGGGGAGCCATCTTCCCGTCGATCGACCTGAAGACGGATTCGGCCCGCGAGGTGATCCGGCGCGCCGTCGAGGAGTACGTCAACCTCGTCGATCAGCACCCCAACGTGCTGCGGGTGTTCATCCAGGGCCAGTCGTCGGCCACGCCGCAGTCGGCCGTCCAGATCCTCAACGAGGGTCGTGGCATCACCTTGGCGGTGGCGGACATGTTCGACAACGAACTCAAGGAAATGGAACTGGACCACGCGGCCATCGAATTGGCCGGCCACGCGGCGTTCGGCTCGGCCGCGTCGGCCACCGAGTGGTGGCTCGGCCCCGACCCGGACAGCCCCCGGCGCATGCCGCACGAGCGGTTCGTCGCGCACCTGACGACGATCATGATCGGGGTCATCGTCGGCACCGCGGAGGCGCTCGGCATCGCGCTGGACCCGGACCTGCCGATCCACAGCGTGGTTCCGCACAACTCCGCGACGGGCTGACCGGCCAAACGAGATGGCCCGCCACAAAAGGCGTGACGGGCCATCCCGAAACCGCTCTACTTGGTGCCGCGCCCCACGAACATCGCCAGCACCGCCCCGACGGCGGCCGCGACGGCGGCGACGACCATGGAGGCGTGCAGACCGACCATGAAGGCCCCGTGGCTGCCCTGCGTGACCGCGTGCGCCAACGGCGCCGGCATGCCGGGTACGGTCGGGCTGAAGCCCTGGGCCACAAGCTCTTTCGCGGCGGTCAGCTTGCCGGCCACCGGGGCCGGGACGCCCGCGCCGGTGAGCTGGTCGACCAGCACGTAGCCGACCCGGCTCGACAGCACCGAGCCGAGGACGGTCGTGCCGAGCACGCCGCCCAGCTGGATGGCCGTGCTCTGCAACCCGCCGGCGACCCCGGCGTCGTCGTCGCCCGCGTTGCCCATGATGGCTTCCGAACTCGCCGTGAGGACCAGGCCGATGCCGGCGCCCAGTAGCACGAACGCGGGCCAGAGCGCCCCGTAGCCCGAGTCGGTGCGCAGGAAGTCCAGGGAGAACAGCGCGGCCGAGACGGCGGCCAGCCCGAGGACCATCGACGGTCGCGGACCGAACTTCTCGGTGAGGAACCCACTGAGCGGGGCCGTGACCATCAGCGTGAGGCTCAGCGGCAGCGTGCGGACCCCGGTTTCGACCGGGCTGAATCCGAGCACGTTCTGCAGGTATAGCGACAGGAAGAACACGGCGCCGAACAGCGCGAAGAAGTCGATCACGACCACCGCGGTGCCGATCGACAGCTGCCGGTTGGCGAACAGCCGCATCGGCAGCAGCGGCTCGGCCGTCCGCAGCTCGATCAGCACGAACGCGGCCACGGCCGCCAGCCCGGCGAACAGCAGCCCGAGCGTCCGGCCCGCCAGCCAGCCCCAGTTCTGTGCCTTGATCAGCCCGAATACGACGAGGAACAGGCCGCCGGACAGCGTCACGGTTCCCGGAATGTCCAGCCGCCGCCCGCCCGCGCTGCGGCTCTCGGCGATCGCCAGGCCGCCAACCAGCAGGGCAAGCGCCGCGATCGGCGCGTTGATGTAGAACACCGACTGCCAGTTGACGTGCTCGACGAGCAGACCGCCGACGATGGGTCCGGCCGCGATCGACACACCCGATGCCCCGCCCCAGATGCCGATGGCCGTGTTGAGCTTCTCGGGCGGGAACGCGGCGCGCACGATCGCCAACGTGGCCGGCATCAACAGCGCCCCGAAGACGCCCTGCAGGGCGCGCAGGGTGATCACGCCGCCCACGGTGCCGATCAGCCCGATTCCCACCGAGGTGACGGCGAATCCGACGACGCCGACGAAGAACGCCCGGCGCCTGCCGAACCGGTCGGCGAGCTTTCCGCCGAAGATCAGCAGCGAGGCCAGCGCCAGCATGTAGGCATCGGTGATCCATTGCAGGTCCTGAAGTGATGCATGCAGGTCGATGGCGATGCGCGGATTGGCGATGGCCACGACGGACGCGTCGAGGCCGACCATGATGACACCAATGGAGGCGGCGGCCAGCGTCCACCAGGGATTGCCCCGAATGCCATGGCGGCCCGGCGCGCGATGTTGGCGTTCTCCCGCCAGCTCCGGGGCGGTCAGTGCGACCGACATAGTTGCTCCGTTCATATGTGGAGGGTGGTTACCACTTGCGGTTCCGACCATAGGCGCAAGTGGATGACGTCCTCCACTTCTCTGGGTATGCTCGGCATGTGATTTCACGCGCAACGTCGCGCGCAAAGGGACCCAGGCCACTGCGCGCCGACGCCAGACTCAATCGCGACCGGATCCTGTCCGCCGCCGCAGAGCTGTTCGCCGAGCGCGGGCTGTCGGTGCCGCTGGAGGAAATTGCCGCGCGCGCGGGGGTGGGGGTGGCCACGCTCTACCGGCGCTTCCCCACCCGGGCCGACCTCGCGGCCGCCGCGTTCGAGCGCAACATCGCCGGCTACACCCGGGCGGTGGATCGCGCCCTGGCCAACCACGATGCATGGGAAGGCTTCCGCGGCTTGGTCTTCGAGCTCTGCGAGATGCAGGCGGCCGACGCCGGCCTTCGCGACCTGTTGACGACGGCGTTTCCCGCCAGTAGCGCCGTCGAGCAGCGCACCAACGAGGCGGTCGAGAAGGTGCGGACGCTGATCGGCCGCGCGCAGAGCGCCGGCGTGCTGCGCCCTGATGTGGTGGCCGGGGACATCGTCGTGATGCTGCTGGCCAACGCCGGCGTGCTGCGCGCCACCGGGGCCTCGGCCCCGGACGCGTGGCGCCGTTTCGCCGCACTGATGGTTGACGCGTTCCGCGCCCGCCCCGGGCCGCCCTTGCCGCCCGCTCCGCCGGAGCAGCAACTGCGCCGGTCGGTCGCTCTGCTGACCGAGGGGCGTTGACGCGCGTCAGCGGCCGGGGCGCGTTGACAGCCTTACGCTGGCCGGACAGACTGAACCCCACAAAGTATCCGGTACCGGCGTTCCCAGGAAGGATCGCAGCATGACCATTGCCGAGGCTTCTGCCGAGCCAGGCGCCGACCAGGGGCCGGCGTCCCAGGCCCATCAGCCGGTGCACACCCGCGCCCTCATCATCGGAACCGGGTTTTCCGGGCTCGGCATGGCGATCAAGCTGCAGCAGCAGGGCGTCGACTTCGTCATCCTGGAAAAGGCCGGCGACATCGGTGGCACGTGGCGCGACAACAGCTACCCGGGGTGCGCGTGCGACATCCCGTCGCACCTCTACTCCTTCTCCTTCGAGCCCAAGCCGGACTGGAAGAACCCGTTCTCCTATCAGCCGGAGATCTGGGATTACCTCAAGGGCGTCACCGAAAAATACGGGCTGCGGCGCTACATCGTCTTCAACTCGCTGGTCGATCGTGGGCACTGGGACGACGACGAGTGCCGCTGGCACGTGTTCACCTCCGACGGGCGCGAGTATGTGGCCCAATTCCTGATCTCGGGGGCGGGCGCGTTGCACATCCCGTCCATCCCCGACTTCGAAGGCCGCGACGAATTCCGCGGACCCGCCTTCCATTCTGCGGAGTGGGACCACAGCGTCGACCTGACCGGCAAGCGGGTGGCGGTGATCGGCACCGGCGCCAGCGCGATCCAGATCGTGCCCGAGATCGTCGGGCAGGTCGCCGAACTTCAGCTCTACCAGCGCACCCCGGCGTGGGTGGTGCCGCGGTCGAACCCCGAGATCCCCGTGGCGCTTCGTCGGGCCATGGAAAACGTGCCTGGGCTGCGCGCGCTGACGCGTCTCGGGATCTATTGGGGCCAGGAGGCTTTGGCGTTCGGCATGACCAAGCGGCCGAACCTGCTCAAGATCATCGAGGCGTACGCCAAATACAACATTCGCCGCTCGATCAAGGATCGCGACCTGCGGCGCAAGCTGACCCCGCACTATCGCCTCGGCTGCAAGCGAATCCTGAACTCCTCGACGTATTACCCGGCGATCGCGAACCCGAAGACCAAACTGATCACGGACCGCATCACACGGATCACCCCCGACGGGATCGTCACCGCCGACGGCACCGAACACAAGGTCGACGTGATCGTCTACGGCACCGGGTTCCACGTCACCGACTCCTACACCTACGTCCAGATCAAGGGACTGCACGGGGAGGACCTCGTCGACCGGTGGAACCGCGAGGGCATCGGCGCGCACCGCGGGATCACCGTCGCCGACGTGCCCAACCTGTTCTTCCTGCTCGGACCGAACACCGGGCTGGGCCACAACTCGGTGGTGTTCATGATCGAATCCCAGATTCACTACGTGGCCGACGCCATCGCCAAGTGTGACCGGATGGGGGCGCAGGGGCTGGCACCCACCCGGGTGGCTCAGGACCGGTTCAACAACGAACTGCAGGAACACCTTTCGCACTCGGTGTGGAACAGCGGCGGCTGCAGCAGCTGGTATCTCGACGAGCACGGCCGGAACACCGTGCTGTGGGGCGGCTACACGTGGCAGTACTGGATGGCGACCCGCTCGGTCAAGCCCGAGGAGTACCAGTTCTTCGGCGTGGGTAAGGGCTCGAGGGCCGATCGCTCAGCCGTCGCCGCTCAGGCCTGAACGGCGCCAACGGTATTGCGCGGGGCGCGTGACTGATCGCCGTCGCGGAATCGCCGAAGTTCGCGCGCCACGATGCGATCCAGCACCCGGTCCGAGACGATCCGGCTGATCCGCGCCAGCACTGCGGCGTCACGGCCGATGGTGTAGCGGGTCCGGGGACGCGATGCGGTGGCTGCCTTGGCGATCACCTTTGCGGCATGGTCGGCCGAAACGCCGGTTGCGCAGAATGAGCGGGCTTGCGCGGTGCTGGCGGCGATGAGGTCGCCGTAGCGCGCGCGTTGGGCTGCGGTCATGTCGGCCTGCAGTTCGAGCGCGGTGGCGATCCCCCGCTCCGGCATCGTTGTCTTCACCGCGCCGGGTTCGACGACGACGATTCTGATCCCGGTACCGATGACCTCGCGACGCAGAGCGTCGCTGACCGCCTCGAGCGCGAACTTCGAACCGGCGTATGCGCCGTACGTCGGCAGGACGACCTTGCCGCCGATGGAGCTGATGTTCACCACGGTGCCCGCGCCGTTCAGGAGGGCGGGGAACAGCGCCTGTGTTATCGCTATGTGGCCGAAGAGATTCACCTCGAACTGCCGGCGCCACTGCGCCAGCGGCAGCGCTTCGAACGGCGCGTTGACCGCGATCCCGGCGTTGTTGACCAGCGCGCGCAGGGGACGATGCTGCGGGTCGCTCGCGACGCGGTCGGCGATCGCGGCGATGTCCGATTCGACGGTGATGTCGAGGATCTGGGGCTCGATCCGTTCCGCGCGCAGCGCCTCGGCGTCCTGTTCTCGCCGCACACCGGCGAGGACGTGAAATCCCCTGCGTGCCAATTCCCTTGCCGTCGCCGCACCGATGCCCGTCGAGGCGCCGCTCACCACGATCAGCTCATGACGGTCGGCGCTGTTTCGGGTGCTCATGGCGGCCTCCATAGCGGTTGAGTTGACGCTGTCATCTCAAACTAGCATTTGAGTTGACGTTGTCAACTCGGATACCGGCTTATGCTCGGCGGATGGCGACACGAGCCGAGAGGGCCGCGGCCACCCGCCGTTCGCTGCTCGCGGCGGCGGGGGTGTTGCTCGACCTCGGGGGAGTCGAGGCGGTGACGCTGCGCGAGGTGGGCGCCCGCAGTGGCGTGTCGCGCTCGGCGGCGTATCGGCACTTTGCCGACAAGGAGGCTTTGCTGGCGGTCCTGGCGACTAATGCCCTGGCGGAGTTGGGTGATGCGCTCGAGGGATTGGTCGCCAGCGGCGACCCGCCCGAGGTGTCGTTGCGGTCCGGTCTGCTTTCGTTGATCGCCATCGGCCGCGCCCGGCCCCACCTGTACCGCCTGATGTTCACCCCGCCCGCGGGCGACCCGATCGAAGCCGCTCGCGCGGCCGAGCGCACGCAGAACCTGTTCCTGGAACTCGTGGGTCGCATCGTCGGGCCCGGGCAGGCGAGACGCTACGGGGCGGTGCTGTTGACCAGCGCCCACGGCATCACGGGCCTGGATCTGAGTGGCCACATGGATCTGGACAAGTGGCACACGAACGCCGAGGAACTCGTCGACACGCTGATCTCACTGTTGCCGCGAGCGAAGTAACTCCGCGAAAAGCAGCGCCGCCGCGTCGACCCCGGCGTCGTCGTCGGTGGCCACGAGGTCCAGGAGCAGGCCGCGGATCACGGCCAACCCGAGCCTTGCCATGGCGGGGTCGACCGGGGCGCCCGCTGCCGCCTCGACCTCGGCGAGCCAGCCATTGACGGCGTCGGGGACCATTCGGGCATAGGGCTTCTCGCCCTGGGCGGCGCGCGCGTAGCACTCGAAGAAGAGGCGTTCGGAGTTGCGCAGCTCGGGTCGCCGGACGTCGGCCCACATCGCGGCGAAGCTCGCGGCCGGATCGGCGGGCAGCTCGGGCAGCAGGCGCATCTGGCGGCGCTCGACCTCCTCGACGATCGCGACGAGTAGGTCGCCGCGGGATCCGAAGTGGTGCAACAACATTCGGTGACTCGTGCCGACGGCGGCCGCCACGTCGCGCAACGAACGGTCACCGACACCGCCCGTGGCGAACTCTTCCACCACGGCGGCGAGCAGCTGCCGGCGCCGTTCGAGGTCAGGGGTGCGCGCCACCGGTGCGGCTCAGCTGCTCCGACCGCGCCTTCAGGCCCCGCGCTTCCATGGCGAGGTATCGCTTGGTCATCGCGCTCGTCAGTCGCCCCACGAGCCCGCCGACCGGACCGCCCTGGTCGAGTCGCTGCGTGACCAGGGTGCGGCCGCCCGGTTGCGAGATCACCTGGTGGCGCGCGCTGGTCGACGCGCCGGGTGAACGCACCTCCCACGTCCACGACGTGCCGGGGTCGATGGCGGTGACCGTCCATACGAGTTTGGGCATGCGGGGCTGCTTGATCGCGAACCGCTTACCCACGGCGAGCCCCGGTCCGTCCACCGCGGCAAGCGATGTCACCGATGCGGTCCACTGCGGCCAGCGTTCGACGTCGGTGAAGACCTCCCACACGAGCGTCGCCGGAGCGTCGATCTCGACGCTGTCGTCTGTAATCATGTACCAGATGGTACATCCTCGCACGCGCTGTGCGAAGTGGTTTTGGTGGCTGGGGTTGGCGTCACGGCAGGGGCCGGTCGTTCGTCGGACACCCGATTGCCCGGGCAGACCGGCGCGCCTGAATCCGTCCTGGCGTCGGGTTGGGATCGGCCGCGAAATCGTATCGAGAAAACTTGTGTCACTTCCGTTTCGGTAGTCACAATCCGGCCACTTCTGTCGGTGGCCGTCTCTAGCTTGAGGTCATGGCGTCGAGCGGAGGTGTGAGTCAGGAGGCGCTGGCGGCCGCCTTCGACACCATCGACGCCGCGATGGACAAGGGCGTGGGGATCGACTGCGACGCGTTCTCAACCCAGGACGCGTTGGCCTTCTTGGAGCGTTCTGAGCGGGTGCGCCGCCGGCTGCCGGCGTTGGAGCACCCGCTGATCAATCTGCTAGGCCGCCAAGCCACCCCGGAAGAGCTGGGCGGCAAGCTATCTCACGCAATCGCCGAGGCCGCCCGGATCAGTCGCGCCGAGGCGTCGCGACGGGTCAAAGACGCGGTCGATCTGGGTCCGCGCCGTGGGTTGACCGGCGAACGGCTCGACCCGGTGCTGGCCCACACCGCGGCGGCGCAGCGCGACGGTGCGCTCGGGCCCGAGCACGTGGGCGTGATCCGGAAGTTTTTCCGCCACCTGCCGCGCTGCATCGATCAGCAGATCCGCGAGCAGGTCGAAGACCGGCTGGCCGTCGAGGGCGCCCGTTACCGCCCCGAGCAATTGGGCGAGTTGGGGGCGGTGCTCGCCGATTGCCTCAACCCAGACGGCAACTACACCGACGCGGACCGTGCCCTACGTCGCGGGCTGACGTTGGGACCGCAAGGCGCCGACGGGATGTCGGAGTTGCGGGGGCGCCTGACTCCGGAGGCCCGCGCGACGCTGGAGGCGGTTATGGCGAAGCTGGGCGCACCCGGCATGTGCAATCCCCTCGACGACAACCCGTGCGTGGACGGCAACCCGTCGCAGGAGGCCATCGACACCGACGCCCGCGGCACCGCGCAGCGCCAGCACGACGCGCTGCTGGCCGGGCTGCGGGCGCTGCTGGCCTCGGGAAAGCTGGGTCGGCACAACGGGTTACCGGCCTCGATCATCGTGACCACCACGCTGGCCGAGCTGGAGGCCGCCGCAGGTCGCGGGCTGACCGGTGGGGGGAGCATCGTGCCGATGAGCGATGTGATCCGCCTGTCCCGCCACGCCCGTCATTACCTGGCGATCTTCGACAAGGGCAAGGCCCTGGCGCTCTACCACGCCAAACGGTTGGCGTCTCCGGGGCAGCGAATCGTGTTGTACGCCAAGGATCGTGGGTGTTCGGCGCCGGGGTGCACGGTGCCCGGCTACTACTCCGAAGTCCACCACGTCACCGACTACGCCCAATGCCGGCACACCGACGTCAACGAGCTTACCTTCGCCTGCGGTCCCCAGCACCGGCTGATCAAGCCCGGCGGCTGGAGCACCCGCAAGAACGCCAACGGCGAAACCGAGTGGATTCCGCCACCCCATCTCGACCGCGGCCAGCCCCGGATCAACACCTTCCACCACCCCGAGAAGCTCCTGCGCGACGGAGACGACGAGGACGGATGTTAGCAACCCGAAGCGATAGTCGAGCCTGGGCAACCGGACGAGGCGCGGCGACACGCCAACACAACTTCTTGTGTTCCGCCGGCTTGTCGGACCCCAGGGGTAGTGTTTGTGGCCTGCGTACTGCAGTTAAACCTTCCGGTGAAGTGGGGTTCTGGTGACCGAAAACATGAAGCTCATCGACCGCGTTTCCGCGATCAACTGGAACCGGCTCCAGGACGAAAAAGACGCCGAGGTCTGGGAGCGGCTGACCGGAAATTTCTGGCTCCCCGAGAAGGTGCCGGTGTCCAACGACCTGCCGTCGTGGGGGACGCTGAACGCGGGGGAGAAGCAGCTCACCATGCGGGTGTTCACCGGGCTGACGCTGCTGGACACCATCCAGGGCACGGTCGGAGCGGTCAGCCTGATCCCCGACGCGCTGACCCCGCACGAAGAGGCCGTGCTCACCAACATCGCGTTCATGGAGTCGGTGCATGCGCGCAGCTACAGCAACATCTTCTCCACGCTGTGCTCGACGGCCGAGATCGACGACGCTTTCCGGTGGTCGGAGGAGAACCCGAACCTGCAACGCAAGGCCGAGATCGTCCTGCAGTACTACCGCGGGGACGAGCCGCTGAAGCGCAAGGTGGCGTCGACGCTGCTGGAGAGCTTCCTGTTCTACTCCGGGTTCTACCTGCCGATGTACTGGTCGAGCCGCGCCAAGCTGACCAACACCGCCGACATGATCCGGCTGATCATCCGCGACGAGGCCGTGCACGGTTACTACATCGGCTACAAGTACCAGCGCGGCCTGGCCCTGGTCGACGACGCCAAGCGCGCCGAGCTGAAGGACTACACCTACGAACTCCTCTTCGAGCTCTACGACAACGAGGTGGAGTACACCCAGGACCTCTACGACCAGGTCGGGCTGACCGAGGACGTCAAGAAATTCCTGCGCTACAACGCGAACAAGGCGCTGATGAACCTCGGCTACGAGGCGCTGTTCCCGCGGGACGAGACGGACGTGAACCCGGCCATCTTGTCGGCGTTGTCGCCCAACGCCGACGAGAACCACGACTTCTTCTCCGGGTCGGGCTCGTCGTACGTGATCGGCAAGGCCGTCAACACCGAAGACGAGGACTGGGACTTCTAAGCTCTCGGCGTCGAACACCGCGCCGAGCCTTGCCGGCGATGGCGCGGCATCACACCATAGAGAAACCATAGAGAGTGGGCGCGGGGACCTGGAGGAGCGACGATGGCCCCAGATGGTCTGATCGGGTTCGTCGGTTTATTGGTCGCGCCGCTCTCGCTCGCCCCCATCGCCTTGGCCGATGACCCGTCCTGGAACGGCCAGTACGCAATCACGTTCATGGTCGGCCCGAAGTCGGGAACCAGCATGGCGGTCGGCGACCCCGAAGTGCAGCACACCTCTACCTATGGGTTCCGCTCGAGCTGCACGGACGGGAAGTGCGTCGCCACGATCGTCAGCGGCCCTCCGCCGAGTAATCCGACGGTGCCGCAACCGGTTCAGTTCACCTGGGATGGGTCGTCCTGGGTGCAACACAGCGATTTTCAATGGGACTGCATGATGCCCGACACCACGATCCAGTGGAGTCCGGCCCATGCCGACGTGCGCTACACGCCGCAACCTGACGGGTCGCTTTCGGGCACCATGCACACCGATATCCTGAGCGGTCCGTGTCAGGGCACGATCGACATGGGCATGAGGGCGGAGCGCGCATAAGTTACCGGCGCCGAGGTTGCCGGGACCAAGCGCCGATTAATTGCCCACGGGGATCAGCGCGTGAACGGAACATGAAATGTCCGGATCGGGCGACGCCGCGGTGGCGCTGGTGACGCCCCTGCCGTGAGACTAAGGGCGTGACGAACACCTCCTCCTCGCCCGCCCAGAAGCACCACCACTTCTGCCGCTCGGTCGTTCGCTGGCTGACGGCCGGCTACCCCGACGGGGTCCCGGGGCCCGACCGGGTGCCACTGATGGCCCTGCTGCGCAGCACGCCGCTGACCGAGGATCAGATCAAGCAGGTGGTGCACGAGATCAGCGCGAAGGAAGGCTCCCCGGAGACCGTCGACCACCCAATCGACCGCGACGAGATCGAAGCATTCATCGCCGGAACGACCCACCACGACGCGGGGCCGGAGAACGTCATCCGGGTCGCCGCCAGGCTGGCCTCCGTCGGCTGGCCCCTGGCCGGCATCGATGTCAGCGAGGTGATCCCGGGCGACGAGGACGCCGAAGCCGCAGAGCTGGCCGCCAAGGGCCAGGACTCCGAGGCGCAGCCCTCCGGGGTTGCCTCATAACCTCATAGCTTCGAGATGTCGATCACGAAGCGATAGCGCACGTCGCTCGCCAGGACGCGCTCGTAGGCCTCGTTGATGTAGTCCGGTTCGATGAGCTCGATCTCCGGGGTGACGTCGTGCTCGGCGCAGAAGTCCAGCATCTCCTGGGTCTCGGCGATGCTGCCGATGTTCGACCCGGACAGGCTGCGCCGCGCCAGCGCGAGCGGGAACGCCCCCACCTCCATGGGGTGCTCGGGGATGCCCAATTCGACCAGGGTGCCGTCGACGTCAAGCAGGTTGAGGTAGTCGTTCAGTTTCAGGTTCGCCGAGACGGTGTTCAGGATCAGGTTGAAGCTGCCGCGCAACTTGGTGAAGGTCTCGGGGTCCGAGGTCGCGTAGTAGTTGCTGGCGCCCAGCCGCAGCCCGTCCTCCATCTTCTTCAGCGACTGCGACAGGACGGACACCTCGGCGCCCATCGCCGCGCCCAGCTTGACGCCCATGTGGCCCAGGCCGCCCAGGCCGATGATCGCCAGCCGGGTGCCCTCGCCCGCCTTCCAGTGCCGCAGCGGCGAGAACAGCGTGATGCCCGCGCACAGCAGCGGCGCCGCCTTGTCCAGCGGCAGCGAGTCGGGAATGCGCACGACGAAGTTCTCGTCGACGACGACGGCCTGGCTGTAGCCGCCGTGCGTCGGCGTGCCGTCCTTGTCGATGGAGTTGTACGTGAACGTCGCGCCCGGCTTGCAGTACTGCTCGAGCCCGGCCTTGCAGCTGCTGCATTCGCCGCAGGAGTTGACCATGCAGCCCACGCCGACATGGTCGCCGACCCGGTGCTTGGTGACATCCGAGCCGACCGCGGTCACCACGCCGGCTATCTCGTGACCGGGCACCACGGGGTAATTCGGCGTGCCCCACTCGGCCTTCACCGTGTGGATGTCGGAGTGGCAGATGCCGGCGAACTTGATGTCGATCGCCACGTCGTGCGGACCCGGTTCGCGACGCTCGATGGTGGTCTTGGTCAGCGGCTCCGTAGCGGAGGTGGCGGCATACGCCGAAACAGTGCTCATTAGAGTCCTCTTCGTTGTCGTCGTCTCGTTGTCGTCGTCGTTGCGTCGCTAGATAGCTTAACTATGTGATGAAGGTCGGGCCACTTGGCTTGAGGGCCTACCCGAAAATTAGCTCAGAACCGGCCGCTTGCGCCGCGCTCAGTTGATCGGGGCATTCAGCAACCGTAGGTCTTCGATGATGCCACGGGCCGCGACTAGCCCTTCGCCCGTTTGCCAGATCTCGTCGTTGACGACGTAGACACGATTGTCGCGGTTAGCCGACAGCTTGCGCCAGGGGTCGCTGTCCAGGACCGCGGCGGCGCGATCGGAGGCGGCGGGTGAGTCGCACGACACATAGACGACGTCGGCGTCCGCCGCCGAGAGGTCGGGGTTCTTGGCAAGGTCGGCGTCGGTCGCGGCGATCTCGATGTACGGCTTGTCGGTGAAGCGCTGCGCCGCCGGCCGGTCCACGCCGGCCGCGGCCAGCACGCTGGCGGGGAAGTTGCTGGCCCCGTATACGCGGATGGCATTGGCGGTCAGCTGGACGACCGACGCCTGGAAGTGGGCGGCATCGTGCGCGCTGCCGATTCGGGTGGCGCGCTGCGTGAAGCCGTCGATCAGCCCGTCGACCGCGGCGCCCCGCGACGTCGCGGCGCCGACACCCCGCAGGTTGTCTTCCCAGGCGGCGCCAGGTGCCGCGGTGAACACGGTCGGCGCGATAGAGGTGAGCTGCGGGTACAGCTTCGGTGTCAACCCCTGCGATCCCAGGATGAGATCCGGGTGGGCGGCGGCGATGCGGCCCAGGTCGGGGTTCGTCCGCGTCCCCGCGGGCGGGACGCCGTGCACCGCGGCGCCCAGGTAGGCGGGTTGACTCGACGCGCCGTCGGGCAGCGCGGCGGCGACCACCCGCGCCTGCAGGCCAAGCGCGCACAGCGCGTCGAGCTGATCACCGGACAGCACTACGATGCGCTGCGGATCCGCCGGCACCTGCGCTACCTCCGGGCTGACCCCGGGCGCGTTGCGAACCGGACGCGTCGGCGGCCCCGGGTCGGGCGCGCCGGCGTCCCGTGCGCAGGACTCGTCGGGCTTGCGGTCGTTGCCCAGCACGCCGGCGCCCGCGATCTGGGTGGTCGCGGTGACCAGGGACCGGCTCGATGTGGCGGAGTCCCGCCCGGACCCGCAACCGGCGCACGCCAGGGCCATCACCAGGACCATCGCCAAGGCCATCGCCAGGGCCATCGCTTGGGCCCTGGCCGCGAACGGCCAAAGGGATCGGGTGGCGCCGAAATGCACGCGTTTCTCCTATGTCAAGCCGCTGCCAGTTGGCAAGGCTTTTGGCGGTTGTTGTGGTCGGTGTGAAGGTGGCGAAAGACGACGCGGGCGAGGCGGCGCTTGAGGCAACGAAGAGCTTCGGGGGCGGAGTCGCCTTGAGCGAGGCGGTGCCGGTAGTAGGTCTGGCCTAGGCCGTCGAGGCGAATCTGGGTGACGGCGATGCGGTGCAGCGCAGCGTTGAGCTGGCGGTTGCCCGAACGCGTCATCCGGACCCGGCCGTGGTGTTGCCCGACCACACCGGCACCGGCGCCACACCGCTATGGCGGGCGAAAGCTGCCTCACTCTTGAATCGGGTGACGCCAGCGGTCTCGCCGACAAGCTTGGCCGCGGTCAGCTCCCGCATCCGGGCATCGCCAGCAGCACCGGGGCGACGGCACGCACATGCTCACCGATGCGTTTAGCCAAGGCGTTGATCTGTTCGGTGAGTCGAGTGATGTCGGCCAACTCGTCGCTGGCCAGCTCGGCGAGCAGACCGTCGAGGGTGTTCAGCCAGTCACCGAGGATGACCCGGTGTTTGGCCAGGTCCAATGACCGAGCCACCGGGGCGCGCTCGGGATCGAGCTCGTGAATACGCCAGCGCAGCCGGTTGATCATCGCAGTCCGTTGTGCGACAAGGACTTCGCGGCGATCGACCAACAACTTCAACTCACGTGACACCTCGTCGTGAGAGGCGACGGGCAGATCTGGCTCGCGCAGAAATGCCCGCGCGACCGCCAACGCATCGATGGGATCGGACTTGCCGCGCGTGCGCGCCGAAGCCCGCACCTGAGCCATCATCTTCGGGGGAACCCGCACCACGTTCTGACCAAATCCGAACAGGTCGCGTTCCAGACGCGCCGACAAGTGCCGGCAGTCCTCGATGGCCCAGACGACGTCGTCGCCGAAATGTTCGCGGGCCCACATCACCGCCTCGGCATGCCCAGCGGTGACCGCCGTAACGGTCTTCACCAACCTTGCGGCCCACCTCGTCGACGGCGACAAAGGTATGCGTGCGCTTGTGTACATCGGCTCCAACAACAACCATGGTGGTTGCCTCCATTCACTGAGAGGTGACGGTTGGGCCGGTCGGCGGACAAACCTCAGTGGGGGCGGTGCCACGCTCCTATCAAGTCACGCCGGCCGGTCCTTCACACCTGGTGCCGACAAAACGCATGCACGCCAACCCGAAGGCGGCACCGACGCTACGAGCCAAGCACCAGATGATCAGGATCCCACCACCGCGATCAGCGGCACCTCACCCTGACACTGAGACCGACGCTAACATCCGGCCGCCGAGCGAAGCGTGGGGAAACGGCCCGTTCGCTGCGGTTGGCCTATTTACGACGGTTTGTAGGACCAGCCCCGCCCGGTGCGCGATAGGAGGCTAAGATTCGTCAATGACACTGTCCGGGATGGATGTTTGGAGGAGCTGTTGACAGCCGAAGCCCCCCCGTTGCGGGAACTCGAGGCCTTCCGCCCTTACCCGGCCCGGACGGGTCCCAAGGGAAGCCTGGTCTACAAGCTGATCACCACGACCGATCACAAGATGATCGGCATCATGTACACGGTCACGTGCTTCGTGTTCTTCTTCATCGGTGGCCTGCTGGCGCTGCTGATGCGGACCGAGCTGGCCGCGCCGGGCCTGCAGTTCCTATCGAATGAGCAGTACAACCAGCTGTTCACCATGCACGGCACGATCATGCTGCTCTTCTATGCCACCCCGGTGGTGTTCGGCTTCGCGAACCTGGTGCTGCCGCTGCAGATCGGTGCCCCGGACGTCGCCTTCCCGCGGCTGAACGCCTTCTCCTTCTGGCTCTTCCTGTTCGGCGCGACCATCGGCATGGCCGGCTTCATCACCCCTGGCGGCGCCGCGGACTTCGGCTGGACCGCCTACACCCCGCTCAGCGACGCCACCCACTCACCGGGGGCGGGCGGTGACATGTGGATCATGGGCCTGGCCGTCGCCGGTCTGGGCACCATCCTGGGTGCCGTCAACATGATCACCACGGTGGTGTGCATGCGCGCGCCGGGCATGACCATGTTCCGGATGCCGATCTTCACCTGGAACATCCTGGTGACGTCGATCCTCATCCTGATCGCCTTCCCGCTGCTGACCGCGGCGCTGTTCGGGCTCGCGGCCGACCGGCATCTGGGCGCCCACGTCTATGACCCCGCGAACGGCGGGGTTCTGTTGTGGCAACACCTGTTCTGGTTCTTCGGCCATCCCGAGGTGTACATCATCGCGCTGCCGTTCTTCGGCATCGTCACCGAGATCTTCCCGGTGTTCGCCCGCAAGCCGATCTTCGGTTACACGACGCTGGTGTACGCGACGCTGTCGATCGCGGCGCTGTCGGTGGCGGTGTGGGCGCACCACATGTTCGCCACCGGGGCCGTGCTGCTGCCGTTCTTCTCGTTCATGACCTACCTGATCGCGGTGCCGACCGGGATCAAGTTCTTCAACTGGATCGGCACCATGTGGAAGGGGCAGCTGACCTTCGAGACGCCGATGCTGTTCTCGGTGGGCTTCCTGGTCACCTTCCTGCTGGGGGGCCTGACCGGTGTGCTGCTGGCCAGCCCGCCGCTGGACTTCCACGTGACCGACACCTACTTCGTGGTGGCGCACTTCCACTACGTGCTGTTCGGGACCATCGTGTTCGCCACCTTCGCAGGCGTCTACTTCTGGTTCCCGAAGATGACGGGACGCCTGCTTGACGAGCGGCTGGGCAAGCTGCACTTCTGGCTGACGTTCATCGGTTTCCACACCACCTTCCTGGTGCAGCACTGGCTGGGTGACCTCGGCATGCCGCGCCGCTACGCCGACTACCTGCCCACCGACGGCTTCCAGCCCTACAACATCGTCTCGACGGTCGGCGCCTTCATCCTGGGCGCGTCGATGTTCCCGTTCGTGTGGAACGTGTTCAAGAGCTGGCGCTACGGCGAGGTGGTGACCGTCGACGACCCCTGGGGCTACGGCAACTCGCTGGAGTGGGCGACCAGCTGCCCGCCACCGCGGCACAACTTCACCGAGCTGCCCCGCATCCGTTCGGAGCGGCCTGCCTTCGAGCTGCACCACCCGCACATGGTGGAACGGATGCGCGCCGAGGCTCACGTGGGTCGCCACGCGACGGCGATGGAGTCGCCGAAGGGTTTCGGCCCACGGACGGAAGCGGATCGCGCGACCGCTGAGCAGTAGCGGCGAATCGCTATGAGTCGCTAGTGACATCCCCACCCAAGGTGTCGGTGCTCATCACCGTCACCGGCGTGGACCAGCCCGGCGTGACATCGGCGCTCTTCGAGGTCCTGTCGCGGCACGGCGTCGAGCTGCTCAACGTCGAGCAGGTCGTGATCCGGCACCGGCTGACGCTGGGGGTGCTGGTGTGCTGCCCGTCCGACGTGGCCGACGGGACGGTGCTGCGCGAGGACGTCGAAGCCGCCATCCGGGGCCTGGGCCTCGACGTGAGCATCGAGCGC
Organism: Mycobacterium saskatchewanense; assembly: GCF_010729105.1. Taxonomy (NCBI): domain Bacteria; kingdom Bacillati; phylum Actinomycetota; class Actinomycetes; order Mycobacteriales; family Mycobacteriaceae; genus Mycobacterium; species Mycobacterium saskatchewanense. Next base: position 5,560,669 of record NZ_AP022573.1, read on the forward strand.
AGCGACGACGTGCCGATCATCCGCGACCCCTCGACCCACACCATCTACGTGCTGGGCCGGCCGATCACCGCCGGCGCGTTCAGCGCGGTGGCCCGCGAGGCCGCGGCGCTGGGCGTCAACATCGACCTCATCCGGGGGGTCTCCGACTACCCCGTCACCGGCCTCGAGCTGCGGGTCTCGGTGCCGCCGGGTGCCGACGGCGCGCTGCGGACCGCCCTGAACCGGGTGTCCGCCGACGAAAGTGTCGACATCGCGGTCGAGGACTACAGCCTCGAGCGGCGAGCCAAGCGGCTCATCGTGTTCGACGTCGACTCGACCCTGGTGCAGGGCGAGGTGATCGAGATGCTGGCGGCCAAGGCCGGCGCCGAGGGGGCGGTCGCCGCGATCACCGAGGCCGCGATGCGCGGCGAGCTGGACTTCGCGCAGTCGCTCGAGCAGCGGGTGGCGACCCTGGCGGGACTGCCCGCCACGGTGATCGACGAGGTCGCCGATCAGCTGGAGCTGATGCCCGGCGCCCGCACCACGCTGCGGACGCTGCGGCGGCTGGGTTACCACTGCGGCGTGGTGTCGGGCGGATTCCGCCGGATCATCGAACCGCTCGCCGAGGAGCTGATGCTCGACTTCGTCGCCGCCAACGATCTCGAGATCGTCGACGGCACGCTCACCGGCCGGGTCGCCGGCCCGATCATCGACCGGGCCGGCAAGGCCAAGGCGCTCCGGGACTTCGCGCATCAGGCCGGGGTGCCCATGGCGCAGACCGTCGCGGTCGGCGACGGCGCCAACGACATCGACATGCTGGCCGCCGCCGGGCTGGGTGTGGCGTTCAACGCCAAGCCCGCGCTGCGCGCGGTCGCCGACGCGTCGCTGAGCCACCCGTACCTGGACACCGTGCTGTTTCTCCTCGGCATCACCCGCGGCGAGATCGAGGCCGCCGACGCGGTCGACGGCGAGGTGCGCCGAGTGGAGATCCCGCCCGGGTCGTAGCGGTCGGGCGGGCAACGCGGAAGGCGGTGACCCGGCACGTATTCGGGTGCCGCGGTACGGCACGATGGTCGGGTGCCCGACCAAACTGACGAGGCAGCCGACCCCGATCTGCTGATCGAAATGCGCGACGTCTCGCTGCGCCGGGACGGGCGGGTCCTGGTGGGGCCGTTGGACTGGGCGGTCGAACTCGACGAGCGCTGGGTCATCATCGGCCCGAACGGCGCCGGCAAGACGTCGCTGCTACGCATCGCGGCGGCGGCCGAGCACCCCTCATCGGGTGTCGCCTTCGTCCTCGGGGAGCGGCTGGGCCGGGTGGACATGTCGGAGCTGCGTGCGCGGATAGGGCTGAGTTCGTCGTCGCTGGCGCAACGGATTCCCACCGACGAGGTGGTGCGCGACCTGGTGGTCTCGGCCGGCTACGCGGTACTCGGCCGGTGGCGGGAGCGCTACGAGGACGTCGATTACCGGCGCGCGATCGACATGCTCGAGAGCCTCGGCGCCGAGCACCTCGCGGACCGCACCTACGGGACGCTGTCGGAAGGTGAGCGCAAGCGGGTGCTGATCGCCCGCGCCCTGATGACCGATCCCGAACTCCTGCTGCTCGACGAACCGGCCGCCGGCCTGGACCTGGGCGGGCGCGAGGAGCTGGTGGCGCGGCTGGCCGACCTGGCCGCCGACCCCGATGCGCCGGCGCTGGTCCTGGTCACCCACCACGTCGAGGAGATCCCACCCGGCTTCAGCCATTGCATGCTGCTGTCGGAGGGCGAGGTGGTGGCGTCGGGTTTGCTGACCGACGTGCTGACCGCCGAGAACCTGTCCGTCGCGTTCGGCCAGTCGATCGCCCTGGAAGTCGTCGACGGGCGCTATTTCGCCCGGCGCATCCGCGCCCGCGCTGCCCACCGGAGGGCCCAATGACCGAATCCAACGACCAGCCCCTCGTACCCCGGCCGGCGGCGACCGTGATGCTGATCCGCCCCGAGCCGGAGGGCTCAAAGACCGGGCTGGCCGTCTTCCTGATGCGCCGGCACGCCCGGATGCACTTCGCCGCGGGGACCATGGTGTTCCCGGGTGGCGGCGTCGACGACCGCGACCGCAACGCCGACCTGGGGTCGGGGGCCTGGGCCGGTCCTCCGCCGCAGTGGTGGGCCGAGCGGTTCGGCATCGAGCCCGACCTGGCCGAGGCGCTGGTCTGCGCCGCCGCCCGCGAGACCTTCGAGGAGTCGGGCGTGCTGTTCGCCGGACCGGCCGGCCGGTCCAGTTCCGCACCGGACGGCATCGTCGGCGACGCGTCGGTGTACCGCGACTCCCGCCACGCCCTGGCGGAGGGAACGCTGTCCTTCGCGGATTTCTTGCGCCGCGAGAAGCTGGTGCTGCGGTCGGACCTGCTACGGCCGTGGGCGAACTGGGTCACCCCGGAAGCCGAGCGCACCCGCCGCTACGACACCTACTTCTTCGTCGGGGCACTGCCAGCGGGACAACGGGCGGACGGCGAGAACACCGAATCCGACCGGGCCGGATGGACGACGCCGCAGGCCGCCATCGACGACTTCGCGGCCGGCGAGAGCTTCCTGCTGCCGCCGACCTGGACGCAGCTGGACTCGCTCGCGGGCCGCACCGTCGAGGACGTGCTGTCCGTCGAGCGCCAGATCGTCACGGTGCAGCCGCGTCTCGAGATCCAAGGCGACAACTGGATATTCGAGTTCTTCGACTCCGACCGGTACCACCAGGCACGCAAGGCCGGCGGGATGGGGTGGCGCCATTGACCGGATCCGGGCGTGAGTTCGTCAGCGTCGTGGTGAGCGACGGCACGCGGGACGCCGGCCTCGCCATGCTGCTGCTGTCGCGGCCGCCGACCAACGCGATGACCCGCCAGGTCTACCGGGAGATCGTGGCCGCGGCCGACGAGCTAGGCCGGCGCGACGACGTCGCGGCGGTGATCCTGTTCGGCGGCCACGAGATCTTCTCCGCCGGCGACGACCTGCCGGAGCTGCGGACCCTGAACGCCGCCGAGGCCCGCACTGCGGCCGCGGTCCGGCGGCAGGCCGTGGACGCCGTCGCCGCCATTCCCAAGCCGACCGTAGCCGCGATCACCGGCTATGCACTCGGCGCGGGCCTCACGCTCGCCCTGGCCGCCGACTGGCGGGTCAGCGGCGACAATGTGAGGTTCGGTGCGACCGAGATCCTGGCCGGCCGGGTCCCGGGGGGTGGCGGCCTGGCCCGCCTCAGCCGCGCGGCCGGGGCGAGCAAGGCCAAGGAACTCGCGTTCAGCGGACGCTTCGTCGGCGCCGAGGAGGCCCTGGCGCTCGGCCTGGTCGACGAGCTGGTGGCCCCGGACGATGTGTACGACGCCGCCGCGGCGTGGGCGCGCCGTTTCCTCGACGGTCCGCGGCACGCGCTGGCGGCCGTCAAGGCGGGCATCAACGACGCGTTCGCCGCAGGTCAAGGCGGTGCGGCGGAGTCCGCATTCGACGCCCGTTAGGCTGCCCTGCATGACGACGAGTTCGACCGACGCCGTTCCCAACCCGCACGCCACCGCCGAGCAGGTGGAGGCGGCCCGGCACGACAGCAAGCTGGCCCAGGTGCTCTACCACGACTGGGAGGCCGAGTCTTACGACGACAAATGGTCGATCTCCTACGATCAGCGCTGCATCGACTACGCCCGGGGCCGGTTCGACGCCATCGTTCCCGACGAGGTTCAGCGCCAACTGCCCTATGACAGGGCTCTCGAATTAGGTTGTGGCACGGGCTTTTTCCTGCTCAACCTGATCCAGTCCGGGGTTGCGCGGCGCGGGTCGGTCACCGACCTGTCGCCGGGCATGGTCAAGGTCGCCACCCGCAACGGGCAATCGCTGGGCCTGGACATCGACGGAAGGGTCGCCGACGCCGAGGGCATCCCGTACGACGACAACACCTTCGACCTCGTGGTCGGGCACGCCGTGCTGCACCACATCCCCGACGTGGAGCTGTCGCTGCGCGAGGTGATGCGGGTGCTGCGCCCCGGTGGCCGCTTCGTCTTCGCCGGGGAGCCGACCAGCGCCGGCGACGTCTACGCCCGCGAGCTGTCGACGCTGACCTGGAAAGTCGCCACCAACGTCACCCGGCTCCCCGGCCTGGGCGGCTGGCGGCGGCCGCAGGCCGAGCTGGACGAATCCTCCCGGGCCGCGGCCCTGGAGGCGATCGTCGACCTGCACACCTTCACCCCCGGGGACCTCGAACGCATGGCCACCAACGCGGGTGCCGCCGAGGTGCGGACCGTCAGCGAAGAGTTCACCGCCGCGATGTTCGGCTGGCCGGTCCGCACCTTCGAGGCGTCGGTGCCGCCCGGGCGCCTCGGCTGGGGCTGGGCGAGGTTCGCGTTCAGCGGCTGGAAGGCGCTGAGCTGGGCCGACGCGAACGTCTGGCGCCGCGTGGTGCCGAAGGGCTGGTTCTACAACGTCATGGTCACCGGGGTCAAACCCTCCTGAGTGCCGGGTTAGCCTTCACCGCGGACGACGTCGCCTACCTGCGGTCGCAACCCGGTGCCGCGGCGCTGCGGGAGGTCGCCGAGCTGGCGCTGACCGGCGCCACCCGGATCGCCGACGTCGCGGCGGTGCGTGCGCGGTTCGGCGACCGCGCGGCCGTTCTGGTGGAAACCACCCTGCTGCGCCGGCGCGCCGCCGACAAGCTCGACGGACTCGGCGACGTATCGGACTGGCTGTTCACCGACGAGGCGCTGCAGCAGGCCACTGCGGGTCCGGTGGCCGTGCATCGGGCCCGGCGACTCGCCGGCGCGGCAACGGTGGTGCACGATGCGACGTGCTCGATCGGCACCGAGCTGGCCGCGTTGCACCGCGCGGAGATCGGCGCGGTCGGAAGCGACATCGATCCGGTGCGGCTGGCGATGGCGCGCAACAACCTGGGGGAGACGGCCCACCTCTGCCGGGCTGACGCCCTGCATCCGGTGACCCGCGACGCGGTCCTGCTGGTCGACCCGGCGCGGCGGCAGGACGGCCGCCGGCGCTTCGGCATCGACGACTACCGGCCCGGCCTGGGCTCGTTGATGGACGCCTGCCGCGGCCGCGACTTCGTCGTAAAGTGCGCTCCGGGCATCGATTTCGACGATGTGCGGCGCCTGGGGTTCGACGGCGAGATCGAGGTGACCTCCTACCGCGGGTCGGTCCGGGAGGCGTGCCTGTGGTCACCGGGGCTGGCGTCGCCGGGTGTGCGCCGACGGGCCACCGTGCTGGATCGCGGCGAGCAGGTCACCGACGCGGAGCCTTCCGACTGCCCGGTGCTGCCCGCCGGCCGATGGATCGTCGACCCCGACGGCGCGGTGGTGCGCGCGGGGCTGGTGCGGCACTACGCCGCCCGGCACGGGCTGTGGCAACTCGATCCCGACATCGCCTACCTGTCCGGGGATGCGCTGCCGCCGGGAGTCCGGGGCTTCGAAGTGCTCGAGCGGCTGGCGTTCGACGAGCGGCGCCTGCGTCAGACGCTGTCGGCACTCGATTGCGGGGCACTGGAGATCCTGGTCCGGGGCGTGCAGGTCGATCCCGACGCGCTGCGGCGCCGGCTGCGCCCGCGCGGCGACGCGGGCCTGTCGGTGGTCATCACCCGCATCGGCACCGGCCCCGGGGCCCATGCGGCGGCGTTCGTCTGCCGTCCGTCCCGGTAGCGCCGGGTACGCTGGCTGCCGGCACTCACCCGGTCGCCCAACCCCTTTAATGTTTGCGAGGACAGTTCGACCATGCGTTATCTGCTAGCGGCCGCGGTGCTCGCGCCCGCGGTCCTGTTGGGCTGGCCGGCGGCAGCGCCGTCGTCGGCGGCCCCGCCACCCTGCGTCGGCCTGGGCGGCACGGTCGACGCCGGACAACTGTGCCACATCCAGGACACCGGCCCCACTTACACGCTCAGCATGACGTTTCCGGCCGACTATCCCGACGAACAGGCCCTGACCGACTACATCACCCAGAACCGCGACGGGTTCGTCAGCGTCGCCCGCAGTTCCGGCAGCCGCGACCAGCCGTATCAGATGGAGGCCACCACGGAGCAGCACGGCTCCGGGCAGCCGCCGCATAACACGCGCAGCGTCGTGCTCAAGTTCTTCCAGGACCTCGGAGCGCACCCCTCGACTTGGTACAAAGCGTTCAACTACAACCTCGGCACCAAGCAGCCCATCACCTTCGACACGCTGTTCCCGCCCAACACCACGCCGATGGACAGCCTCTTCCCGGCCGTTCAGCGCGATCTCGCGCGCCAGAATCCCCTGGGGGCAGCGATCTTGCCCTCGACCGGGCGCGACCCTTCGCACTACCAGAACTTCGCCATCACCGATGACCAGCTGATCTTCTACTTCGCCCCGGGGGAGATGCTGCCGGCGTTCGCCGGGCCCGTCCAGGCGTCCGTGCCCCGCAATGCGATCCCGCCGCTGGCCGTTTAACGGGCGTTCGGGGGCTCCTCGCACCCCCACCCTCGGCGGCTAGACCGGCCCGGCCAGTGTCTCCATCGCGGCGGCGCCGATCGCCAGCGCCACCTGCGCGGCACCCCCGGCGAGAGGCACGAAGAACGCGGTGCGCTGGCGGGCGAGGCGGCGCACGGCGACGATCAGGGTGACGACGAAGACGACGGCGCCCCCGCCAACTCCCAGCAGCATGGCGCGATCGATCCAGGCCGGATCGCCGCACTTCCGGTAGCCGCAGGGGTCGGTGGCCATGACGAGCATGCCGAGCACACCGACCGTCACCGTGACGAGGAACGCGTGCGCGGCGAGCAGCACGATGGTGACCACGCGGTCCGCCGCCTGGCCTTGTTGGCCGGTCTTGTTGTGGGCGGCCTCGGGGTCATCAGCGGGCACTGAACGAGTATGGCCGCCGCTCAGGCCGGCGCGAAACCGTAGACCTGCCCATCGCTGCTCGCGGCCACCACACGGCGGTCGGCGCCGATGGACACCCCGACGGGGTAGCCCGTGGCGGCGGGCAGGGGGTAGCTGTTCAGCGTATGACCGTTGCCGGGGTCGAAGGCCAGCAGCGACATGCCCGGCGAGCCGTTCGCGGCCGGACCGCTGACCACGGCGTAGCCGACACCGCCGCCGGCCAGGCTCGACGACGACAGGGGGACGGCGTCGTCGCGCCGCCACACCTGGTCGGCGTGGTCGCCCGCGTCCTTGAACGCCGCCAGCCGGGTGTCGGGGCCGCCGCCCGACACGATCAGCCCCTGCGGGGTGACTGCGGGCGGCGTCTGCGCCAGGAAGCCGAGCGGCACGGACCACTTCACCTTCCCGTCGGCGGCGTGCAGCGCCCACAGCCGCTGGTCGCGCCCGTTGACGTACACGGTGGACCCGTCGGCGGACAACACCGGGCTGGCGATGACGCCGGAGGTCACCGCATCGCTGGTCCAGTCGCGCACCAGCAGCGGGGTCTGGCCAGGGTGGTACTTGAGCCCGATCAGGCTCGCGGCCGGGGCGCCGGGCTGCCACACGCCGATCACCGCCGTCCCGCTGGCGGCCGAGAAGGCGGGCGCGGCCGCGACCGGGCAGCCTTGGCGGGCGGGCGCACAATCGGCCAGGCCGCGGGTGGCGTCGGTGGGATCCACCCCGTCCACCAGGTCCAGCGGACTCCCGACGACCTCTCCGCGGTGCGCGTCGAAGACCAGCACCTGGCCCAGGTGGGTGCTGACCAGCAATTGGCCGTTCCCCAGGAATCGCGGGGTGGTGGGCATCCCGATCACGGGCTGCCGCCACCGGGTCCACTGCGTGACCGGGAAGGACTGGAAGGCGCCCGGCTGGCCGACGTAGAGGTTGTCGAACCCGTCGAACAGCGGGCCGGCGAAGCCGCCGCCCTGGAACAGCCGCACACACCAGCGCTGCCGGCCGTTGTGGTCGTTCTCCCACTCCATCAGCGAGCATCCGGAGGGGGTCTGGGCGTTCAGGGCGAGGTAACCGCGCGCGCTGAGCGCCGGCCCCGCGGCCAGGCTGCCTTTGACGGACCGCGTCCACTGCAGGGAAAGCTTGGTGGCCCCGCCGATGGGGGAGTAGCTGCTGTTGGCGGCGTCGCCGTACTGCGCGGGCCATGCTTGGGCGGGCGATGCTTCGACCCACGAATCGGTGTTACCGCACCCCGCGAGCCCGGCCACGAGGGCCGCCGCCAGGACCACCGATGACGAACACCGAAGCCCACGCATGAGTCGGGCAAGCACCTCGGTTTCCCAAATCCTTCCTTTGCCGCCGAACGTCGAGTTATTGGGCCATTTACGCAAGAAAACCCGCAACGACTCGACGTTCGACGAAGGTTTGCGAGTACAGGTGAGGGTAACCCGTCGCGATCGCGTGACTTCTCATCGTTAGGCTTTCCGGCCATGACGAGCATGTGGGGGGCCCCGGTCCATCGCCGCTGGCGTGGATCCAACCTGCGGGACCCACGACAAGCCAAGTTCCTCACGCTGGCCTCGCTGAAATGGGTGCTGCGCAACCGCGCGTACACGCCGTGGTACCTGGTGCGCTATTGGCGGCTGCTGAAGTTCAAGCTGGCCAACCCGCACATCATCACCCGCGGCATGGTTTTCCTTGGCAAGGACGTCGAGATCCACGCGACGCCTGAGCTGGCGCAGCTCGAGATCGGCCGCTGGGTGCACATCGGGGACAAGAACACCATCCGGGCGCACGAGGGCTCGCTGCGCTTCGGCGACAAGGTGGTGCTGGGCCGCGACAATGTGATCAACGCCTACCTCGACATCGAGCTGGGTGACTCGGTGCTGATGGCCGACTGGTGCTATGTCTGCGACTTCGACCACCGCATGGACGACATCACCATGCCGATCAAGGACCAGGGCATCGTCAAATCCCCGGTGCGGATCGGCCCCGACACCTGGGTGGGCGTGAAGGTGACCGTGCTGCGCGGCACGTCCGTCGGGCGCGGCTGCGTGCTTGGCTCGCACGCGGTGGTGCGCGGCGAAATCCCGGACTATTCGATCGCCGTCGGCGCGCCGGCCAAGGTGGTCAAGAACCGGCAGTTGTCGTGGGAGAGCTCCGCCGCGCAGCGCGCCGAGCTGGCCGCCGCCCTCGCCGATATCGAACGCAAGAAGGCGGCCCGCTAGAGAGATCGCGGTGACCCGCTTCGCCCGGCTGCGCCGCGCTCGCGGTCACCGCTGGATCGATGGCGGTGACCCGCTTCGCCCGGCTGCGCCGCGCTCGCGGTCACCGCTGGATCGATGGCGGTGACCCGCTTCGCCCGGCTGCGCCGCGCTCGCGGTCACCGCTGGATCGATGGCGGTGACCCGCTTCGCCCGGCTGCGCCGCGCTCGCGGTCATCGCTGGATCGATGGCGGTGGCATTCGCGCCGTATTGTGACGCTGCCGCCGGTGAGTCGACGCCGTAGCGTCGCGCCCTCGACACCCGGTTGTCGGGCACGTCACCGCGTCCAGCTCCTTGCCGACCTGCTGTTGCAGCTTGGTGCAACGGGGGGCCGCGCCGTCGCTCAGATGCTCTGATATCGGCGCAGGGCCTCGCCGCGCTCGGCGCTGTGGTCGACCATCGGCGCCGGATAGCCTTGCGGCCGTTCGCCTTTAAGCAGATGAACATCCTCGACCGAGCGCAATTCGGGGACCCAGCGGCGGATGTAGTCGCCCGACGGATCGAACTTCTCGCCCTGCTTGGTCGGGTTGAAGACCCGAAAATAGGGCGCGGCGTCGGTGCCGCAACCCGCGCACCACTGCCAGCCGTGCTGATTGTTGGCCATGTCGCCGTCGACGAGCTGCTCCAGGAACCACTGGGCGCCCCATTGCCATGGCAGGTGAAGGTCCTTGACCAGGAACGACGCCACGGTCATCCGCACCCGGTTGTGCATGAAGCCGGTCTCCCGGAGCTGGCGCATCCCCGCGTCGACGAACGGAAATCCGGTCTGACCGGCTTTCCAGCGCTCGAAGCGGCGCTTCGCGTCGTCGCCGGTATCGGTCTGGATGGCGTCGAAGTCCGCGTTCCAATTGCGCCAGACGCTGCCCGGCCAGTGATGCAGCACGTCGGCGTAGAAGTCGCGAAACGCCAACTCCCGCAGATAATTTGGCTCGCCACCGCGTCGCGGGTCCAGGTCGGCGACCAGGGTCCGGGGATGGATCGTGCCGAACTTCAGGTGCGCCGACATGCGGCTCGTTCCCTGGCGGTCGGGCCGGTTGCGATCCTGCGCATAACGCTCGAGGCCGTCGTGGACGAACGCCTCCCACAACACGCGCGCAGCGTGCTCCCCGGCGGCGAGATCCAGTGCGGCGCCGGGATCCGGAATGTCGCACTGCTCGATGTCGAGCCGGTCGGGCTCGAGCCAGCCTGCCGACTCGGCGCCCGATTTGACCGGTGCCCGCCAGCCGGTCGCACGCCACTCGCGAAAGAACGGGGTGAAGACCTTGTAGGGGGAGCCGTCCTTCTTGGTCACGCGGCCCGGGGAAACCAGGTAGGGCGATCCCGTGGCCGTCAACGGCACCGAGCCCAGCGCCGCGCTCACCCGTTCGTCGCGGCGCTTTCCGAACGGCGCGAAGTCCTGCGAGACATGCACGGCGGACGCATCAATCTCCTTGGCAATGCGGGGAATCAGCTCTTCGGGCCGACCGCGGGCCACGAGCAGCCGACCGTCCAGGTTCTCGCAGAGTTGCCGCAGTGAATCGCCCAGGAATTGCAGCCGGCGGGGGCCCGCCGACGCCTCCAGCCGCGGGTCGAGGACGAAGCACGCGAGCACATCGCCGTCGCGGACCGCGGCCGCGAGGGCCGGATGGTCGAGCAACCGCAGGTCCCGGCGAAACCACAACAACGACGACATCTTCGAGGATTCCTCAGCGGTTGAGCCACCACACGTGGCTGGCCAGGACGGTCGCGAAACCGGTCCACAACGCATACGGCGACAGCGCCAGCCCCGCGCGCGGGTCCGCCTCGGCCGTGCGGCGCACGAGGTCGGCGCTGCTGGCCGTCAGCACAGCGGCGCCCACCGCGGACGCTCCGAGCTTGTGGTAGCGAAAAAAGAGCCAGCTCCATCCGCCGTTGAGGATCAGGTTCACGCCCAGGGCCGCGATGTAGTGGCGGGCCTTATCGTGCTGACCCGTGGCGCGGAACCGGTCGATGGCCACGGCGGACGTCGTCGCGATGTCGGTGTAGAGCGTCGTCCATGCCACCGGGAATGCGACATTGGGAGGCTGGTACCGCGGCTTGCGCAGCCGCGCGTACCACAGCGGCACCTGTTTCGCGCTGGCCGTGCTTCCGGCGCCGGCGGCCGCGGCGACGGCAATCGATGTCCCGGCGAGTGTTGATTTGTTCATGGTGCGCTCCCATCTGGCGGTTCCGGAATGGCATGTGCTGCAGGACTATCGGTGCCGACGGGGTCGGTGGGCCACCAGACGCGATCTCCGACGAGGGCGAACACCGCGGGGATGACGAGCGTGCGCACGATGAAGGTGTCGAGCAAGATCCCGAGGCCGACGATGATGCCGAGCTGGGTCAGCACGATCAGCGGCAGCACGCCGAGCACGCAGAACACGGCCGCCAGAACGGTTCCGGCGCTGGTGATGACGCCCCCGGTGGCCGACACGGCGCGGACCATGCCGGCGCGGGCGCCGCGGCCGGCCGCCTCCTCGCGGGCGCGGGCGACCAGGAAAATCGTGTAGTCCACACCCAGCGCGGCCAGGAACAGGAAAGCGAACAACGGGGTGGTGTTGTCGAGCGCCGGGAAACCGAATACGTGGATGCTGGACCAGCCGCCGAGGCCGAGCGCGGCCAACGCGCCGAGGATCGTGGCAGCCAGCAGGATCGGCGGTGCCAGCGCGGCTCGCAACAACAGAAAGAGAACGGCGAGGATCACGCCCAGGATCGCCGGGATCACCACGAGGCGGTCGCGCGTGGCGGCGTCGCGGACGTCGAGAGCCTGGGCGTCGGATCCGCCCACCATCGCCCTCGCGTCGATCGATCTCGTCGAATCGCGCAGGGCGGCAACGGTTGCGAATGCGCGGTCGGACGACGGTGGCGCGTCGGTCACCACCGACCATTTCGTCAGGCCGGTTGCCGACTGGCCGGATTGAACCGCCGACGCCACGCCGGGGGCGGCGCCGAGGGCCTGTTGGATGCGCGGCGCCGAGGCGGTCGGTGCGACGACCAGCGTGGGGTTGACCGCGCCGGCGGGGAAGTGCGCGGCCACCACGTCATAACCGCTCACCGAGTCGGCGCGCACCCGGAACTGTTCGGTCTGCGACAAGCCGATTCGGGTTCCGAGCAGGCCGGTGGCCAGTGTCAGCAGGGTCACGATCGCGACGGCGGCCACCGGTGCGGGACGTCGGGCCACCCACGCGGCGACGCGATGCCAGGGCCCGGCCTCGATGGTCGCGCCGTCGTCCGGGCGCGGGATGAACGGCCAGAACAGTCGGCGGCCGCACAGCGCCAGTAGGGGCGGCAGGACTACCAGCACCGACAGGGCCGCCACGACCAACTCGCACGCGGCGAGGGCGCCCAGGCTGCGCGTGCTGGGCGTGGCGGCGAGGAGCAGGGTGAGCAGCGCCAGCACCACGGTGGCGTTGCTCGCGGCGACGGCCGGTCCGGCCGTCCGCACCGCTCGGCGCAGCGCGTCGCGGTGGTCGCGATGGGTTGAAAGCTCCTGCCGGTAGCGCGAGATCAGCAGCAGCGCGTAGTTGGTGCCGGCGCCGAAGACCAGCACGCTGGTGATGCCGGAGGTGGCGCCGTCGAAGCTGAGCCCCGTCAGCGACGCCACCGCGGTGCCGACCGCCGAGGCGACGCGATCGGCGAACCCGATCACCACCAGCGGCACCAGCCACAGCACCGGCGAGCGGTACGTCGCGATCAACAGCAACGCGACCACCGAAGCCGTCACCGCCAGCAGGGTGACATTGGCGTCGGTGAAGGCATTCGCGATGTCGGCGCCGAAGGCCGGACCACCCGTTACGTGGGCGGTGAGGTCCTGGGGGAGCCCGTCGCGGGCCGCGCCCCGCAAGGCCGCCACGCGGTCATCGAGGGCTAGGCCGGACAGGTCGGCGCTCACCGGGACCACGGCGATGGCCGCCTTGCGGTCGGTCGCGACCGGCATCGGGGGCGCCGCCCCGGCAGGCTCGGTGAGTCGCAGCATGCGGTCGCGGGCGGCCTGCGCGGCCGCGGCATCGGAGGTGTCGAGGGCAGCGCCGTCCGGCCGGCTCACCACCAGCAGCAACGGCGCCCGGCCGCCGCCGGGGAATTGCCGTGCCATCGCCTCGGCCTTGGCCGAATCGGAGCTTGGGGGCACCGACAGCGGGGCCTGGTCTGCCGCGGCGTTCTCCCCGATGAGCACCATGAAACCGATACCCAGTAAGAGGACGCCCAACCCGAGCAGCCACGAACGCCGGCTTGTGACCGCGGCCGCCATGCCCTCCCACACCACCAAGCAATCATTTCAGTTGCTTAACAATTAATCAACTGAAATGATGGCGTGGGCCGCGGGTAAGGGATGCCGTCAGGAGGCAATCAGGAGGCAATATGGAGGCCATGCACAGCATGCGGGCGGCTCGCCGGCGATGAGCAGCGACCCGCACTTGATGACGACGCGCAAGCGTCGCCACATCGACGTGTGCCTAAGCGAGCAGGTCGATTATGCGGGCCTGACCACGGGCCTGGACCGCTATCAGTTGCCCTACAACGCATGCACGCAGACCAACCTGGGCGACATCGACTTGTCCACCGACTTCTTCGGTGGCCGGTTGCGCGCTCCGATACTCATCGGCGCGATGACCGGCGGCGCCGAGTTGTCGGGAACTATCAACCGGAATCTGGCCACCGCCGCGCAACGGCTCGGGCTCGGGATGATGCTCGGCTCCCAGCGGATCATGCTGGGCAGCGCCCTCGGGGAGCGCGCCGCCACCAGCTTCACCGTGCGGGACGTGGCCCCCGACGTTTTGTTGTTCGGGAACATCGGTCTTTCCCAGTTGACCATGGCGGCGGCCCGGGACCTGACAAAGGCGCTCGACCGGGTGGGCGCCAACGTGCTTGCCGTGCATACGAACCCGTTGCAGGAAGCGATGCAGCACAACGGCGACACCAACTTCTCCGGCTCGCTGTCGAGGCTGCGTGAGGTGGCCGGCGAGATCGGTTACCCGGTGCTGCTCAAGGAGGTCGGCCACGGGATCGGCGCCGCGGCCGTCGCGGAACTGCTTGGTCCCGAGCGCAAACTGCCCGTCGCCGGAATCGATGTCGCGGGCGCCGGGGGTACCTCGTGGTCTCGGGTCGAGCAGTTCGTCCGGTACGGGAAGTTGCGCTACCCGCACTTGGCGGACTGGGGCATTCCCACCGCGCGCGCGGTCGTGGAAGTGCGTGCGGCGCTGCCGGAAGTCCCGCTCGTGGCCTCCGGCGGGATCCGCACGGGCATGGACGCGGCCAAGGCGATCGCGCTGGGCGCCGACGTGGTGGCGGTGGCGCGGCCGCTGCTGGCGGCCGCGATCCAATCCGCGGACGCGGTTGTGGATTGGCTGCAGCCGTTCGTCGACGAGCTCCGGGTCTGCCTGCACGGCTGCGGCGTCGCCGACCTGCGCGGCTTGCGCGCACTCGACCTGACCCCCAGCCCGTGATGCCGGTGACATGTCGGTGATCTTGGCCTACGGCTCGCTGGGGCTCGGGCACCTGCTGCCCGTGGGCGCGCTACTGCGGGAACTCGCCGAGCGCGGTCACGAGGTCCACGTGCGCACGATGTCCGCCGGGGTGTCGACGATGCGCGATGCCGGCATCCACGCCGAGCCCGTCGATCCCGGGATCGAAGCGATCGTCGGGGAGGATTGGCGCGCGCGGACTGCGTTGGAAGTGCTGAAGCTGACGATCGACGTGCTCTGCCGCCGTGCGGCTTTGGAGGTCGAAGACCTGCGGCGAGCGGTGGATGCGGTCCGGCCGGACGCGGTGATCGTCGACGCGAACTGCTGGGGCGCGATGTCGGCCTCCGAGGCAGGAACAATTCCTTGGCTGGTCTTCTCACCCTTCACCCCGTACCTGCGGTCCCGCGGGGTGCCGCCGTTCGGGCCGGGGATGCGGCCGCTTCCAGGCATCCTCGGTGGCTTTCGCGACGCCTCGGTCCGCCCGATTGTGCGGCACCTCTTCGACCGGCCAATGCTGCCGCGCCTCAACCGAATTCGCAGCCAGGTCGGTGTGCCGCCGGTCCGATCGGTCGACGCCTTCATGCGGCGGGCCCCGCTGCTGCTGGCGGTCGGCGGGGAGCCGTTCGAATACCCGCACCCGGGGTGGGGTGACTTGGTGCACCACATCGGGGCGTGCGTGTTCGAGCCGTCGGCGACGGAAACGCCGGACTGGATCGACGCGATCGGGCGGCCGCTGGTGCTCGTCAACACCTCCTCGATCAAACAACCCGACACCGCCTTGGGCCGTACCGCGCTGCAGGCGCTGGCCGACGAGGACGTCCACGTGGTCGCGACGTTCCCGGCGGGCGTGCCCGCCGGCCTGACGCGACCCGCGAACGCCACCGTCTGCCGATTCGTCCCGCACGCCGCGATCCTGGCCCGGGCCAGCTGCGCGATCACCCATGGGGGGATGGGTACCACCCTCAAAGCCCTCGACCACGGCGTGCCCGTGGTCGTCGTGCCGTTCGCCCGCGACCAGGCGGAGGTCGCCCGGCGCGTGCAGGTCGCCCGCTGCGGTACCCGCCTGCCCGCCGACAAGCTCACCCCGGCCCGGCTGAGGGCCAGGGTCCGCGAGGCGATCACGATGGCCGGCGGCGCACGCCGGGTGGCCGCCGGATTCGCCGCGACCGGGGGCGTGGCCCACGGGGCCGACCTGATCGAGCAACGCGTCCTCGGGTCGACGGCCGAATCGCTGGGCCGCTAGCGCACGGTGCGCCGTCGGCCTTTGGCAGCGGCCGCCTTCGGCTGGGCTGCGGTCGGTTTCGCGCGTTGCGCGGCGAGCTGCGCCTCGAAGGCCGCCATCGCTTCCATCATCGCCAGGAAAACGCGGTGTGCCGCAAGGAGATCCCGATCCGGCACATCGGCGAGCTTCGAGTGCAGTTCGTCGCCGAGCGGAGTGAAGAAGGAGCGGGCCAGCGCCATTCCGGGCTTTTCGTAGCGCAGCAACGACTTCCGCCGGTCGCCGGGATCGGCCTCCCGCCGAATGTGGCCGGCGTCGATCATCCGGTCGACCAGATAGGTGATGGCGGCGGGCGAGACGTCCATCCGCTGCCGCAATTGGGCCAGGGTGAGGGGTTCACCGGCGGTTTCGGCGACCATGATGTGTAGCAAGGCGTGAAAGTCGCTGCCGCCGACCTCGTTCTGACGCGCGAAATGGCGGCCGATGCGGTCAGACTGAGCGGTGAGCGCGCGCATGTCGGCCGACATGAGCTTCTCCAGTTCGGCCCGGTCCTGTTGCCGATCAGCAGCGCCGCGCTTGGTCACGTGTCCGCATCCTTCTGATGAGATCCGCCGATCAGCGTATCGGCGACCGCAAGTCGCGGCCGACGAACGCCGTCGGGCGTTTCTCATTTCTAGCCGATGGATGTGCGAACGTGCGCGTCGACCAGGTTTTGGTCAGGATTTGGCGGGGTCGTGGGCCCAATTCATCAGCGAGTAGCGCCAGGGGTTGTGCTCGACGTCGCCCTATGGCCGTTGCGGCAGGTGGCGCCGGCGTAGCCGCCGACCTTGCGCACGTGGGCGTAGTCGTCGTCGGTGAGGTCGGCGCGCTTGGCTCTGAGTATCTCGACGATGCGCCGCCCGCTGTGATGGCCGGTCGACTCCTGGTCGCCCTGCTTCTGGCCCGCGCCGCGGGAGTCGTCGGTGGCGACCCACTTCTCCAGCGCGCGCGGTCATATTGACCGTCTCGGAGAAGTTTCGCCAAGTGGTTTCGTCGTCGTGGAGCTCTCAGTCTGCGTACTTCAGTGCGTCCGGCGCGCGGACGGTTCGTCCGGCCGCCTCGGTATCCGACATAATGCCTTGTCTTTCATGCTAATTCACCTCCCGGTCGCCGCGATTTCCGCGCGTTTCTCGCCCCGCCGCGCGGTGGCGGTGACGTCACGCGCGATGCCGCCGAACACCGCGTCGCGAGATGGCCGCCGAGGCGCTCCAAAAGAGTTGTCCGATAAGCCCATAGGGCTGGAAGAGCGCGCGCTGACGATACAGCGAGCCGTCACCGTCGGGGCCGCGGAGAGCTCCAGACCCAGGCGGTTTCGGTCCCGGCGGCGGCGTCGACGACCCGGCGGACAGCAGCTGCGGGACCAGTCGTGTGCCGGAGGCGACACAGCGCATCGATTCACTCCTCCTTGTCGGGGGACGCGGTGTGAGCGGGGTGACCGTGCGTGCGCTGGCGTTCCTTCATGCCCGCTTCATGGGCGTGGCGCCGGCCGTCGGTGAGCCGGTTTCGCACCAGCCGCTCGATGTCCTGGAAGCACCGGTAATAGCCGTCGTCGTAGTCCTCGACGACCTGAAAACTCCATCGGCCCGGCAGCACGTTGCGGCCCACGAGCTCGCGGCTGATGTGTTCGGCCAGATCCGCCTGCCCGAGGTCGCGTAACCGGGCCACCGCCTCGTCGAGTTGCTGGTCGGCCCGGCCGGTCAGCTGGTGAAACGAGTACAGGTGGCCCCGCGCCCGCTCGACGGTTTCGAGCGCCTCGGTGACCTTGCCCACCGCCTGCGCGACATCGTCCTTCACCGCGCCCCTCCCCGCTTGTCAATGCCAGGGCCTTCCACGGCGCGGGAATTCAGCCTCGGCCGGAAAAGCTGGTTAAGTAACTTAATAGTCGAGTCGGTAACCCAAAATCGCGGTGCTTACACATGCCGGCGCCGGTGAACGTCGCGGCCGAAGCACCTTCAGCGAATCAGAGCGGGGTGAGGTTCTTCTTGGCCGCTCGCCGCAGCTGGATCATGCGCGACGCGCCCACGAGGACGGTGGTGGTCGCGCCCGCCACGGCGGCAAGAAGGTACCCCACGCCGACCGGGAGGTTCCAGTGCAGCATCAGAAAGTGAGCCGTCACGGAATCGGTGTTCTGAGCGACGAAGACGAGCAGGACGACGAGGATCAGCAAGCCGACCACCAGCGCCCACCAGGCCGCCGCCAGTCGCGTGAACGAGGAACGGCCTGCCCGTGGGGTGGCGACCGTCGCAGGCCCAGGCGACGGCTGAGATGGAACCGATGGATTAGTGCTCATGCTGTTGACTAGCCCGTAACGGGCCCGGCCAAACGCTCCTGGGGGTGCGGGGTTTGACCCTCCGGCCTGCGGGTATATCGGATGCATGACCGTCAAGACTGCGTTGCGGAGCGCCCGAAACGGGCAACGGCGGGTGGTGGGCCTACAACGGCGCCTCTGGCTGGCGGAGTTGGCGCTGTGGCCGGCCATCCTCCTGTCGGCGGTCTTGCTGGCGGCGGGCGCCTGGCTGTTGTGGCAACGCAGGTCGGGCGTGCGCGAGGCGGCGGGCACGACCCCGCCGCCGGTCGACGTGGCGCAGCCCACCGTCGCGGGCCCCGACAGCTAGCGGCGGCCAGAACGCCTCGCCGCCAACAGCACCCAGGAGGCCGCGGCGGCAGCGAACGCGAATCCCTGCGCGGTCCCAGTCCGGCCGGTCGGGTAGAGCACCCCGGCGACGTAGCGGTCGATGAACCCCGCCGCCGGCAAGGGATCCATGTCGGCGTGCCGGCGCGACCACGCTTCCAGCCACGTCAACGGGCAGGGGAGCTCGAGCCCGACCACGGCGACGCCCCAGGCAACCGCGGGCACGTGTACCACCAACGTGCGAGGCCAGCGCAGCGCGAGGAAGCCACCCGACGGGACGTACACGAGGTAGGCGAAGTGGGCCGCGACGGTCGCCGCCACGGCGGCGGCGTATCCCTTCTTCACGGCCGGGACGCGCGGACGTCGAAGCGGCGCTCGGCGTAGGCGAGGTCATCGCGCCACAGGCGGCCGGCGGCGTGGCGCATCAGCGGTGAGATCAGTGGCGCCAACCGCGACGCCCGCTTGAAACCCGGGCGGTCCGAGTGGGCGATGGTCGCTTCCAGCACGGCGGTCCGTGGCCGCCCGTCGGGCCCCGAACCCATTGGCGTGGCGTGTGTTTCGACGACGCTGCCGACGCCCTCGCCGTCCACGATGCGCATCACGATGGTGCGGGCCTCCGGGCAGGTGAACTCCGCGATGACGGGCACCCCGAGCCGGCCGATCCGGAAGGTGACCGCGACCAGGAAGCGGTCGGCGGCTTCGGTGGGCGTGGTGAGCACCTCGAGCCTGGCGAACGAGTACGGGTGGAACCACGCGCCGTGCCAGGGGTCGAGGCGGTTGGCGATGATGTCGGCCGGCTCGCACACCCCAACCATGCTGGTGACGGCGGCCATCGTGTCACCGGCCGGGCGCTCCGGGAGCACCGGCGCCTCCAGGGGCGCCTCGCCGCCGACCTTGTCGAGCCGCACCCATGCCAGCGTGCCGTCGTCGTGGCTCGGCAGCGGGCTCCAGCCGAACTCGCGTCGGGCGCCGTCCAGCGCCAACCCGTGCCACCGGCAGATCAGCCTGCCGTCGTCGACGATTCCGGTGGCAAGGTCGGCGCCCAGGTGGGGGCAGCCGCGCGGACCGACGCGAAGCCGGCGCAGGCCGTCGCGCCAGGCCACGACGTCCACACCGGCAACACGGGCCCCGTATGGCCGACCGGCGCGCACGTCGCGGCTCGGGGCGAACGCATACCAGTTCCCGGTCGGCTTCCGCTGGGAGCGGTTGAGCGCGGATTCGATGAGGGTCGGATCCGCCTCTCGATACGTCGGCTGCTGTGCGGCCCACGATGTGCGCGGGATGACCTGTAGGGGCAAGTCTTTGGGCCACCGTTGGCGGATCTGTTCGCGAATGTTCATCGTCGTGTGGCTCTTTCACGCGTGGCCAGCCACCGCAGGAGTGGCGAGCGGCCCCGGGTGGGTACGGATTGCAGCGGGTGCCCGGCCAGTCCCCATGATCTCAGCAATTCGTTGGCCGCGCACCATCCGGTGGTCGCGGCGCGTTCCATCAGCGCCACCGGCAGGTCGATGCGGATGGCGTCGCCGGCCAGCAGCAGACCCGGATGAGGGGTGACCACTCGGGGCCGGTCATCGTACGAACCCGGGGCGAACAACGGGCAGTCATCACGCACCAGCGAAACCTCGGAAACGATTTGCGCCGCCACGGTTTCCGGGTACAGCCGGTGTAGCTGTCCGATGGCCGCCGCGCGCGAGTCGGGGGAGTGCAAGGCGTAACAGTGCAGTTCGACGACCGAGCCCTGGTGCGCCCGGGCCCATTCGGCGGCTTGGAGCTCGTAGCGCTCCAGGACGCTGATGTTGTCCAGCGGCTTGTGGCCGGCGGTTCCCAGAAACGCCGGCCTGTCGGCCGCGACCGGGCGATCGAGCCAGAGCCGGTGCACGGCGAATGGCGGGGCGACGCGCATCCGCTCTATCTGCGCGCGCCAGGTGTCACCGGCGAGGCCGTCGGACGCGGCGACAATCCTCTGCAGGCCGGCGATGTCGGTGGCGAGCACGACGGCCTCGGCGTCGAGGTGTTCCCCGGAGTCGGTGTGCACCCGGAACGGTGCCGCGGGGCCCGCCTCGATGTGGGCCACGCCGGTGCCGAGCCGGACTCGGGCGCCGTGTTTTTCGAGGTGGCGCTGGAGCGGTCGCCACAGGGCGCTGTCGTAGTTCTCGTTGGGGACGTCGAAGATGAGTCCCTCGCTGGAGCCCAGGAAATAGATGTGGAACATGGTGGCCAGCTCGGCCGCGGACAATTCCGAGGGGTCGGCGAAGAAGCTCCGCGAAAACACCTCGAACGCCAGGTGCCGCGCGGCTTCGGGAAACCGGATGTTCGTCAAAAACGTTGCGGCGTCCGAGTTGTCGAGCCGCCGATAGATGTCGGGCACCGACACGGCGGCCAGGGGCGCCGCCGCCCGGGCGTCGATCTCGAGAAAGTCGCGGAGCCGGAAGGTGGGGCTGCGCGCGGCGAAGGCCACGGCGTTCCACGGCGGGGTCTGGGGCAGCCCACGGAAGCTGTCGCGCCGGCCGGCGCCGTCGATGAGCGGATAGTCCTCGACGGGGGTGAGCATCCGCAGCTGCGGGTCGATGCGCGCCAGCAGGGCCCGCAGGTTGTAGTACTGGCGGAAGAAGGCGTGGAAACCGCGGTTCATCGCCAGCGGCGACGCGCCGTGCTGCTCGGTCCAGCCGCCCACCCGGCCGCCGAGGTAGTTCTCGCGTTCGATCACCTCGACGGCGACGCCGCGTTCGGCCAGCCCGGTGGCGGCGGTCAGACCCGCGATGCCGCCGCCGACGACGACCGCCCGCGGGCGCGCCGGCAGGGCGTCGGCATTCGGCAGTCCCTCTGGGGCCGCGAACGTCTCACGGCGGCGATCGGTCCCCGTCATGACGGGGCGTCCGCGAGGAACGTGTGCACGATGTTGGCTTCCCAGCCGGGCACCGTCTCGCTGTGCACCGCGGCGAACCCCGCGTCGGCGAGGCGCCGGCGGAACCGCTCCGCGCCGTCGAACGTCAGCACACTGCGCCACAGGTAGCGGTACAGGGCGGTGTCGCGGGTGCGCAGCCACCCCGCGGGGATGATGATGCTCCAGCAGACGGCGTGCCAGATCGCCGTGGCGGCGCGGGAGTCACGCACCGAGTACTCGTGCACGGCCAGGGTGCCGCCGGGGCGCAGCAGCGCGCGGAATCTCCGCAATTGCTCGTCGGGTTCGGCCACGTTGCGGATCAGGTACGCGGCGAGGATGCCGTCGAACGGCCCGGTGATGCCCTCCGCGGCCAGGCCCTCGATGGGCGCGTGCACGAAGCGCACCGACGCGGGCCAGTCCTTCGCGCGCGCCGCGTCGAGCATGCCGCGCGACGCGTCCACGGCGACGATGTCGGCCTCGGGCGCGACGGCGAGCAGGGCGGCGGTCGACGCCCCGGTTCCGCATCCGGCGTCGAGTATCCGTAATCCCTTGCCGCGGTTTGGCAGTCGCATGCGGCGCGCCGAGAGCAGCAGGTGGGCGTGATAGCCGGGGTTGGCGCCGACGAGCCGGTCGTATGCCGAGGCCCCGGCGTCGAACGCGGCGGACAGGTCGCCGTGGGGCAGCCCCAGATCACCGACGCGCACGTTGCCGTTCCCATAGCAGCAGCACCGCGGTCACCATCGCGAAACCGAACAGGAAATCCTCGATCGGGATGTCGAACGGGAACCGCAGGCCGGTTGTCTGGTGATCGTCGTAGATGACGATGGGCGAGCTGAGTTTGGTCAGCCAGCCGTCGACGGGGATCTGGAAGCCCAGCACGATCACCATCGACAGCCAATAGGCGGGCCGGCGGAACAGGCCGGTGCGCAGCACCGCCAATTCCAACGCGCAGACCGCCGCGACGGCCACCGCGGCGGGCAGGGTGTAGCCCAGCCCGGTCATCGGCGGTGGACCTTGCCGAGGATGGTGCTGACGGCGTTGTACGTCAGCAGGCCGCACACCGGGATCACCAGGAAGAAGAGCACTTCCTCGATGGGCACGCGGAACGGGATGATTAGGCCGCTGATGTAGGTGGGGCTGTAGCTCCACACGCGCGCGGCTACGGCGAACTCGTCCCAGATCAAGAAGACGGCCGCGACCGGCAGGACCGCTCGGGTGAGCCGCCGCCACTGACGGTAGACGCCGGGGCCGAACGCCTCCAACGGCGCGGTGATCGCCAGGCAGGCGGCCAGGACCAGCAGGTATTGCCACCGATCGCTCATGCGGCTCCTGGAGGATCAGAAACAGTCGCCGCGCTGTTGCGCGCCCGCCACGACCGTATCAGCCCGATACCGGCGACCTGGAGCCGTCGCGCCTTGCCCACGGTGGCGCGGTGGTTGAACACGGCGAAGTCGCTCGCCTCGATGCGGTCCAGGATTTCCGAGTAGAGCTCGGCGGCCGTCGCGACGCACGGCCGCGACCGCGGCGCCAGCGTGGCGATCCCCGAGTCGGCGAATCTGTATGTCTCCCGGGTGATCTCGTGCTGGGCCGCCAGGGCGTCGCGAACCCGCGGATCGGTGCGGCGGTGCCGGTGACACCACATCAGCAGGTCCCGGTCGACGCCATGGGCCGCCAGCTCGTCGGCCGGCAGGTAAACCCGACCGCGCAGCAGGTCCTCGTCGACGTCGCGCAGGAAGTTGGTCAGCTGGAAGGCCCGGCCGAGCGCCGCGGCGTACGGCGCGGCCTCCTCCACCGGCACCACGGCGCCCAGCACGGGCAGCACCTGCAGGCCGATCGCCTCCGCGGAACCGCGCATGTAGAGATTGAGCGCTTCCCGGTCGGGATAGTCGGTGATGGTGAGGTCCATCCGCATCGACGCCAGGAAGTCCTCGAACAGCGCGGCGCCGATGCGGTAGCGGCGGACGGTGTGGGTGACGGCCGTCAGGACCGGGTCGTCGGCGTGGTCGCCGCCGGCGAAGAACCGGTCGGCAAGGCGCTGCAGCCGTTCGGCCCGGGCGTCGGTGCCCACCGTCGGGTCGAGGTCGTCGAGGATGTCGTCGGCGTAGCGGGCGAAGCCGTACAGCGCGTGCACGGCGGGCCGCTGGTCCGGCGCCAACAACCGGGTGGCCAAGAAGAACGTACGGCCGTGTGCGGCGTTGAGTTCGCGGCAGCGGCGGTACCCCTCACGCAGGCGGGGGTCGTCGATTCCAGCCGCGTCGAGCTCGCTGCGGATCATCGCGTTCCGGCTTTCGTGTCGATGTGCGTCATCTTTCGCCCGGTCGCGTCGGGATGCGGGCCGGTGATGCGGTCCGCGGCGAGTCGCCCGGAGATCAGCGCGGTCGGGACACCCACTCCGGGGACGGTGGACGAGCCGGCGAGCACGGCGTTGTCGATGCCGCGCACCATGTTCGCCGGCCGGAACGGGCCGGTCTGGGCGAACGTATGGGCGAGCGCGAAGGGGCTGCCGGCGGCCATGCCCTGACGCGCCCAGTCGGCCGGGGTGACGACGTCCAGGACGGTCGCGTCGTCACGCAATCCGGGCAGCAGTCGCTCGGTGACGTGGTCGATCATGTCGTCGGTGTAGGCGCCGCGGACCGCGGCCCAGTCGACGGTGCCGCGGGCGAGGTTCGGCGCGGGTGCGAGCACGTACAGCAGGTCGCGCCCGGCCGGGGCGAGCGTCGGGTCGCTCGCCGTCGGGCGGGTCACCAGCAGCGACGGATCCCGCATGAGCCGCCCATCGCGGACGATGTCGGTGAACGTCTGATCCCACGCGTCGCCGAAAAGGATTGTGTGATGCGCGGTTTCGGGTGCAACGGCGCGGCATCCGACATGGGCCACGACGGCCGACGGCGACACCCGCAGCGGCAGCACCCGCCGCGGTCTGCGGCCCAGCAAGGCATAGGTTTGCGGCAGCTCGGTGGTCAACACCACCGCGTCGCACTCGATGCGCTCGGACCGGTCGGTGCGCACGGCGTTGACCCGGCCGCCGACGCGTTCCAGTCCGGTGACCGCGGCGCCGTAGCGGAACGTCACCCCCGCGTCGATCGCCGCGGCGGCGAGCGCGTCGGGGAGCGCCCGCACGCCGCCGCGCGGGAACACCACACCCGAGATGGTGTCCATGTACGCGATCACCGCGTAGACCGCCAACGCGTCGCGCGGCGCCACGCCGGCGTACAGCGACTGGAAGGTGAAGACCCGCTGCAGCCGTTCGTCGCTGATGTGGCGCTGGACCATTCGCTCCCACTTGCGGAAGCCCCCGATCGCGGCCAGCCGCGCGAGTTGTGGGGTCAGCATCGACAGCGGGGAATCGAAGTTTGCGGCGATGAAGCCGTCGAACTCGATGCGGTACAAGCGCCCCAGCCACTCGCGCAGCCGCCGGTAGCCCGCTGCCTGCCCGAAGCCAGCGAACTGTTCGATCGCCGCGGTCATCCGCTCCGCGTCGCTGTGCACATCGATCGCGCTGCCATCCGCGAAGACCGCACGGTATGCCGGATCGACGGGCAACAGCTCGAGGCGATCCGACCGGCTCTCGCCCACGGCCGCGAACGCGTCGTCGATGATGTCCGGCATGGTCAGCACCGTGGGCCCGGTGTCGACCCGGTAGCCGTCCACGTCGAGCCGCCCGGCCCGGCCGCCGGGCCAGGGGTAGCGTTCGACGACCGTGACCTCGCGGCCACGGCCGGCCAGGTGTAGCGCCGCGGCCAGCCCGGCCAGGCCGGCGCCGACCACCACGACGCGATCGCTGCGTCCCCCGATGGTCCGCATGGTCAACTGGTTCTCATCTTCGTCATTCTCATACTTCCCTGTCCGTGCATGCGGCCGCCATCTCGTCCAGCGCGCCGCGCAGGCCCTCGTCGATCGCCATGCCGCCGACGTGTTCGCGCGCTGACGCGACACGGTCGCTGATCATTCCTTCTATCAGTTGGACGGCGCCGCTGGCCATGATCAGCGCCTTGCACCGGTCCAGCCCGGCCTCGTCGAGGCGCTCGCTGTTCAGCAGCGCGCCGAGTTCGTGCCGGGTCGGCGCGTCGGCCAGCTGCAAGGCGGTGACCACCACGCTGGTGGCCTTCCGTTCGAGCAGGTCGCCTCCGCTGGGCTTACCGGTGGTGGCCGGGGAGCCGAAGACGCCGAGTACGTCGTCGCGGAGTTGAAACGCCTCCCCGACATCGGCGCCGTACCGACCGAGCTGCGCCAGGGTCCGCTCGTCGCACCCGGCCATGGCCGCGCCCATCTCCAGCGGCCGGCGCACCGTGTAATTGCCCGACTTGCGCCGCGCCACGTCGAGCACGACCTCCAGGGTCGGCAGGTTGCCGATATCGCTTGCCAGATCCGCGAATTGGCCCACCGCCAGCTCGGTGCGCATCGCGTCGTAGCGCGGCCACACCGGTTGCAGCCGCCGCGGCCCGACGCCGCTTTCGCGCAGCATCTGCTCGGCCCAGATCAGGCATAGGTCGCCCAGCAGGATGGCCGACGATTCGCCGAACCGGCGGGCGGAACCGGCCAGGCCGCGCCGGCGATGCCAGTCGGAGAATTGCAGGTGCGCCGCCGGGCGGCCGCGCCGTTCGGGTGAACCGTCCATCACGTCGTCCTGCAGCAGCGCAAAGGCGTGCAGCAACTCCAGGCTGGCCGCGGCGCGCAGGGCGGCCCGGCTCGGCGCCGCGCCGCACAGCCAGCCGAGATACATGAAGATCGATCTCAGGCATTTACCGCCCGAGACGAACTCCACCAAGATCTTGGCGGCCGCGTCGACGCGCGTCGTGTCCAGCTCGCGGGCTTGGCGAGCCACGAACTCGGCAACGTCGGCAAGCGCGGCGTGCCGCAACCCGGACCGCCAGGCGTCGAGTCCGTCGGCGCTCAGGCGGCCGGCGGCAACTGGCGGCGCTTCGGTGACCGGTTTCAACGACAATGCACGCATCTCGCCCACGCGCTTCCCTCCCGCTCCAACCCGGAGATCGTTAGGTGGATCTGCTTACGCGATGTATCACGCGACGTAGTTTCATTTTTTTAAACATTAACTTATTGAAAGGAATCGTGCATCCCCCGTCGCCGGCCTTTTCGCCCGCGCAGCGCCGGCGTCAGCGCGGCCGGGGACGAGGGTGCTCCGATCCCGCCGCTGTGCTTTTCACCAAGTTAAACGTTAACCAACTGAAATAATTCGTGTATCCAAGATATGCTGGTCGGGTTATGGACGCTGAGGAGCAGCGCTGGGGGCGAGACGCCCTGGAGTCGCTGATCTCGGCCGACCTGCGGGAGATTTCCACCGAATCCGACCAGATCGGCCGGCTGTTCGCGGTGTCGCAAGACTTAAGGCCCAACGATTTCCGCGCCCTGCTGCACATCATGGTTGCCGAGACCGCGGGCCGCCCGATGACGTCGGGTGATCTGAGCCAACGGATGGGACTGTCTGGGTCGGCCATCACCTACCTGGTGGATCGGCTGATCGAATCGGGTCACCTTCGGCGCGACTCCCACCCGGACGACCGGCGTAAGGTCATTCTCCGCCACGGGGACTCGGCTCTGGCCACGGCGCGCTCGTTCTTCAGCCCGCTGTCCACGCACACGCGCGCCGCTCTACAGCACTTCCCGGATGAGGATCTGCTGGCCGCCCACCGAGTGTTCGCCGGGCTGATCGCCGCGATGAGGGACTTTCAGAATGAACTTGGCCACCCGCACGCCTGACGTGGTGTTCGATACCAGCGGCGCCGGTCGACAGGGTGAGGGCGGGTGACGGTTTGCGGGACGCACCGCCCCGCCTAGTACCGCTCGAGCGCACCGGCCGTCGGCGGGATCCGCCAGCCGCGCCCCGCCGCCTTTCCGTCACCGTGACTTTTACACCGGGGCGTCCCCCCCGGGCCCGAACGCGTGCCGACCACCGTGCGAGGCGCGCGCGGGCGGGACGACGCGTCCGTCCGCCGACCGCTGACGTGTCGCTCAACCTCCGCGCTGGGCCGAGGGTGCCCCGTCGGGGTTGCTGAGTGGGCGTGCAGGCCGTCCACCTGTGGATTTGGCGTCCCACCCCCGCGTGACGCGCCCGGCGGTGACCCGCGGCTGGGTCACAGCGTTGGACGGCTTGCGCCGCAAGGCCATCGAGCCGGCGCCCCGCGCTCACCGGACGGACGTTACACCGGGGTAAACCGGTCCCCGGGGAGAACTCATCGCTGTGCCGTCAGGGTGCGTGCGGTCGCTCGTCGCGTTGCTGACAGATCGCGGAGAGGCTTAGGCTTCCGGCCATGTACGAGACATCTCCGGTTCACGGGTGCCCTGTCTTCGTGCGTTGTTGTCGCTGACTCTCGAGCCGTGCAGCGGTCCGGTATGGAGTCGGTGGATTCCCGTCGGGGTCTCGATGCCTTCCTGCGCAGCAACGGAAGAAGTCCATAAGTCCGCACGGGAAGGCCACCATTGTCCAACTACATCGGGGACAGCGGGAACGCGTCGGTCGCGCGGCGCGTCGCCGTGCTCGCCGTGCTCGTCGGTGTGGCGGCGGCCTGTCAGGGAGGGGCCGCCGACACCGTGGGCGGTGGCGGACTGGCCAAGGGCAACACGAAGATCACCCTCGTCGCGTACTCGGTCCCCGAACCGGGCTGGAGCAAGGTGATTCCGGCGTTCAACGCCTCCGAGGAAGGCAGGGGCGTGCAGGTGATCACGTCGTATGCGGCCTCGGCCGACCAGTCGCGTGGCGTCGTGGAGGGCAAGCCGGCCGATATCGTCAACTTTTCCGTCGAGCCCGACGTCACTCGATTGGTCAAGGCGGGCAAGGTTTCTGCCGACTGGGATAAAGACGGCACCAAGGGTATCCCGTTCGGGTCGGTGGTGACGCTGGTGGTGCGCAAAGGCAATCCGAAAAACATCAGAGACTGGGATGACCTGCTGCGACCGGGAATCGAAGTGATCACGCCGAGCCCGCTGAGTTCCGGTTCGGCGAAATGGAATCTGCTGGCCCCGTACGCCGCGAAGAGCGGCGGCGGTGCCGATGCCCAAGCGGGCATCGCGTACATCAGCAAGCTGGTGAGTGAGCACGTCAACCTGCGTCCCGGGTCGGGGCGGGTCGCCACCGACGTCTTTGTCGAGGGCAGCGGCGACGTGTTGATCAGCTACGAAAACGAGGCGATCGCGGCCGAACGGCAGGGCAAGCCGGTCGAACACGTCATTCCGCCGCAGACCTTCAAGATCGAGAACCCAGTGGCGGTGGTGAGTACCAGCCCGCATCTGGATGCGGCGGTCGCGTTCAAGAACTTCCAGTACACCGCTGCGGCGCAGCAGGTTTGGGCGCAGGCGGGTTTTCGGGCGGTCGATCCGGCCGTTGCGGCCAAATTCCGCGACCAGTATCCGGTGCCGGTAAAGCTGTGGACGATCGCCGACCTCGGGGGGTGGGCGGCGGCGGATCCACAGCTCTTCGACAAGAGCACCGGCAGCATCACCAAGATCTACCTGAAGGCCACCGGATGACGACCGCTATCATTCCCGATCCGGAGGCGATCCGCCCCGAACTCGTTCAGCCGGGCAGTGAACTCGAGCGGGCCCTGCCCGTCGTGTCCTCGCCCAGCCCGCCGGTCGGCACGTCACTTCGGGTCGGCGTGGCGACGCTGTGGCTTTCGGTGATCGTGCTGTTGCCGCTCGCCGCCATTGCCTGGCAGGCGACCGGCCATGGCTGGCAGGCCTTCTGGTTGGCGATCACGTCCCATGCCGCCATCGAGTCGTTTCGGGTGACGCTGACGATCTCCGTTGTGGTCACCCTTGTCAACGTCGTGTTCGGTCTGATGACCGCCTGGGTGCTGGTGCGGGACAACTTCATCGGGAAAGGCGTGCTCGACGCGATCATCGACCTGCCGTTCGCGCTGCCGACCATCGTCACCAGCCTGGTGATGCTCGCGCTGTACGGCAAGAACAGTCCGGTGGGCCTGCACCTGCAACACACCCCGCCGGGGGTGACCGTGGCGCTGGTGTTCGTCACATTGCCGTTAGTGGTGCGCGCGGTTCAGCCGGTGCTGCTGGAAATCGATCGGGAAGTCGAAGAGGCGGCGGCCTCACTGGGCGCCACCGGCCCCAGGATATTCACGTCGATCGTGCTGCCCGCGCTGACCCCGGCGCTGCTGTCCGGCGCGGGTTTGGCGTTCTCGCGGGCCATCGGCGAGTTCGGTTCGGTGGTGACCATCGGGGGCGCGGTGCCGGGCAAGACCGAGGTGTCGTCCCAGTGGATACGAGCCCTGATCGAGAATGACGACCGTACCGGCGCCGCAGCGATATCGATTGTGCTGTTGTCGATCTCGTTCACCGTGCTGCTCATGTTGCGGATCGTCGGCGGCCGCGCGGCCAAGCGTGAGGAGAAGGCCGCATGACATCGTTGCCCTGGGTTCGCTACCTCACCCGCTACGCCGTGGTGGGCTATATCGCCGTGATGCTCGTCGTTCCGGTGACGCTGATCCTGTGGCGGACCTTCCGGCCCGGGCTCGGTCAATTCGTCGACTGGATCAGCACCCCGGCCGCGATCTCGGCGCTGAACTTGTCGCTGCTGGTAGTGGCCATCGTGGTACCCCTCAACGTGGCCTTCGGCATACCTACATCCTTGTTGATGGCCCGCAACCGCTTCCGCGGCAGGGCCGTCCTGCAGACGATCATCGACCTGCCGTTCGCGGTGTCGCCCATCATCGTGGGCGTGGCGTTGATCGTGCTGTGGGGGTCGGCCGGCGCGTTCGGCTTCATCGAGAACAATCTCGGCTTCAAGATCATCTTCGGCGTGCCCGGCATCGTGCTGGCCAGCATCTTCGTCACGCTGCCCTTCGTGGTGCGCGAGGTTCAACCGGTGCTCGTGGAGTTGGGGACCGAGCAGGAGCAGGCGGCGGCCACCCTGGGTTCGGGCTGGTGGCAGACCTTTTGGCGGATCACGCTGCCGTCCATCCGCTGGGGGCTGACCTACGGCATCGTGCTGACCACCGCGCGCACCCTCGGCGAGTTCGGCGCCGTGATCATGGTGTCGTCCAACCTGCCCGGGGAATCCCAGACGCTCACGCTGCTGGTCAACGACCGCTACAACCGGGGTGCCGAGTACGGCGCCTACGCCTTGTCGACGCTGCTCATGGGCGTCGCCGTGGCCTTCCTGGTTGTGAAGGTGATCCTGCTCGTTCGCCGGGCGCGAGCGAACGCCCCTGCCTGACAAGGAGAGTGACGCAATGACCGAAACCGATACCGATGGCACCCCTCACGCCATCGTGGTGCGTGATGCCTATAAGCATTACGGGGATTTTGTTGCGCTGGATCATGTGGATTTTGTGGTGCCGACGGGGTCGTTGACGGCGTTGCTGGGTCCGAGTGGTTCGGGTAAGTCGACGTTGTTGCGGGCGATCGCGGGGTTGGATCAGCCTGACAGCGGGACGGTGACCATCAATGGTCAGGACGTGACCCGGGTGCCGCCGCAGCGGCGTGGGATCGGGTTTGTGTTTCAGCATTATGCGGCGTTCAAGCATTTGACGGTGCGCGATAACGTGGCTTACGGGTTGAAGATCCGTAAGCGACCCAAACCGAGTTAAGGCCAAGGTGGATGAGTTGTTGGAAGTGGTGGGGCTGAGCGGGTTTCAGCGGCGTTATCCCAATCAGTTGTCGGGTGGGCAGCGGCAGCGGATGGCGTTGGCGCGGGCGATGGCGGTCGATCCGCAGGTGTTGTTGCTTGATGAGCCGTTCGGTGCGTTGGATGCCAAGGTGCGTGAGGATTTGCGGGCGTGGTTGCGGCGGCTGCATGACGAGGTGCATGTGACGACGGTGTTGGTGACCCATGATCAGGCAGAGGCGTTGGATGTGGCCGATCGGATCGCGGTGCTCAACAAGGGCGCATCGAGCAGGTGGGTTCGCCGACTGAGGTGTATGACTCGCCGGCGAGCACGTTTGTGATGTCGTTTCTGGGTGCGGTCTCCGAGCTCAACGGGGCGTTGGTGCGCCCGCACGACATCCGGGTGGGCCGCAAGCCCGATATGGCCGTTGCCGGGGGTGATGGGACCGCGGAGTCCATCGGGGTCGTGCGTGCCACTGTCGACCGGGTGGTCGCGCTGGGTTTCGAGGTGCGGGTGGAGTTGACGAGCGCGGCCACCAAGCGGCCGTTCACCGCCGAGATCACCCGCGGCGACGCCGAGGCGTTGGCCCTGCGCGACGGCGACACCGTCTACGTCCGCGCCACCCGGGTGCCGCCGATCGGGCGCCAGGTAACGCGACGAGACGTCCCTGCTTACGTAGACGCCTCGCTGACGTCCGCGTGAACTTCGACGCCGGGCGCAACCGCGACGCCCGACGGGCAGGGGGGCTCAAAACCCTTGATCTGGCGTAGGGCTCGTTTCCGCTGGCCATCAACACCGCACCCGGTGTGAAGCTCTCGCCGCGGTGGCTCGCTGAACTGCGGGCCAGCGCCTACGAGCGCAGCCGCGACGGCAGAGACGCGGACTGAGTTCCGATGCCGAAGCGGATCGGCCCTAGCGGCCGAGCAGGTGACGCAACGCCTCGTCGAGCTGCGGTTGGCGGAACCGGTGCCCGGCCGAGGTCAGCTTGCGGGGCAGCGCGCGTTGACTGGCGCACGCCAGTTCGCGTGCGCCCTGCGCGCCGAGCAACAGCCGCGGCCCCAACGCCGGCACCGGCAACACCGCGGGCCGGTGCAGGACCCGCGCCAGCGTCTGTGTGTACTCGCTGTTGCGAACCGGTTGCGGTGCAACGGCGTTCACCGGTCCCGACAGCGCGGTGTCCCACAGTGCGCGGTGATAGATGTCGACCAGGTCGTCGATCCCGATCCAGGACAGCCATTGCCGGCCGTCCCCGAGCCGGCCGCCGAGGCCGGCGCTGAACAGCGGGCGCATCAGCCGCAGCGTGCCGCCGCGGGGGGACTGCACTATGCCGGTGCGCACCCGCACCACCCGCGCGCCGGCCCGCTCGGCGGGCGCGGCCGCGTCCTCCCATTCCGCGACGACGTCGGCCAGGAAGCCGTCGCCGCGAGTGCTGTCCTCGGCGAGGGTTTCGTCCCCGCGGTCATACCCGTAGTAGCCGATCGCCGAGGCGCAGATCAGCGCCGGGGGCCGCGGACCGGCGCGCCCCGCCAGCTCGGCCAGCCGGCGGGTCGGACCAATCCTGCTGTCGCGGATGGCTTTTCGATGCTTCGCGGTGAACCTTCCGCCGATCGAGGCGCCAGCCAGGTGGATGACCGCGTCGACGCCGTCCAGCAGCTGCGGGTCGGGGTCGTCGGCGTCCCACCGTCGCTCGTCGTTGCCGTTCGCCGCCCCGCGGACCAGCCGGATCACCCGGTGGCCACCGGTGCTCAGGAACGCGGTCAGCGCGGATCCGACCAGTCCCGACGAGCCGGTGACGGCGACCGTCGCGGCGGTCAACCCGTGCTCGGCCGCCAGCCGATGGGCGGCCAGGTCGTCGGCCAGCTGGCGGTGCCGGTAGACGAACATGGGACGCAACAGCCACCCGGGCACCGGCGTGTCGACCCGGTCGATGACCCGGGTCCGGTCGCCGCCGACGTCTTCGAAGTCGTGGGTGTGCCGCCAGCTCGCGGCCATTCGCGCCGGCAGCGCGGCCGGGCCGTCGCCGCCGATGGCGTCGACGAAGCGCCGCGGCGGGTCGTAGCCTTCCGGCTGGTGGACGGCGACCCACCGCAGCCCGCCGGGCAGCGCCAGCGTGGCGCGCCCGTCGCGGAGCGAGGTGGCCTCGGTCAGCAACCGCATGGGCTGCCAGGGCGGCGACAGCCGGGTGAATGCGCCGGGCCTGGAGTGCCAGGCGAACACGTCCGCGATCGGCGCGTCGACGACGCTGGAGAATTCGAGCCCCATCGCTGCAACGTTAGCGGTCCGGCAGCGCGTGCTCGGCGATGGGCAGTCGCGGCTGCGGCTGCCGCTCGCCGCGCTTGGCGGCCAGGTACACCTGCGCGGTTTCCGCGGCCACGGTCTGCCAGTCGAAGGCCGACGTCAGCCGTTGGCGGGCGGCGCGGGCCCGTCGCTGGGCGGCGTCCGGGTCGTCGAGGACCCTCCGCACCGCCGAGGCCAGCGCGCTGACGTCGCGGGGCGGACACGACACTCCGGTGTGGCCGTCGATCACCGCCTCGCCCAGACCGCCGATGTTGGACGTCACCAGCGGCGTGCCGGCGGCGGCGGCCTCTAGGGCGACGATCCCGAACGGCTCGTAATGGCTGGGCAGCACCGCCGCGTCGGCCCGGTGCAGCACGGCCAGCAGCTCGGCATGGTCGAGATGGCCGACGAACCGAGTCGCCTTGAGCACCTTGTGCTTTCGGGCCTGCTCCACGAGCCACTCCTGCTGGGTGCCCTCGCCCGCGATGGTCAGCATGGTGCCCGGGTGGGTGCGTCTGATGCGGGGCAGCGCCGCGATGGCGTCGTGCACGCCCTTCTCGTACTCCAGGCGCCCCAGGTAGAGCAGTTCCGCCGGACCCGTCCGCGGCCGGCGGGCGGCAAAGGTCCACCGCGCCGCGTCAATACCGTTGCGGATCACCGTGATTCCCGCCAGCCCGGGGCCGAACAGCTCGGTGACCTCGTCGGCCATCGACGCCGAACACGTGATCAGGGAATCGGATTCGCGCACCAGCCACGACTCGAGCGCGTGCACCTGACGGCTGATCGGACCGCTGACCCAGCCGGAATGCCGGCCGGCCTCGGTGGCGTGGATCGTGGAAACGACGGGCACATCGTAGAACTGGGCGAGGGCGATCGCGGGGTGGGCGACCAGCCAGTCGTGCGCGTGGACGACGTCGGGACGCCACGGTCGGTTGCGGCCGGGGGTCTGCGGGGATTTCAGCGACATCCCGGCGCGGATCATGGCGTGGCCCATCGCCAGCGCCCAGGCCATCATGTCGGTACCGAAGGTGAATTCGTGCGGGTCGTGCGCGGCCGCGATGACCCTGACGCCCTCGACGACCTCGTCGGTGGTGGGGTGCGTGCTCGCGTCGGTGCCCGCCGGGCGGCGCGACAGCACGACGACATCGTGGCCGGCCGCGGCGAGTGCGGTCGCCAGGTGGTGGACGTGGCGGCCCAGGCCGCCGATCACGACCGGCGGGTACTCCCACGAGACCATCAGGATCTTCACGCGTTATCCCTCTACGGCCCGAGCGTCCCGAAAATGCCACGCCCAGCGGCGTGTCGCTGTGCCGACACGGTCGCTCGCGGGCGAAGCGCAGATCACCGGGGCAACCTACGCGCGTCCAGGGCGCCGAACAGGCCGTCGGCGCGGTTCCAGCCGTCGGCCAGCCGCTGCGCGGTGTCGCGCCGGCCCGACGCCAGGGCCCCGGCGATCTCGCGCATGGCGTGGGCGTGCAGGTGCGCCCGGTACCGGGCGTAGTCGGCGGCCGAGTCCTTGCTCACCATGAAGGGCCAGTCGCTCGAGACGGTGAGCAGGGTCTCGCGCAGGATCTGGTCGGCGACGCGGTCGCGGGGGAGCGGCCCGTCGGTCTGGGACAGCGCCTTGTCGACCGTGCTCAGCGCCGTGTCGACGACCTCGGCGTTGAGCTGGACGAGGTCGGCCACCTGCTCGCCGGCCCACACCTGCCAGTCCTTGCCCGAACCCCACGAGCTGGGCGGCAGCGCGACGGCGTCACCGACGAACCCGTCGTCGATCGCGTCGCGCAGCGTGCCGACCCGAACCCCGGCCTCGGGCAGCGCACGCATCACCCGCTGCAGCCACGTGGGCCCCTCGTACCACCAGTGGCCGAAGAGCTCGGTGTCGAAGGCCGCGACCACGTGGGCCGGCCGACCGATGCGTTCCGACTCCGACCGCAGCCGGGCGCGGACCACCTCGACGAAGTCGGCCACGTGGGCGTCGACGGCGCGGTCGGCACGCTCCGGGTCGTAGGGCGCCTTGCCCTCCGAGGCCACGTTGCGGCCGGTCACCCGGGCCGGCTTGAGTCCGGTGAGGTGGTCATACGTGTGGAAGTCGCGATACGCGGCGTGGCCGGGATAGCCGGACCTCGGCGACCACACCCGATAGCTGACCTGCAGGTCGCGGCCGAACGCCACCACGTCGGTGTTCCCGACGGGCCGGCCCAGGGCGGTGTCGCCGTGCAGCGACGGGCCGTCGACCATGAAGTGGGTGACCCCGGCGGCGGCGTAGTCGTGTTCCATGCCCGGGGCGTAGGCACATTCCGGCGCCCAGATCCCGGTCGGGCGCGATCCCAAGCGCAAGTGCGCGTCGGCCAGCCCCTCGTGCAGCGCGAACTCGCGCAGCCTGGGGTTCAGCAGCGGCTGGAAGGGGTGGGCCAGCGGCCCGCCGAGCAGCTCCACGGTGCCGGCGTCGAGCAGGCCGCGCAGCAGCGGGCTCGCGCCGTGCCGCCACAGGGTGGCGAAGTCGCCCAGCGTCCGGTCGGCCAGAGCGCATTCCCGAACGCCGAAGGCCCGCAAGGCTGCCGGTGTGCAGGACTGGTAACCGGCCGACTTCGACCCACGGGCCGACCGCACGCTCGCGGCCTCCTCGGCGCGCAATCGCCAGTTGGCCAGCCAGTGGTGCATGCCGTCGAGGCAGTACGGGTCGTCGAGTTGGGCGTTGACCACCGGGGTGACGCCGAGCGTGAGCAGGCCCGACCGGCCCTCGTCGGCCAGGGTCTGCAACACCCCCATCAGTGGCAGGTAGGCCCCCGCCCAGGACTGGTAGAGCCATTCCTCGCCGACCGGCCAGCGGCCGTGATGGGCCAGCCACGGCAGGTGCGTGTGCAAAACGAGGGTGAAGAGGCCCGGCACGCGGTCCCCCGCCACGGTCACGGCGCCACCGCGATCGCGATGAGGTCCAGGCTGTCGTCGATGTTGCGACCCGCGCCGTTCTCGACCAGCTCGAAGTCGTCGGTCGTCACCGCGGCGACGTCGGCCGCCAGTTGGGGCGACCAGGGCGCGTCGGCCACCGCCCGCTCGATCTGCGCGTCGATGATCGAGCCGCCGTGGCGCGCATCCATTTCTCGCAGCCGGGCGCCGTGGTGCAGGCCGCTCACCGTCACCCCGGTGAAGCCCGCGTCCACCAGCAGTTGCCTGAGTTCGTCGGCGTTCAGTTCGCGGGTGTGGAACGGGTTGATCGGGGTGTCGCGGCCCGGGGAGAAGGTGATCCGGTTGGGGGTGGACACCATCAGCAGCCCGGACGGGCGCAGCACGCGGGCGCATTCGGCCACGAATTGTGGCTGGTCCCACAGGTGCTCGATGACTTGGAAGTTCACCACAATATCGACCGACGCGTCGGGCAGCGGTAGCTCGGCGAGGTTGGCCCGCATCACCTCGACCCTGGGGTAGCGAGCGCGGACATGGGCCACGGTGGTCTCGTCGTAGTCCACGGCGACGACCCGGCGGGCGACACCGGCGATCAGGTCGGCGCCGTAGCCCTCGCCGCAGCCCGCCTCGAGCACCTCACGGCCGGCGCAATGGGGGGCCAGCCGTTGGTAAACGACCTGGTGGCGGCGGAACCAGTAGTTCTCGATGTCCACATCGGGGATGGTGCGTTCGCCCGTCAGTATCAACCCGGCCGCGGCCTGCGCGGAGGCCCCCGGCGCGGCGTTGCCGGGGAGGGTCTGGGGAACGTCGGGGACGAATGCGCTCATTGCATAGGCAGGCTAACGCGAAGTGACGGAATAGCGAACCGGGAAGCGGCCAGCCCGGGATTCACGAGGCGGGCGGGCTGCAAGAACGTGCCGCCCGGCGACGATGCCCTCCGCGGGAGCGGAGGGGGAGGAGGCGGGCAATACGTGCAGGACGGTTCGCTATGGTGTGGAGGCAGACCGCACAAAGTTACCCGGTAGTAACACGCCCGTGCGTGCCAAACGTGTACCGAGATCCCGCAGTCGAGACTGCGGGACTCTTTCGAGGAGGACGAACCACACTCATGACGAACATCGTGGTCCTGATCAAGCAGGTCCCGGACACCTGGTCGGAGCGCAAGCTGTCTGACGGCGACTTCACGCTGGACCGCGAGGCCGCCGACGCCGTGCTGGACGAGATCAACGAGCGCGCCGTGGAAGAGGCCCTGCAGATCCGCGAGCGGGAGGGCGGGGAAGGTTCGGTGACCGTGCTGACCGCGGGTCCCGAGCGCGCCACCGAGGCGATCCGCAAGGCGCTGTCGATGGGCGCCGACAAGGCCGTCCACCTCAAGGACGACGGCATGCACGGGTCCTGCGTGGTCCAGACGGCGTGGGCGCTGGCCCGGGCGCTGGGCACCATCGAGGGCACCGAGCTCGTCATCGCCGGCAACGAATCCACCGACGGCTCCGGCGGCGCCGTGCCGGCGATCATCGCCGAGTACCTGGGCCTGCCGCAGCTGACCCACCTGCGCAAGCTGTCCATCGAGGGCGGCAAGGTGACCGGTGAGCGCGAGACCGACGACGGCGTCTTCAGCCTCGAGGCCACCCTGCCCGCGGTGGTCAGCGTCACCGAGAAGATCAACGAACCGCGCTTTCCGTCCTTCAAGGGCATCATGGCCGCCAAGAAGAAAGAGGTCACGGTGCTGACCCTGGCCGAGATCGGGGTCGAGCCCGACGAGGTCGGGCTGGACAACGCCGGGTCGAAGGTGCTGTCGTCGACGCCGAAGCCGCCGAAGACCGCGGGTGAGAAGGTCACCGACGAAGGCGAAGGCGGCAGCCAGATCGCGCAGTACCTGGTCGGCCAGAAGATCATCTGACACTGATCCCAGACACGAGAAGAGCGAACTGAACCATGGCTGAAGTACTCGTGCTCGTCGAGCACGCCGAAGGCGCACTGAAGAAGGTCACCTCCGAGCTGATCACCGCCGCCCGCGCGCTGGGCGAGCCGGCCGCCGTCGTCGTCGGCAAGCCCGGCACCGCCGCGCCGCTGGTCGACGGGCTCAAGGAGGCCGGCGCCGAGAAGATCTACGTCGCCGAGTCCGACGACGCGGAGAGCTACCTGATCACCCCGGTGGTCGACGTGCTGGCCTCGCTGACCGAGTCCAACTCGCCCGCCGCGGTGCTGCTCTCGGCCAACGCCGACGGCAAGGAGATCGCCGGCCGGCTGGCGGCGCGGATCGGGTCGGGCCTGCTGGTCGACGTGGTCGGCGTCAGCGAGGGCAACAAGTTCGTGCACTCCATCTTCGGTGGCGCGTTCACCGTCGAGTCGCAGGCCAACGGTGACACCCCGATCGTCACCGTGCGCGGCGGCGCCATCGACGCCGAGCCGCAGGCCGGCGCCGGCGAGCAGGTCACCATAGAGGTGCCGGCCCCGGCCGAGAATGCCACCAAGATCACCTCCCGCGAGCCCGCCGTCGCCGGTGACCGCCCGGAACTGACCGAGGCCACGATCGTGGTCTCCGGCGGCCGCGGCGTGGGCAGCGCGGACAACTTCCACGTTGTCGAGGAGCTGGCCGACTCGCTCGGCGGCGCCGTCGGCGCGTCCCGCGCCGCCGTCGACTCCGGCTACTACCCGGGCCAGTTCCAGGTGGGCCAGACCGGCAAGACGGTGTCTCCCCAGCTCTACATCGCGCTCGGCATCTCCGGGGCGATCCAGCACCGCGCCGGCATGCAGACCTCGAAGACCATCGTCGCCGTCAACAAGGACGAAGAGGCGCCGATCTTCGAGATCGCGGACTACGGCGTGGTGGGCGACCTGTTCAAGGTGGCCCCGCAGCTGACCGACGCGATCAAGCAGCGCAAGGGCTAAATCTCCCTAGAGATATCCCCTCGCCGCGATCAGCCGGTCAGCGTCCGGTCGATGCGCCGCTACGCCAGCCCGGTGTGCGGCTCGCCGAGTTCGGCGCGGTCGACGGTCCTCTTAGGGGCCGACTGGCCGAGCCGACGCTGCTGCTCGACCACGTCGTCCAGCACGGTGAGCCGCCCGGGGCCGGCCTTCACACGTACCGTTGCCCACGCGACATCGCCCGCCACCGCGACCCGTGGGGGCGGCGGCGTGCCCGGCGGACGCCCTCCCGTCGGCCAGCGTTCACGTCTGCATCACAGTCCGGTTGAATCTCACCGATTTCGGCCTCATTTCGTCATCTGACGTGCATCGACACGTCACAGCGTCGATGCCGACTAGCTCATCGATTGCGCGACGTTGTTTTGCATGAGCATCGCTTCTGTCCTCATACCCAGCGAGAAGCCGGCCGACGCAGCGAGCAACCCATCCGGCGGACCGCACTATTCGTTGTTGCTGTCGACGGACCCCGGAATGATCGAGGCGGCGCAGCGCCTGCGCTACGACGTGTTCACCAGCACGCCCGGCTTCGAGCTGCCGGCCGCCGACGGAGCGCGCATCGACGTCGACCGGTTCGACGAGTTCTGCGACCACCTCCTGGTCCGCGACGACGACACCGGCGAACTGGTGGGCTGCTACCGGATGCTGGCGCCCGCGGGCGGCATCGCGGCCGGGGGGCTCTACACCGAGACGGAATTCGACCTTCGCGCGTTCGACACGCTCAGGCCGGCCCTGGTCGAGATGGGCCGCGCGGTGGTGCGGGATGGTCACCGCAACGGCGGCGTGGTGCTGTTGATGTGGGCCGGCATCCTCGCCTACCTGGACCGCTACGGCTACGACTACGTGACCGGCTGCGTCTCGGTGCCCATCGGCGACGAGTCAGACGGCGAGACCCCCGGCAGCCAGCTGCGCGGCGTCCGCGACTTCGTCCTCAGCCGCAACGCCGCCCCGCCGGAGTACCGCGTGCGGCCGTACCGGCCGGTGCGCGTCGGCGGGCGCGCCCTCGACGACATCCCGGCCCCACCGCGGCCCGCGGTGCCCCCGCTCATGCGCGGCTACCTGCGCCTCGGCGCGCAGGTCTGCGGCGAGCCCGCCCACGACCCCGACTTCGGGGTGGGGGACTTCTGCGTGCTGCTGGACAAACGACGCGCCGATACGCGCTATCTCAAGCGGCTGCGGTCGGTCTCGGCCGCGGCCGACATGGTGGGCGGTGCCTGATGAGCGTCGCCGCCCACTCCTGGCTGCCGCGCGCGACCTGCGACGGCAGCTGCGTGCGTGTCGGCCCCGCATCGCCGAGGTGGCGGGTGGCGCTCCGGATGACGCTCCGCGTCATGTTGGCGCTGCTGTTGGTGCCGGTGGTGCCGTTGGCGCTGGTGCCCCTGCCGGGTCAGGCGCGGGTGCAAAAGTTGTGCTGCCGGGTGATGCTGCGCTGCTTCGGGGTCAGGATCAGCGTGTCGGGAAGTCCGATCCGGAACCTGCGCGGGGTCCTGGTGGTAAGCCCGCACATGTCGTGGCTGGACGTGTTCGCCATCGGGTCGGTGCTGCCCGGGTCGTTCGTGGCCCGCGCCGACCTGTTCGGCGACCTGGCGGTGCGCCTGCTCAAGATCATTCCCATCGAACGCGCGAACCTGCGGCGGCTGCCCGGGGTGGTCGAGACCGTCGCGCATCGGCTGCGCTCGGGTCAGACCGTGGTGGCGTTTCCGGAGGGCACCACGTGGTGCGGGCTGGCCTGCGGGTCGTTCTATCCGGCGATGTTCCAGGCCGCGATCGATGCCGGTCGTCCCGTGCAGCCGCTCCGGTTGACGTATCACCACGTCGACGGTTGCGTTTCGACCGCTCCGGCTTTCGTCGGGGACGACACCTTGTGGCGGTCGATGTGCCGGTTGCTGGCCGTACCCCGCACCCTGGCGCATGTTCACGTGGAATCTCTGCAGCTGCCGGGTACCGATCGGCGGGCGCTGGCCCGTCGTTGCCAGTCGGCGGTGGGCGTGGGGGTGCCGCAGCGCCCGGGTCGCCGCCACGTGCTGGTGGGTTAGCCGACTAGACCTGCAGGTATCGTGGGGCGCGTCATGGTCTACCTGGATCACGCCGCCACTACCCCGATGCACCCCGCCGCCGTCGAGGCGATGACGGGCGTGCTGGGCACCCTCGGCAACGCCTCCTCGCTGCACACCAGCGGCCGGGCGGCGCGGCGGCGCATCGAGGAATCCCGCGAGCTGATCGCGGCCAAGCTGGGCGCGCGGCCGTCCGAGGTCATCTTCACCGCGGGCGGCACCGAGAGCGACAACCTCGCGGTCAAGGGCATCTACTGGGCCCGCCGGGATGCCGAGCCGCGGCTGCGGCGCATCGTCACCAGCGAGGTCGAGCACCACGCTGTCCTGGATTCGGTGCAGTGGCTCGCCGAGCACGAGGGCGCCGAGGTGACCTGGCTGCCCACCGCGCCGGACGGCTCGGTGTCGGCGGCGGACCTGCGTGCGGCGCTGCAGGCCCACGACGACGTCGCGCTGGTGTCGGTGATGTGGGCCAACAACGAAGTGGGCACCGTCCAGCCGGCCGCCGAGTTGGCCGCCGTTGCAGCCGAATTCGGCGTTCCCATGCACAGCGACGCCGTGCAGGCGGTGGGCCAGTTGCCCGTCGGCTTCGCCGCCAGCGGACTGTCCGCGATGAGCGTGGCAGCCCACAAGTTCGGCGGCCCGCCAGCCGTGGGGGCGTTGCTGCTGCGCCGCGACGTCGCTTGTGTGGCGCTGTCGCACGGCGGCGGGCAGGAGCGCGACATCCGTTCCGGCACACCCGATGTCGCCGGCGCCGTGGGCATGGCCACCGCAGCCCAGATCGCCGTGGACGGGCTGGAGGCCAACGGGGCGCGGCTGCGGGCCCTGCGCGACCGACTGATCGACGGGGTGCTCGCCGGCATTGACGACGTCAGCCTGAACGGCGCGCGCGACCCGCACCGACTTCCCGGCAACGCGCACTTCACCTTCCGCGGCTGCGAGGGTGACGCGCTGTTGATGCT
This sequence comes from Mycobacterium saskatchewanense, assembly GCF_010729105.1. Taxonomy (NCBI): domain Bacteria; kingdom Bacillati; phylum Actinomycetota; class Actinomycetes; order Mycobacteriales; family Mycobacteriaceae; genus Mycobacterium; species Mycobacterium saskatchewanense. Next base: position 5,602,699 of record NZ_AP022573.1, read on the forward strand.
GCTAGACGCCAACGGCATCGAGTGCTCCACCGGATCCGCCTGCACCGCCGGTGTTGCGCAGCCGTCACATGTGCTGATCGCCATGGGCGCCGACCCGGCCAGCGCCCGCGGGTCGCTGCGACTCTCCCTGGGACACACGAGCGTCGACGCGGACGTGGACGCTGTATTGCGGGTGCTGCCCGCGGCCGTGGATCGGGCCCGGGGTGCCGCCCTGGCCGCCGTGGGGGCAGTGAAGTGAAAGTCCTCGCCGCCATGAGTGGCGGCGTCGACTCCTCGGTCGCCGCCGCCCGGATGGTCGATGCCGGGCACGAGGTCGTCGGCGTCCACCTGGCGCTGTCGGCAACGCCCGGCACCTTACGCACCGGATCGCGGGGCTGCTGTTCGAAAGAGGACGCCTCGGACGCGCGCCGGGTCGCCGATGTGCTCGGGATACCCTTCTACGTCTGGGATTTCGCGGAGCGGTTCCAGGCCGACGTGATCGACGATTTCGTCGATTCCTACGCCCGCGGGGAAACGCCGAACCCCTGCGTGCGGTGCAACCAGCGGATCAAGTTCTCGGCGCTGTCGGCGAAAGCCTGTGCGCTGGGCTTCGATACGGTGGCCACCGGCCACTATGCCCGGCTGTCCGAGGGTCGGCTGCGCCGCGCCGTCGACCGGGACAAGGATCAGTCCTACGTGCTGGCCGTGCTCACGGCCGAGCAGCTGCGCCGCGCCGCGTTCCCGATCGGCGATACCCCCAAGCCCGAGATCCGCGCCGAGGCCGCCCGCCGCGGCCTGGCGGTCGCCGACAAGCCCGACAGCCACGACATCTGCTTCATCCCCTCCGGTAACACCCGGGCCTTCCTCGGTGCGCGCATCGGCGTGCGCCGCGGCAGCGTTGTCACCGCGGACGGCGCCGTGCTGGCCAGCCACGATGGCGTGCACGGCTTCACGATCGGGCAGCGCAAGGGCCTCGGTATCGCCGGGCCCGGTCCCGACGGGCGCCCCCGCTACGTGACCGCCATCGACGCCGCGACCGCGACCGTGCAGGTGGGGGACGCGGCCGAGCTCGACGTGCACGGGCTCGTCGGACGTTCCCCGGTCTTCACCGGCGGCACCGCGCCCGTGGGCCCCGTCGAGTGCCTGGTCCAGGTGCGGGCCCATGGCGAAACGGTCGGGGCCGTGGCCGAATTGGTCGGCGACGAGCTTGTCGTGCGGTTGCGCGCCCCGCTACGCGGCGTCGCGCCCGGCCAGACCCTGGCGCTCTACCGGCCGGACGCCGACGGCGACGAGGTGCTCGGCAGCGCCACCATCGTCGGCGCGGGACGCTAGGCCGGCACGTTCGCGGCGATGTTCGTCATGACGATGTCGGAGACGGATTGCGGGAACCCGCAGAACGTGACCTCCAGCAGAGCCACGGACAGGACGCGGTAGTCGCGGCCGCAACCGCCGGGGCCCAGGTGCAGCGTGTTCGCCGCGGCGTTCCAATCGCCGACCAGCAGCTGGCCGGTGGAGTCGCCCGCGCAATTGCCGACGGTCGTCACCAGGTTGCCGAACGCGCCGCGGGCGGTGTCGACGTCGCGGTAGGTCGCCGCGCCCTCGGAGATGAGCGCCCCGTCGGGCGGGTCCTGGAAGGTGGTCTTGTGGAACTCTTCGATGTCGGGCCCGAACGTCGCCGTCTCCGCGTAGAGGAACCGGCATTCCCGCGGCGTGGCCTCCGCGAGGGCGTCGATGTCGACGGGATTGATGCCGTCCATCGACGGGATGATGTTGAGGTGTTCGCCGGCCCCGGTGATCGCGCGCATGCGCGACTGGTCCAGCAGGATGGTGTCGACGTTGACGCCGTGCACCACCTTACGGTTGGCCCCGTACCCCGGCAGCGCCGTTCCGTCCACCACCCGGGTGCACCCCGCCGTGAGCAGCACCGCGCCGCACCACAGCAGCGGCCGCGTGAATCTCGCCATGTGCCACACCCTTCTTGGCTTGAAGCTACTCGCTGTACCCACCCCTCGCGACCGGCGTCCGACGTGGCGTCGAATACGGTTGCCCGGTGAGTGTTTTCGCGACCGCCAGCGGCATAGGCTCGTGGCCCGGCACCGTAGCGCGCACCGCCGCCGAAATCGTCGTCGGAGAATTGGCGGGCGCGCTGGCCCACCTCGTCGAGCTGCCCGCCAGGGGAGTGGGCGCCGACACCCTGGGCCGGGCCGGCGCGCTGCTGGTGGACGTCGCGATCGACACGGTGCCCCGCGGGTATCGGATCGCCGCCCGGCCCGGGGCGGTGACGCGGCGGGCCGTCAGCCTGCTCGACGAGGACATGGACGCGCTGGAGGAGGCCTGGGAGGCGGCGGGGTTGCGTGGCGGCGGGCGGCCGGTCAAGGTGCAGGCGCCCGGGCCGATCACCCTGGCCGCCGGGCTCGAACTGGCCAACGGGCACCGCGCGATCACCGACCCGGGGGCGCTGCGTGACCTGGCCGCGTCACTGGGGGAAGGCGTCGGCGCGCACCGCGCGGCGCTGGCCCGTCGGCTCGAGACGCCCGTGGTGGTGCAGCTCGACGAACCGTCGCTGCCGAGTGCTCTGGGCGGCCGGTTGACCGGGGTCACGTCGCTGAGCCCGATTGCGCCCCTGGACGAGGCGGTGGCCGAGGCGCTGCTGGACACCTGCGTCGGGGGCGTGGGGACCGAGGTGCTGCTGCACAGTTGCGCCCCCGAGTTGCCGTGGAATCTGTTGGCGCGCAGTGGTATTGGCGCGGTGTCGGTAGATGCGGGCACGCTGCGGGCGGCCGACCTGGACGGCGTCGCGGCCTTCGTCGAAACGGGCCGCGCGGTCATGCTCGGCGTGGTCCCCGCCGCGGCTCCCGAGCGGCGCCCCTCGGCCGAAGAGGTGGCCGGTGCGGTGGTCGCGGTGACCGATCGCCTCGGCTTCGGCCGGTCGGCCCTGCGGGACCGGATCGGCGTCACCCCGGCGTGCGGCCTGGCCGGCGCGACGACGCAGTGGGCCAGGACCGCGATAGAGCTCGCCCGCACGGCGGCCGCCGCGTTCGCCGACGACCCCGACGCCATCTGACGCTCGGTTCGCCCCAGATGCCCGCGCCGGGGGGCTGTCGTCGCCCTTAGATAGCCTGCGGAGGTGAGCCCTGCCGAAGCCGACGAGGCACCGCCCGAGGTGCGGCGCCACTGGCAGGAACTGGCCGCCGAAGTCCGCGAGCACCAGTTCCGCTACTACATCAAGGACGCGCCGATCATTTCCGACGCCGACTTCGACACGATGTTCAACGAACTGCTCGCGCTGGAGGACCGCTACCCGGAGCTGCGGGCGCCGGACTCCCCGACGCAACTGGTCGGCGGCGCGGGCTTCGCCACCGACTTCACCTCGGCCGAACACCTCGAGCGCATGCTCAGCCTCGACGACGTGTTCGACCGCGACGAGCTCGCCGCCTGGAGCATTCGGGTCGAGAACGAGATCGGCCGTGACCCCGATTACCTGTGCGAGCTGAAGATCGACGGGGTGGCCCTGTCGCTGGTGTATCGCGACGGCCGGCTCGAGCGCGCCGCGACCCGCGGTGACGGCCGCGTCGGCGAAGACGTCACGCTCAACGCGCGCACCATCGACGACGTGCCCGAACGGCTCGCGGCCAGTGCTGACTTCCCGGTCCCCGGGCTATTGGAGGTGCGCGGCGAGGTGTTCTTCATGCTCGCCGACTTCGAGGCGCTGAACGCCAGCCTCGTCGAGGAAGGCAAGGCGCCGTTCGCCAATCCCCGCAACAGCGCCGCCGGGTCGCTCCGCCAGAAGAACCCGGCCGTGACCGCCCGGCGCAAGTTGCGGATGATCTGCCACGGCATCGGCCGCACGGAAGGCTTCGCGCCGAAAACCTTGCACGAGGCGTACACGGCGCTGCGCTCGTGGGGGTTGCCGGTGGCCGAGGAGACCGCCCGGGTGCGCGGACTGGCCGCCGTCGAGGACCGGGTCACGTACTGGGGCGAGCACCGCTACGACGTCCCGCACGAAATCGACGGCGTCGTAGTCAAAGTCGACGACGTCGCGCTGCAGCGCCGGCTGGGGACGACGTCGAGGGCGCCGCGGTGGGCGGTGGCCTACAAGTACCCGCCTCAGGAGGCGCAGACGGAGCTGCTGGACATCCGGGTCAACGTCGGACGCACCGGGCGGGTCACGCCGTTCGCGTTCATGACACCGGTGAAGGTCGCCGGGTCGACTGTCGGGCTCGCCACCCTGCATAACGCCGCCGAGGTCAAGCGCAAGGGCGTGCTGATCGGTGACACCGTGGTGATCCGCAAAGCCGGCGACGTGATCCCGGAGGTGCTCGGCCCCGTCGTCGACCTGCGTGACGGCACCGAACGCGAATTCGTCATGCCCACAAGCTGTCCCGAGTGCGGCACCCCGTTGGCCCCGGCCAAGGAGGGCGACGCCGACATCCGCTGCCCCAACGCCCGGTCCTGTCCGGCGCAGCTGCGGGAACGGGTATTTCACGTCGCCGGCCGCGGGGCGCTGGACATCGAGGGGCTGGGTTATGAGGCCGCCATCGCGCTGCTGAAGGCCGGCGTGATCGCCGACGAGGGCGACCTGTTCACCCTCACCGAGGACGACCTGCTGCGCACCGATCTGTTCCGCACTAAGGCCGGCACGCTGTCGGCCAACGGCAAGCGCCTGCTGGCCAACCTCGACCAGGCCAAGGCCGCGCCGCTGTGGCGGGTGCTGGTGGCCCTGTCGATCCGCCACGTCGGACCGACGGCCGCCCGCGCCCTGGCAACGGAGTTCGGCAGCCTCGACGCCATCGTGTCCGCGTCCACCGAGGAGCTCGCCGCGGTGGAGGGCGTCGGGCCGACGATCGCCGCCGCGCTCGCCGAGTGGTTCACCGTCGACTGGCACCGTGCGATCGTCGACAAGTGGCGGGCCGCCGGCGTGCGGATGGCCGACGAGCGCGACACCAGCGTGGCCCGCACACTGGAGGGATTGACCGTCGTCGTGACCGGCTCGCTGGCCGGGTTCTCCCGCGACGACGCCAAGGAGGCGATCATCGCCCGCGGCGGCAAGGCCGCGGGCTCGGTGTCGAAGAAGACGGACTACGTCGTCGCCGGCGACTCGCCGGGCTCAAAGTACGACAAGGCCATCGAGTTGGGGGTCCCGGTGCTCGACGAGGACGGGTTCCGCACGTTGTTGGAGCAGGGCCCGCCGGCCGCTCCGGCGGCGGAGTGACCGCTCTCAGTAGCATGGGCGGCGCGACTACTTGACCTTTCCTGCGGGGGTGGGGCAGACAGGGCGGTCGTACGTCGTAGCCGATTGCCGCTGGGCACTTTTCACCGACTTTTCGAGAGGCTTTTGCATGCATGTCGCTCTTTTCACCGATCTTCACCCGGACAGCCTCGGGGGGACACAGGTCTCGGTGGCCACCCAGCGTCGCGCCCTGGAGCAGTGCGGGCACCGGGTGACGGTGTTCACGGCGCCGCTGCCCAAGACGGCCGACCCCGACCCGGGCGTCGTCGAGCTGAAGCCGGTGCCGGTGATCGCCCCGCTCATGCGCAGGCTGGGCAGGCACGACGACTTCATGTTCGTGTGGCCGTCCAAGGTCAACCGCGCGGTCATCGACGAGGCGTTCCGCACCCGCGAGCCCGTCGACGTCGTGCACACCCAGGGCGACCTCGGGGTGGCGGTCGCGGGGGTAGAAGCCGCGCGCCGGCACGGCATTCCGGTGGTCCAGACCAAGCACACCCGCTTCGACGTGTACTTCGAGCAAGCCACCGCGACGCCGCTTCCGCTGGCGGTGCTGTTCGCCCAGATGCAGAAGCGGCACCTGTCCCGGGAGTTCAACCTGACCCGCGTGAAAGAGGGCCTCGCATCGCGCCTGGCCTGGCGCCTCATGGTGGCGCACGCGCAGGCGGTGGACCACGAGATCACCCCGACGAGGCACTTCGCGCGGTCCCTGGCCGGGCGCGGGGTGAGCCGGCCGATCTCGGTCGTCTCCAACGGCGTCGACGACGACGTGATCGACCGCGCCCGCGCGGCCCGGGTCACCCCCGCCGCGGACGGCGACCCGCTGCGCCTCATCTGGTGCGGGCGGCTGTCGTCGGAAAAGCGCATCACGGCGGCGGTCGAGGCGGTTGCCCAGGTGGATGGCTGCACGCTGGACATCTACGGTGACGGCCACCTGGTGCCCGCCATCCGCAAGACGATCGAATCCGCCGGCCTCGGCGAGCGGATCCGCCTGCGCGGCCGGGTGGACCGCGAGGACTGCCTGGTCGCGATGAGGTCGAGCGACGCCCTGCTGTTCACGTCCTACGATTTCGACACCCAGGGCCTGGTGCTGCTGGAGGCCGCCGCCATGTCGCTGCCGATGATCTACTGCGACCCGGCGCTGGGCGAAACGGTCCCCGAAGGCGGCGGCGTCCTCACCACCAGCCCGTCGCCCGCCTCGCTCGCCGCGGCTATCCGCGCGCTCGTCGCGGATCGCGCCAAACTGCGCGAGATGACCGACGCTGTCGCCGCGCGCCGGGACGCCGGCCGGCAGTCGCTGCAGACCGAGAAGATCGTCGCCATCTACAACAGCCTGCTGGACCGGGTGCCCGCGTAGCCTCTCAGCGCAGCATCGTCGCGACGATCCCGGACAGGTAGCCCAGCCGGGCGACCTCGGAGGGGCGGAATTCCGGGCCGGGCCGGCCCAGCACGACCGCCGTGTTCGGGTCGCCCAGCGGGGCCGCGACCATGGTGGTGTCCATGTCGCGCCACGCCTGCGGCACCCACTCCGCGGTGCCGTCCAGCGTCGATGCCCGCTCGATGGGCAGCCAGGGCGCCGAGTCCTCCTTGGTTTCGGGCGAGCCCGGGCTGTCGGCGAGGCGCTGCAGCTCGCCGTGGGAACTGCGCAGCACCATGCACCAGCTGACCCGCAGCACCTTGGGCGCCTCGTCGACCAGGACCTTGAGCCTGGACTCGCCGTCGGCGGCCGCGGCGACGTGGTCGAGCAGCTCCAGCTCCCGGTGCGCTTCCAGCAGCCCGGTATGGGGGCGGACGCTGTCCACCCGGACACCGGACAGCGACTCCGCGGCGGTGATCAGCGTGTCGGGCATCGCCCCCGGGGGCAGCTCGATGACCAGGTCGTCGATCGCGTTCCCCGAGCTGCGCTCCACCACGTCGAGTGACAGGATGTCCGCCCCCACCGAGCCGAGCGCCACCGCGAGCGAGCCCAGGCTGCCGGGGCGGTCGACCAGCACGATGCGCAACAGATACGACGGCACGGCCAACACTGTGACACAGGGATGTGTCCGCGGCATTTCGACCGGTCCTTCGTCGAGCGGTGGGCGGCAGGGCGCCGGCAGGCGTCACCCGACTAGGCTTTGCGCTCGTGTCCCAGATCTCCCGCGACGAGGTGGCGCACCTGGCCCGGCTGTCCCGGCTGGCGTTGACCGACGGCGAACTCGACAGTTTCGCCGGCCAACTCGACGCCATCCTGACCCACGTCAGCCAGGTGCAGGCAGTCGACGTGACCGGCGTCGAAGCGACCGGCAACCCGCTCAAGGACGTCAACGTCACGCGGCCCGACGAGCCGACGCCGTGCCTGACGCAGCGCGAGGCGCTCGCCGAGGCGCCCGAGGCCGTCGACGGCCGCTTCGCCGTTCCGCAGATCCTCGGGGACAGCGAGTGAGCGAACTGATCCGGTCCGACGCCGCGATGCTGGCCGCGCGGATCGCCGCCAAGGAGGTGTCGTCCACCGAGGTCACCCAGGCGTGCCTGGACCAGATCGCGGCGACCGACGACCGCTACCACGCGTTTCTGCACGTGGCGGCCGACGAGGCGCTCGCGGCGGCGGCCGCCGTCGACAATGCGGTGGCCGCCGGCGAGCGGCTGCCGTCGGCGCTGGCCGGGGTCCCGCTGGCACTCAAGGACGTCTTCACGACCACGGACATGCCCACCACCTGCGGGTCCAAGATCCTCGAGGGCTGGCGATCGCCGTATGACGCCACGGTCACCGTGCGGTTGCGCGCGGCCGGCATCCCGATCCTGGGCAAGACCAACATGGACGAGTTCGCGATGGGTTCGTCGACGGAGAACTCCGCCTACGGCCCCACCCGCAACCCCTGGAACATCGGCCGGGTGCCCGGCGGATCGGGTGGCGGCAGCGCGGCGGCCCTGGCCGCCTTCCAGGCCCCGCTGGCGATCGGAACCGACACCGGCGGCTCGATCCGGCAGCCGGCCGCGCTGACCGCGACGGTCGGCGTCAAACCCACCTACGGCACGGTGTCCCGGTACGGGCTGGTGGCCTGCGCGTCGTCGTTGGACCAGGGCGGCCCGTGCGCGCGGACCGTGCTCGACACCGCGCTGCTGCACCAGGTGATCGCCGGCCATGACCTGCGCGACTCGACCTCCGTCGACGCGCCGGTGCCCGACGTGGTGGGCGCCGCCCGGGCCGGCGCCTCCGGGGACCTGCGCGGCGTGCGCGTCGGCGTGGTCAAGCAGCTGCGCGGCGAGGGCTACCAGCCCGGGGTGCTGGCGTCGTTCGAGGCCGCCGTCAAGCAGCTGACCGCGCAGGGCGCCGAGGTCAGCGAGGTCGACTGCCCGCATTTCGAATACGCCCTGGCCGCCTACTACCTGATCCTGCCGTCGGAGGTGTCCAGCAACCTGGCGCGCTTCGACGCCATGCGCTACGGCCTGCGGGTGGGCGACGACGGCACCCACAGCGCCGAGGAAGTGATGGCCCTGACCCGGGCCGCCGGGTTCGGGCCCGAGGTCAAGCGGCGCATCATGATCGGCACCTACGCGCTGTCGGCCGGCTATTACGACGCCTACTACAACCAGGCGCAGAAGGTGCGCACGCTGATCGCCCGTGACCTCGATCGGGCCTATGAGTCCGTCGACGTCGTGGTGTCGCCGACCACGCCCACGACGGCGTTCCCGATCGGCGAGAAGGTCGACGACCCGCTGGCGATGTACCTGTTCGACCTGTGCACGCTGCCGCTCAACCTGGCGGGTCATTGCGGCATGTCGGTGCCAGCGGGGCTGTCCCCGGACGACGGCCTGCCCGTCGGGCTGCAGATCATGGCCCCGGCGTTGGCCGACGACCGGCTGTACCGGGTGGGCGCCGCCTACGAGGCGGTCCGGGGCGCGTTGCCGAGCGCGATCTAGCGCCGGGCAGGCGCGCGCTCTTTTGTGACGAGCAGACGCAAACTCGCGTCATTTGCGGCAGTTCGGCGCGATTCTGCGTCTGCTCGCGCCATCTCAGTGGGGCGCAGGGCAAGATGAGGGGCATGCGGATCGGAGTTCTCACGGGGGGCGGCGACTGCCCCGGTCTCAACGCCGTCATCCGGGCGGTGGTGCGGACCTGCGATTCCCGATACGGCTCGTCCGTCGTCGGGTTTCAGGACGGGTGGCGTGGGTTGTTGGAGAACCGGCGCATCCAGCTGCAAAACGACGACCGCAACGACCGCCTGCTGGCCAAGGGCGGGACGATGCTGGGCACCGCCCGTGTGCATCCCGACAAGCTGCGCGCCGGGCTGGACCAGATCAAGCAGACGCTGGACGACAACGGCATCGATGTCCTCATTCCCATCGGCGGTGAAGGGACCCTGACCGCCGCGCACTGGCTGTCGGAGGAGAACGTGCCCGTCGTCGGGGTGCCGAAGACGATCGACAACGACATCGACTGCACCGACGTCACTTTCGGCCACGACACCGCTCTGACGGTGGCGACCGACGCCATCGACCGGTTGCACAGCACCGCCGAATCGCACCAGCGGGTGATGCTCGTGGAGGTGATGGGCAGACACGCGGGCTGGATCGCGCTGAACGCGGGCCTGGCCTCGGGCGCGCACATGACCCTGATTCCCGAGCAGCCCTTCGACGTCGAGGAGGTGTGCCGGCTCGTCAAACGCCGTTTCCAACGCGGGGATTCACACTTCATCTGCGTGGTGGCCGAAGGGGCGAAACCGATCGCGGGCTCAATCACGTTGCGCGAAGGCGGCCTTGACGAGTTCGGCCACGAGAAGTTCACCGGCGTGGCCGCCCAGCTCGCCGTCGAGGTCGAAAAACGCATCAACAAGGAAGTGCGGGTAACGGTGCTGGGCCACGTCCAGCGCGGCGGCACCCCGACCGCCTACGACCGCGTGCTGGCCACCCGGTTCGGCGTCAACGCCGCCGACGCCGCGCACGCGGGGGAGTACGGCCAGATGGTGTCGTTGCGCGGACAGGACATCGGCCGGGTTCCGCTGGGGGATGCGGTACGCCAGCTCAAACTCGTGCCCGAGAGCCGGTACGACGACGCGGCGGCCTTCTTCGGCTGAGCGGATTAAGCAAACGGCAGGTAGCGCCGGCCTAACGGCGGCCGAAATTTGCCGCCTTTTTCCCGTGGGCACAGATTGATGGTTTCCGGGCCAGCGCAGAGCGGCCATACCCGAAGGTATGAACAACCGCGGTTCGGTTCGCGGAGTCGTTCAGCGGTCAGCTGGATTGGGTGGGTCCGCCGGGCCGGCAGGCTCCGGCTCCGCCGGCCTCGCGGTCACCGCGGGGTCTGGTGGTGGTGACCCGCTTCGCCCGGGTCCGCCGGCCTCGCGGTCACCACGGGGTCTGGTGGTGGTGACCCGCTTCGCCCGGCTCCGCCGGCCTCGCGGTCACCACGGGGTCTGGTGGTGGTGACCCGCTTCGCCCGGCTCCGCCGGCCTCGCGGTCACCACTACGATCGACGGCATGAGTGTTGCTACCGGCGCCGAGCTGATGGACTACGACGACGTCCTCGCGCGCTTCGATCCGGTGCTCGGGCTCGAGGTGCACGTCGAGCTGTCCACCGCGACGAAAATGTTCTGCGGCTGCTCCACCACATTCGGCGGGGAACCCAATACCCAGGTATGCCCGGTATGTCTCGGTCTGCCCGGCTCGCTGCCGGTGCTCAACCAGGCCGCGGTGGAGTCGGCCATCCGCATCGGGCTGGCGCTGAACTGCGAGATCGTGCCGTGGTGCCGCTTCGCGCGCAAGAACTACTTTTACCCGGACATGCCGAAGAACTATCAGATCTCGCAGTACGACGAGCCGATCGCCATCAACGGCTACCTCGAGGTGCCCCTGGACGACGGCAGCACCTGGCGCGTGGACATCGAGCGGGCGCACATGGAAGAGGACACCGGCAAGCTCACCCACTTGGGCAGCGAAACCGGCCGGATTCACGGCGCGACCACGTCGCTCATCGACTACAACCGGGCCGGCGTGCCGCTGATCGAAATCGTCACCAAGCCCATTGTGGGAGCGGGCGCCAGGGCGCCGCAGATTGCCCGCACGTACGTCACCGCGTTGCGAGACCTATTGCGCGCCTTGGAAGTATCCGATGTGCGGATGGACCAGGGGTCGATGCGGTGCGACTCCAACGTGTCGCTGAAGCCGTCCGGCGCGGAGCAGTTCGGCACCCGGACCGAGACCAAGAATGTCAACTCGCTGCGCAGCGTCGAAGTCGCCGTCCGCTACGAGATGCAGCGGCAGGCAGCCGTCCTGGCCTCCGGTGGCCGAATCACGCAGGAAACCAGGCACTTTCACGAGGCTGGATACACCAGCCCGGGCCGCACCAAGGAAACCGCCGAGGACTACCGCTATTTCCCCGAGCCCGACCTCGAACCCGTCGCGCCCAGCCGCGATCTCGTGGAGCGGCTGCGACAGACGATTCCCGAGCTACCGTGGTTGACGCGCAAGCGAATCCAGCAAGAGTGGGGCGTATCCGACGAGGTGATGCGGGACCTCGTCAACGCCGGCGCGGTCGATCAGGTGATTGCCACCGTCAAGCACGGGGCGTCCAGCGAGCAGGCGCGCGCATGGTGGGGCAACTTCTTGGTGCAGAAGGCCAACGAGGCGAACGTCGGCCTCGATGAACTGGCCATCACCCCGGCTCAGGTGGCTGCAGTGATCACGCTCGTCGAGGAGGGCAAGCTGTCCGTGAAGCTCGCCCGCCAGGTCGTCGAGGGGGTGCTGGCCGGGGAGGGCGAGCCCGAACAGGTGATGACCGCCCGCGGCCTGGAGCTCGTGCGCGACGACTCGGTCACCCAGGCCGCCGTCGACGAGGCGCTGGCCGCCAATCCGGATGTGGCGGAGAAGATCCGCGGCGGCAAGGTGGCCGCGGCCGGCGCGATCGTCGGAGCGGTGATGAAGGCCACCCGGGGTCAGGCCGACGCGGCCCGCGTGCGCGAACTCGTGCTGGCGGCCTGCGGGCAGGGCTGACCGCAAGCCCGGCGACGCGACACGCCGATAGTTCACCGCGGGAGTCACCCGCGACCGGGCCGGAGGTTAGGTCTTGTCGTCGTTGTTGCGCGGGAAGCCGCCGCCCTGCGGGAAGAGCGGGAACACCACGTCGTCGAGCTTCTCGGCGTCCCCGGCGGTCTTGTTGACAGTGGCGCCCCACACGTTGCCGTCCGGCGACATTCGCAACGCCCACGCATGGGCGTGGGTGTCCTTGCGCACGACGTCGGGTTCGCCGGTGACCGCACCCGTGGAGGGGGCAAGCCGCACGGCCACCGTCAGCTTGGTGTTGATCAGGTTTACCAGCACGGTGCCGTCCATGGCCGCGCACCCGGCGACGCCCGGCTTATCCGGCCAGGTCCACACCGTGGACACCTCCGAGGTTTTGGTGATGCGCTGCAACCGGTCCGCCGTCGGGGTGCGGTCCGCGACATAGAGCGAGCCGTCGACGGGGTCGGTGCACAGTCCGCCGCCGGCGCCGACACCGGACAGCGCGGTCGTCGGCGGCGCCTGCCCGATGGTCGTCGGCTGCTCGATGCGCAGCACCTTGCCGGCCAACGACTTCGGGTCGGCGGCCATCGCGGGATTGCCCGCGTCGCCGGTCATCACCACCAGGGTGGTCGGGCTGGTGAAGATCAACGCTCCGGTGTTTCCGTTGGCGCCCTTGGGAATTCCGGTCAGGATGTCCTTCGGAATGTCGCCGTCGGCGATGCGGATGACACGGTTGTCGGTGGGCGTGCTGATGTAGGCGTACATCAGGCGGTCCTGGTTGTAGGTGGGTGACAGCACGATGTCCATCAGCCCGCCGTCACCGGACGGGTCCACCGGGATCACCATCTTCACCTTCGGCTCGGCGCTGACGGAGATCTCCTTGACGGCGCCGGTGGTGCGTTCGCCGACCAGCGCAGTCTTGCTGTCGGGACCCATGATCAGGCCGCTGGTGCTCTCCAGGCAGCCCTGCATCACACCCGGCGCGGGGCAGGCCTTCGGGAAGGGCGTCGGCGGCAGGGGCGGCGGCGGGGGAGGGCTCGAGCTGGGCTGGGGCTTGAGCTCGGGCGCGGTAGTGAACGGCTGGGACTGGGCGTCGTTGAACCGCGCGCACCCACCCGACACGACCACGACCGCGCTGAGCGCGGCGAACCCGCATCGAACCGAGCGCCGAATCCGCATGACCGACAGGCTACGGAACCCGCGGTCATGGCCGCCACACGCCCGCGTGTGCGCGCCCGTCGGCAACCCCCACCGCCGGTGCGGAATCGGCGCAGAAATGCCGCAAGACGGGGCCGGACGGCGATTTTGGGCCGAATCGGCCGCATTTTGGCGCGCCGACCCGTGATTTCCGCGCGAAAGCGCCGCTCAAATCCCCAATTCAGGACCAATTGCCCTTACCCTGACACGCGTGACCAGTCAATCGAATGACGCACATTGGCAGCGGCCCGGGGAATCCCCCGCGCCGAACCCGGGACGCCCCGCCTCGGCGCGCCTGGTCGACCCCGAAGACGACCTGACGCCGGTCGGGTATCCGGGTGACTTCGGAACCACGACCGTCATCCCCTACCAGGACCCCGGCAACTCGGCCGGTCCCGGCAACTCGACGTACAACCTCCTCGACCACCAGGAGCCGTTGCCGTACGTCCAGCCGCAGCCGGCGGCGCACCCGGCGCCGATCTCGGCCACCGAGCCCGCACGCATCGATTCGGACGACGACGACGACCGGCTACGCCCCGGCGGCCGCCGCGGCACCCAGCACCTCGGTTTGCTGGTGTTGCGGGTGGGCCTCGGCGTGGTGCTCGCCGCCCACGGCCTGCAGAAGGTGTTCGGCTGGTGGGGCGGGGGCGGCCTGACCGGCCTGCGGAACTCCCTGACCGATGTCGGTTACCACCACGCCGACATCCTCGCGTACGTCAGCGCCGGCGGCGAGATCGTCGCGGGCGTGTTGCTGGTGCTGGGATTGTTCACCCCGGTGGCCGCCGCGGGCGCCCTGGCGTTCCTGATCAACGGCCTGCTGGCCACCGTTTCCGGCAGCTCTCGCTCGCACGCGTTCGCGTTCTTCCTGCCACAAGGGCACGAATACCAGATCACGCTCATCGTCATGGCCGTCGCCGTCGTGCTGTGCGGACCGGGCCGGTATGGGCTCGACGCGGGCCGCGGTTGGGCCCACCGACCCTTCATCGGGTCATTCGTGGCCCTGCTGGCCGGCATCGCCGCCGGTGTCGGGGTGTGGGTGCTGCTCAACGGCGTCAACCCCATCGCCTGACGCCTGCTCCTGGCGGTAGGGGTTGGGCACCCGGCCCGAACTTGCCTCGGTGAGCAGTGGGAGCGTCGCGAAGGTCACCGCGGGCAGGCGCAGCTCGCCGCCGTCCTTGAGGCGGGCCCGCGCCCACGAGCCCCGGTGGAAGCGCAGCCCGTCGATCTCCTCCCACCGCACCGTGCGGCTGCCCCGCAGCGTCCGCACGGTGACACCCTCCGCGTCGGCCACGGTGCGCAGCCGGATGATCAACGCCGACAAGATCACCGGAACGATCAGCAGCGGCGCCGACGGCGGCCACACCAGCACCGGTATGAGCAATCCCAGGGTCAGGTAGCCGACGGCGAGGTGCGCCATCGGCGACACCCTGATGACGACGGGCGAGCCAGTAATCACCCCCGCATCATCCCACCGCCCGCGGCAAGGCCGGCGCCTCGGCGGATGCGGGCCGTCGCGCGGGCAGCGGATTTGACGGTTGAGCTGTGGGAAGGCTACCTTCGGAGACTATGGATACCGCCGGAAAGCCCGGGATGCTCGTAGTAATTAGTCGGCGCGTTGGTGCCTGACTAGCTCGTCAGCATTTCAGCGATCCAGCACCAACGCGCCAACCCTCGTGCAGCAGCCAGCTGACGGGGGTTTTTTCTTGCGCACGACCAGACTTCAACAGCGACACGAGACAAGAGGACCCACAGTGAGCGCTCCCACCAGGCCGCCGACGCAGCGCCCGGCCGACATCGCCTCAGACGCCGCGGAAACTCCCGCGGCGGCCCCGACCAAACACCCGAAACGTGTTGCGCCGGAACAGCTTACCGGTGCCCAGTCGGTGATCCGGTCACTGGAGGAGCTCGACGTCGAGGTCATCTTCGGCATCCCCGGCGGCGCGGTGCTGCCGGTCTACGACCCCTTATTCGACTCGAAGAAGCTGCGCCACGTGCTGGTTCGGCACGAGCAGGGCGCCGGCCACGCCGCCAGCGGCTACGCGCACGCCACCGGAAAGGTCGGCGTCATGATGGCCACGTCGGGCCCCGGCGCCACCAACCTCGTCACCCCGCTGGCCGACGCGCAGATGGACTCGATACCGGTGGTGGCCATCACCGGTCAGGTCGGCCGCACGCTGATCGGGACGGACGCCTTCCAGGAGGCCGACATCTCCGGCATCACGATGCCCATCACCAAGCACAACTTCCTGGTCCGCTCCGGCGACGAGATCCCGCAGGTGATCGCCGAGGCGTTCCACATCGCGTCGTCGGGACGGCCCGGCGCGGTGCTCGTCGACATCCCCAAGGACGTGCTGCAGGGCCAGTGCACGTTCAGCTGGCCGCCGCGCCTGGACCTGCCCGGCTACAAGCCGAACACCAAGCCGCACAACCGGCAGATCCGGGAGGCCGCGAAGCTGATCGCGGCCGCGCGCAAGCCGGTGCTGTACGTGGGGGGCGGGGTGATCCGCGGCGAGGCGACCGAGCAGCTGCGCGAGTTGGCCGAGCTGACCGGCATTCCCGTCGTCACCACGCTGATGGCGCGCGGCGCGTTCCCGGACAGCCATCGCCAGCACCTCGGCATGCCCGGCATGCACGGCACCGTCGCCGCGGTGGCGGCGCTGCAGCGCAGCGACCTGCTGATCGCGCTGGGGACGCGCTTCGACGACCGCGTGACCGGCAAGCTCGACACGTTCGCGCCGGAGGCCAAGGTCATCCACGCCGACATCGACCCGGCCGAGATCGGCAAGAACCGGCACGCCGACGTGCCGATCGTCGGCGACGTGAAGGCCGTCATCACCGAGCTGATCGCGATGCTGCGGGAGCGCGAGATCCCGGGCACCCTCGACATGGACGACTGGTGGGCCTACCTCGATCAGGTCCAGTCCACGTACCCGCTGAGTTACGGCCCGCAGAGCGACGGCAGCCTCAGCCCCGAATACGTCATCGAGAAGCTGGGCCAGATCGCCGGCCCCGACGCGATCTACGTCGCCGGCGTGGGACAGCACCAGATGTGGGCTGCGCAGTTCGTCTCCTACGAGAAGCCGCGCACCTGGCTCAACTCCGGCGGCCTGGGCACCATGGGGTTCGCCGTTCCGGCGGCCATGGGCGCCAAGCTGGCCCGCCCGGAGGCGGAGGTATGGGCGATCGACGGCGACGGCTGCTTCCAGATGACCAACCAGGAACTGGCCACGTGCGCGATCGAGGGTGCGCCGATCAAGGTGGCGCTGATCAACAACGGCAACCTGGGCATGGTGCGCCAGTGGCAGACCCTGTTCTACGGGGAGCGGTACTCGCAGACCGACCTGGCCACGCACTCGCACCGCATCCCGGACTTCGTGAAGCTGGCCGAGGCGCTAGGCTGCGTCGGATTGCGTTGCGAGCGTGAGGAAGACGTGGAAGACGTGATCAACCAGGCGCGCGCCATCAACGACCGCCCCGTCGTCATCGACTTCATCGTCGGCGCCGACGCGCAGGTGTGGCCGATGGTGGCCGCGGGCACCAGCAACGACGAGATCCAAGCGGCCCGCGGCATCCGCCCGCTGTTCGACGACGAAAGCGAAGGACACGCCTGATGGACGCGGTGACTCATACGCTGTCGGTGTTGGTGGAGGACAAGCCCGGAGTGCTCGCGCGGGTGGCCGCGCTGTTCTCCCGGCGCGGGTTCAACATCCAGTCCCTGGCCGTCGGTCCGACCGAGCAGAAGGACATGTCGCGGATGACCATCGTGGTCTCTGCCGAGGAGACCCCACTCGAGCAGATCACCAAGCAGCTCAACAAGTTGATCAATGTCATCAAGATCATCGAGCTGGACGAGGACAACTCGGTGTCCCGCGAACTGGCGCTCATCAAGGTGCGCGCCGACGCGGGCAGCCGCAGCCAGGTGATCGAGGCGGTGAACTTGTTCCGCGCCAAGGTCATTGACGTCGCGCCAGAGGCACTGACCATCGAGGCCACCGGTAACCGGGGCAAGATCGAGGCGCTGTTGCGGGTGCTGGAGCCCTTCGGTATCCGGGAAATCGTCCAGTCGGGTGTGGTGTCGTTGTCCCGCGGTCCTCGCGGCATCGGCACGGCTAAGTAAGTTATTTCAGATTGTCAGTTGATAAGGAGATACAGAAGTGGCAACCGAGGCGTTAGAGATGTTCTACGACGACGACGCGGACCTGTCGATCATCCAGGGGCGCAAGGTCGGCGTCATCGGCTACGGCAGCCAGGGCCACGCCCACTCGCTGAGCCTGCGTGACTCCGGTGTCGACGTCCGGGTCGGTTTGAAGGAGGGCTCGAAGTCGCGGGCCAAGGTCGAGGAGCAGGGCCTGACCGTCGACACCCCCGCCGGGGTCGCCAAGTGGGCCGACGTGATCATGCTGCTGGCGCCGGACACCGCGCAGGCCGACATCTTCAAGAACGAGATCGAGCCCAACCTGAAGGAGGGCGACGCCCTGTTTTTCGGTCACGGGCTCAACATCCACTTCGGGCTGATCAAACCGCCGGCCGACGTCACCGTCGCGATGGTGGCCCCGAAGGGGCCCGGCCACCTGGTGCGCCGCCAGTTCGTCGACGGCAAGGGCGTGCCGTGTCTGATCGCCGTCGACCAGGACCCGACCGGCAAGGGTGAGGCGCTGGCACTGTCTTACGCCAAGGCCATCGGCGGCACCCGCGCCGGCGTCATCAAGACCACGTTCAAGGACGAGACCGAAACCGACCTGTTCGGTGAGCAGGCTGTGTTGTGCGGTGGCACAGAGGAATTGGTGAAGACCGGTTTCGACGTGATGGTCGAGGCGGGCTACCCGCCGGAAATGGCGTACTTCGAGGTGCTGCACGAGCTCAAGCTCATCGTCGACCTCATGTACGAGGGCGGCATCGCCCGGATGAACTACTCCGTGTCCGACACCGCGGAGTTCGGCGGCTACCTGTCGGGTCCGCGGGTGATCGACGCCGGCACCAAAGAGCGCATGCGGGAGATCTTGCGCGACATCCAGGACGGCAGCTTCACCAAGAAGCTGGTCGAGAATGTCGAGGGCGGCAACAAGCAGCTCGAGCAGTTGCGTAAGGAGAACGCCGAGCATCCCATCGAGGTCGTCGGCAAGCGGTTGCGTGACCTGATGAGCTGGGTCGACCGGCCGATCACCGAGACGGCGTAGTCCGGCCGGCTTTGCCGGCTGTCGCGACACATAAACCACCGCGACCGGCTACCGCGTGTCGTGTGCGTGGTTTATGTGTCGCGCAGGCGGCCGGCTGTCAAGACCACGCGGCGTGCCAGGTGGTCGAGGGCGTTAGCGGTCGCCTCGTCGAACGTCTCGATGTTGTCATGGGTCGAGAGCAGGCTCACCCCGTACGGATTGCCGTCGACGAATTTCAGCGGATCGGTGTATCCCGGCGGAACGATGATGCCGCCGAAATGGATCAGCGTGATGTAGAGCGACAGCAGGGTCGTCTCCTGACCGCCGTGCAGCGTATTGGAGGACGTGAAGGCCGCGTACACCTTGTCCGCGAGTTGGCCCTGAGCCCACAGCCCACCCAGCGAATCGAGGAAGGTCCGCAATTGCGCTGCGGGAGAGCCGAAGCGCGTCGGTGACCCGAAGATCACCGCGTCGGCCCAGACGATATCGTCGCCGGTGGCTGCCGGGAGGTCTTTCGTCGCCGCATAGTTGGCCGTCCAGGCCGGGTTGTGCGCGAACGACTGCGGATCCTGCGTTTCCGCCACGTGCCTCACGCGAACGTCGGCGCCTGCGGACTCGGCCGTGGCAGCGACGCGCCGGGCCATCGCCGTGCCATGGCCGGTCGCGGAATAGTAGATGACAGCGAGCTTGGTCACGGCGTCATCCTAGGGCGGCCGTCAACAGGTCCCGAAGACGTTGCCGTGGCGGCAGATCGAGAGCCGTACGCCGTGGATAGAACACACCAGTCACGTGGGCCACACCCGCCCCAAGGGGGACGGCCGGTCGTGGGGTTCTTCGTGGCGGCGACGTCCACTGGCTGCACGTCATATTCGGCCCGACGACGGCGGCGCCGGGGCGTTAAGTCCAGCCGATAGTCTGTCCGGGTGAATCTGCCTGTTGTATTAATCGCCGACAAGCTCGCCCAATCAACCGTCGCCGCGCTGGGAGACCAGGTCGAGGTGCGCTGGGTGGATGGCCCGGACCGCGAGAAGCTGCTGGCCGCGGTGCCTGACGCCGACGCGCTGCTGGTGCGATCGGCCACCACCGTCGATGCCGAGGTGCTGGCCGCGGCGCCCAAGCTGAAGATCGTGGCCCGCGCGGGCGTCGGGCTGGACAACGTGGACGTGGACGCCGCCACCGAGCGCGGCGTGCTCGTGGTCAACGCCCCGACGTCGAACATCCACAGCGCCGCCGAACACGCACTGGCGCTGATGCTGGCCGCGGCGCGCGAGATCCCGGCGGCCGACGCCTCGCTGCGCGCGCACACGTGGAAGCGCTCCTCCTTCAACGGCACCGAGATCTTCGGCAAGACCGTTGGCGTCGTGGGGCTGGGCCGGATCGGCCAACTGGTCGCCCAGCGGCTGGCGGCCTTCGGCGCCCACCTCGTCGCGTACGACCCGTACGTGTCGCCGGCCCGCGCTTCCCAGCTGGGCATCGAACTGCTGGCGCTCGACGACCTGTTGGCCCGCGCCGACTTCATCTCCGTGCACCTGCCGAAGACCCCCGAGACGGCGGGCCTGATCGGCAAGGAGGCGCTGGCGAAGACCAAGCCGGGCGTCATCATCGTCAACGCCGCGCGCGGCGGGCTCGTCGACGAGGCGGCGCTGGCCGAAGCGGTCAGCAGCGGCCACGTGCGCGCGGCCGGCATCGACGTGTTCGCGAAAGAGCCGTGCACCGACAGCCCGCTGTTCGAGCTGCCGCAGGTGGTCGTCACGCCGCACCTCGGCGCGTCCACCGCCGAGGCGCAGGACCGCGCCGGCACCGATGTCGCGGCGAGCGTGAAGCTCGCGCTGGCCGGCGAATTCGTGCCCGACGCGGTCAACGTGGGCGGTGGCGTGGTCAACGAAGAGGTGGCCCCGTGGCTGGACCTGGTGCGCAAGCTCGGCGTGCTGGTTGCCGCGCTGTCCGACGGGCTGCCCGCGTCGCTGTCGGTCCAGGTGCGCGGCGAACTGGCCTCCGAAGACGTTGAGATACTCAAGCTTTCGGCGCTGCGCGGGCTGTTCTCCGCCGTCATCGAGGACCAGGTGACCTTCGTCAACGCGCCGGCGCTGGCTTCCGAGCGTGGCGTCACCGCCGAACTCAGCACGGCTTCCGAGAGCCCCAACCACCGCAGCGTCGTCGACGTGCGGGCCGTCGCGCACGACGGCTCGACCGTCAACGTCGCCGGCACGCTGTCGGGTCCGCAGTTGGTCGAGAAGATCGTCCAGATCAACGGACGCAACTTCGACCTGCGCGCCCAGGGCACCAACCTGGTGATCAACTACATGGATCAGCCCGGGGCGCTGGGCAAGATCGGCACCTTGTTGGGTGCCGCCGGCGTGAATATTCAGGCGGCGCAACTGAGTGAGGACACCGAGGGCCCGAGCGCCACGATCCTGTTGCGGCTTGATCAAGACGTTCCCGACGACGTGCGGTCGGCGATCGCTGCGGCCGTGGGTGCCAACAAGCTCGAGGTGGTCGATCTCTCGTGAAACTGGCTGTGATCGGCGGTGACGGCATCGGGCCGGAAGTGACGGCCGAGGCGATCAAGGTCCTCGACTCCGTGCTGCCCGGCGTGCAGAAGACCGAGTACGACCTGGGCGCCCGGCGCTACCACGCCACCGGCGAGCTGCTGCCGGATTCGGTGCTCGCCGAATTGCGCGAGCACGACGCCATTTTGCTGGGCGCGGTAGGCGATCCGTCGGTGCCGAGCGGCGTGCTGGAGCGAGGCCTGTTGCTGCGCCTGCGCTTTGAGCTGGACCACCACGTCAACCTGCGGCCGGCACGGCTGTATCCGGGCGTGAGCAGTCCGCTCGCCGGCAATCCCGACATCGATTTCGTGGTGGTGCGCGAGGGGACCGAAGGCCCCTACACCGGTACCGGTGGCGCGATCCGCGCCGGTACGCCCAACGAGGTGGCCACCGAGGTCAGCCTGAACACCGCGTTCGGTGTGCGCCGAGTCGTGGCCGATGCGTTCGAGCGCGCACAGCGACGTCGCAAAAACCTGACGCTGGTGCACAAGAACAATGTGTTGACCTTCGCCGGAAAGCTGTGGTCGCGGATCGTGGCCGAGGTCGGGGAACAGTATCCCGACGTCGAGGTGGCCTACCAGCACGTCGACGCCGCCACCATCTTCCTGGTCAACGACCCGGGACGGTTCGACGTGATCGTCACCGACAATCTGTTCGGCGACATCATCACCGACCTGGCCGCGGCGGTGTGCGGCGGAATCGGCTTGGCGGCAAGCGGAAACATCGACGCCACCCGCGCCAACCCGTCGATGTTCGAGCCCGTGCACGGTAGCGCGCCCGACATCGCGGGCCAGGGCATCGCCGACCCCACCGCGGCGATCATGTCGGTGGCGCTGCTCCTCGCGCACCTGGGTGAGGACGACGCCGCTACCCGGGTGGACGGCGCCGTCGCGAAGCACCTGGCAACGCGCGGGAGCGAACGGCTTGCCACACGCGATGTCGGCGAACGGATTGTCGCCGCGCTCTAGTCTCCAAGCCCGGCGGGACCAGGCGGCTCGGCACCAACGGTGCTGCCAGCAGCGGGAATACGCCGCACAGCAACCACGCCGGCGGGTACTTGGCCGCGCCGATGAACGCGCCGAAGAGGGGCGGCCCCGCGGCCGCCATCACCCGTTGGGTGGTGTTCTGGATGCCCAGCGCGCGGCCGCTCCAGAACGGTCCGGCGAATTCCGTGATGGCCGTTGCCTCCAGCCCGTTGTCGAGTGCGGCGATCACCGCGATCAGCACCATCAACGGTGCTTGGTACCGGGAATTCAGAAAGTCGGCCCACGCCAACAGGAAGAGTGTCACGGCCGCGGCCAAGGCGATGATGCGAACCGGCCGCATCCGTGAGCCGATCCGGTCGGACCACCGGCCCACGGCGATGCGCCCGGCGGCGCCGAGCAGCTGCGAAAGGGTCACCAAACCGCCGGCGGCCGCGACCGACCACTGCAGGTTGCGGATCAGCCACACCAGCATGAAGGTCACGGTCACCGTCTGAGGCATCATCATCAGACCGGCCACGGCGTGAATTCGCCACAGCACCAACGACCCCCGATAGGGGCTGGCCAGCTCGTGATCGTCCGCCTTCTCCCGTGGTTTGCGAGGCGGATCGATGATCCCCACCGCACTGGCCACCGCACCCAACGCGCACGCCAGCGCGGGGAACATCAGCCCCGCGGTCGGCCCGCGTTCGGTCAGCTCGGGAATCACCAGCGCGCCCAAAGCGATACCCAACGGCTGCGCCGTCTGGCGAAAACCCATGGCCAAACCCCGTTGGTGCGGGGGGAACCAGGCGGACACCAACCGTCCCCCGGCCGCGTTGCAACTGGCGGCCGCCATCCCGCCGAGGAACAGATACACGCCCGTCAGCGTCATCGAATGGACGGACGCCGCGGCGTAGGCCGCCACCGCGGTGAGCGCCGAACCCGCGGTCATCACCACGCGCTCGCCCACCCGGTCGAGCAGGTAACCCCAGAGCACCAGCGTGACAACCATTCCCCAGCTCGGCATCGAGGACAACAAACCGGCCTCGTCGAGCGGTATGTTGCGCGAAGCTTGCAGCGCGGGAATGAGGAACGCAACGCCGTTGATGAAGAGGAACGAACTCGCCGTCGCCACCAGCGAAACGACCAGGATGGACCACCTTGCGCGCCCGCTGAGTTGGCCGGTGGTGGCGACGTCCGTCTCCATTCCCCATGCTTGCACACGTCGGAAAAGCCGCTGGTGACGTTCGCGTGGGCGTGCTCGAAGGGCCGCCCGCCCGAGCCGGCCACTGGTCAGTAGGCTCAACGAAATGCGCCTTGGTCGAATCGCCAGCCCCGACGGTGTCGCCTTCGTCAGCATCGAGGGCGACACGGCCGACCCCGCCGGGATGACCGCCCGCGAGATCGCCGAGCATCCCTTCGGCACGCCGAGTTTCACCGGCCGATCGTGGCCACTCGCCGATGTGCGGCTGCTGGCCCCGATCCTGGCGGGCAAGGTGGTCTGTGTCGGAAAGAACTATGCCGACCACGTCGCCGAGATGAGCAACCTCACCGGCCCCGCGCCGGCCGATCCGGTGATCTTCCTCAAGCCCAACACCGCGATCGTCGGTCCCAACGCGCCGATCAAATTGCCCGCCAACGCATCACCCGTGCACTTCGAGGGTGAGCTGGCCGCGGTGATCGGCCGGCCGTGCAAGGACGTCGCCGCCGCTCAGGCCGCCGAAAACATCCTCGGCTACACGATCGCCAACGACGTGTCGGCACGCGATCAACAAAAGGCCGACGGCCAGTGGACCCGCGCCAAAGGACATGACACATTCTGCCCCGTCGGGCCCTGGATCGTCACCGACGTCGACCCGGCGGACCTCGAGCTGCGTACCGAGGTCAACGGTGAAGTGAAGCAAAACAGCCGGACGTCGCTGATGATTCACGACGTCGGCGACATCATCGAATGGATCTCCGCCGTCATGACGCTGCTGCCCGGCGACCTCATCCTCACCGGCACACCCGCCGGCGTCGGCCCCATCGAGGACGGAGACACCGTCTCCATCACGATCGAGGGCATCGGCACCCTCTCCAATCCCGTGGTCCGTAAGGGCAAGTCGTGACCACAGCAGGGCAGGTACGCGTCCGATTCTGTCCGTCGCCCACCGGCACCCCGCACGTCGGGATGGTCCGCACCGCGCTGTTCAACTGGGCCTATGCCCGGCACACCGGCGGCACGTTCGTTTTTCGCATCGAGGACACCGACGCCGAACGGGACAGCGAGGAAAGCTATCTCGCGCTGCTCGACGCGCTGCGCTGGCTCGGCCTGGACTGGGACGAGGGGCCCGAGGTCGGCGGACCCTACGGCCCGTACCGTCAGTCGCAGCGCAAAGAGGTCTACCGCGAGGTGGTGGCCAAACTTCTCGAAGCGGGGGAGGCCTACTACGCATTCTCGACGCCCGAGGAGGTCGAGGCCCGTCACATCGCCGCGGGCCGCAATCCGAAGCTGGGCTACGACAATTTCGACCGGCAGCTGACCGACCCGCAGCGCGCGGCCTTCCTCGCGGAAGGCCGTAAGCCCGTGGTGCGCCTGCGCATGCCCGACGAGGACCTGGCCTGGGACGACCTCGTCCGCGGCACCACCACGTTCGCTGCGGGCAGCGTGCCCGATTTCGCGCTGACCCGCGCCAACGGGGATCCGTTGTACACCTTGGTCAACCCCGTCGACGACGCGCTGATGAAGATCACCCACGTCCTGCGCGGCGAAGACCTGCTGCCGTCGACCCCGCGTCAGCTCGCGCTGTATCAATCGCTGATCCGGATCGGCGTGGCCGAGCGGACCCCGCAGTTCGCGCACTTGCCAACGGTATTGGGGGAGGGCACCAAGAAACTGTCGAAGCGCGATCCGCAATCCAATCTGTTCGCCCACCGCGACCGGGGGTTCATCCCCGAGGGGCTGCTGAATTACCTTGCGCTGCTGGGCTGGGCGATCGCCGACGACCATGACCTGTTCAGCCTCGACGAGATGGTGGCCGCGTTCGACGTCGTCGACGTCAACTCCAACCCCGCCCGGTTCGACCAGAAGAAGGCCGACGCCCTGAACGCCGAGCACATCCGGATGCTCGAGCCGGCGGATTTCGCGGGCCGCCTGCGCGACTACTTCGACGCCCACGGCCACCGCCTTGGGCTGGACGACGCGGCGTTCGCCACCGCCGCCGATCTGGTGCAGACCCGCATCGTGGTGCTGGGCGACGCGTGGGAGCTGCTGAAGTTCCTCAATGAAGACGAGTACGCAATCGACCCCAAGGCGGCGGGCAAGGAGCTCGGCCCCGACGCGGGCCCGGTGCTCGACGCCGCCCTGGCCGCGCTGGACGGCCTGGCGGAGTGGACCACGGCGCACATCGAGACCGCGCTGAAGACCGCGCTCATCGACGACCTGGCGCTCAAACCGCGTAAGGCTTTCGGTCCGATCAGGGTTGCCGCCACCGGGACGACGGTCAGCCCGCCATTGTTCGAGTCGCTGGAGTTGCTCGGCCGCGTCCGCAGCTTGCGGCGCCTGAGTGCGGCGCGCGAAGCGATTGTCTAGAAGACGAACGACGCGCGTGCGGATTGGCGGCTCAGTCTTTGGTAGTCTGCACGTCGGCCCTCAACGGCTGGCGGCGGCGGCACCCGAAGGCTCTCCCGAGTCCGCGGAACGCCGGTGACCAGCGGTTATAGGCAGCCAATGGGGTATGGTGTAATTGGCAACACAGCTGATTCTGGTTCAGCCATTCTAGGTTCGAGTCCTGGTACCCCAGCCAAAATCTCGTCCCGAGCAGGCGGTGCAGGCGATTAGGTGGGCCTTTAACCGTGAGCTATGCTGACTGCTCGGATCAGTTCTGGCCCCGTCGTCTAGCGGCCTAGGACGCCGCCCTCTCACGGCGGTAGCGTGGGTTCGAATCCCATCGGGGCTACAAAATTTACTGATCGGCCGCCCGCGCGGCCGGGGCGGTCGACCCGCCCACCGGCATGGGTGGCAGACCCAATTTGTGGTGATCCCATGACCGGGCGCGGCGGGGCACGATGCGCACGCAGACCCGCTTGTTCATCATCTGCTCGACGAACGGCTTCATCTCGTCGCTGTAGGGGCCGGTGTAGCGCTCGAACACGCTGACGCCGACGCGGTGGGCGACCTCGGGATCGTCGATGATCTCGGCGATGCCCTCGAAGGAAACCCCGCGCAGGGTGTCGTAGGTGTCGCCGTCCTCGATCAGGAAACTCACCCGCGGATCGCGTTTGAGGTTGACCGCCTTCTGCGATTTGGCCTTGGTTTCCAGCCAGATCTCACCGTCGACCACGGCGTACCACATCGCGGTCAGGTGCGGCTGGCCGTCGATACCGACGGTGGCCAGGGTTCCGGTGCGGCTTCGGACGACAAAATCGGCGATCTCGTCCTCGGACATGACGATGCTCGCGCGCTGATTGGTTCCCATGGCGGTCAGTCTGTCAGGTCGCCTGTTTTCGAGTGTGCGCTGGCGGCGTTCAGTGTGCGTGTAGGGACGGGATTCGGCGGTTTCGCCGCTCTGGCTGCACACTCGGCGCGCTGGATGCACAGTCGACGGCGAGGGGCCTTCGACAGGCCGCGGGGGCCTTCGACAGGCCGCGGGGACCTTCGCCGAGGGGGTCTTCGCCGAGCGGGCGCCTTCCTCGGCATCGAGTGTGCGCCGGGGGCGTTGAATGTGCGGCCAGGGCGGCGATCCGGCAATCTAACCGCCCTGGCCGCACACGACTGCGTGGATGTTGCTCCAGGCGTCAAGCCGCCTCAGAGTCGACGAGTCAGCGCCTCCGAGGCGTTCAGCAGGTCGGCGGCCCAACGTACGCCGGGACGCCGGCCGATCCGATCGATGGGCCCGGACACGGATATGGCGGCGATCACAGCGCCGCGGCCGTCGCGCACCGGCGCAGACACGCTCGCCACCCCGGGCTCACGCTCGGCCACGCTTTGCGCCCAGCCCCGCCGCCGAACGTCGGCCAGGACGCGGTCGGTGAATTTCGCCGACGGCAGGACGGCCTTCTGCGTGGCGGCGTCGCTGTAGGCCAGGAGCACCTTGGCCCCCGAACCTGCCGTCATCGGCAGGCGTGCGCCGACCGGGACCGTATCGCGAAGGCCGACAGCCGGTTCCAGGGCGGCGATGCAGACCCGGGATGTGCCCTCCCGGCGATACAACTGGACGCTCTCGCCCGTTGTCTCGCGCAGCAGGGGGAGCACCGCCGCGCCGGCGGCCAGCAGCGGATCGTTGACCTGGATGGCGAGCTCGCTGACCGCGGGTCCCAGCCGCCAGCGTCCGTCGTCGTCACGTGCCAGCAGACGATGAACTTCGAGCGCGGCCGCCAGCCGGTAGGCGGTCGCCCTGGGCAGGCCGGTGCGTTCGCAGAGTTCCGCCAACCCGCAGGGGGATTCCGCGATGGTGTGCAGCACCACCATGGCTTTGTCGAGGACGCCGATGCCGCTATGCTGTCTCATAGGAAGATATTAACGTCTCACATGTTGAGATTGCTGCCCGAAATGACCGAATAGAGGCGAATTCGAGATGGGATCCGACACCACGGGGGCCGGCAAGCCGCGCACGCTGGCCGAAAAGGTATGGAGCGACCACGTTGTGGCATCCGGCGGCGGTTCCGAGCAGGGCGGTGCTCCCGACCTCATCTACATCGACCTGCACCTGGTGCATGAGGTCACCAGCCCGCAGGCCTTCGACGGCCTCCGCCTGGCCGGTCGACCGGTGCGGCGGCCCGACCTGACGCTGGCCACCGAGGATCACAACGTGCCCACCGTCGACATCGACAAGCCGATCGCTGACCCGGTCTCACGCACTCAGGTCGAAACGTTGCGACACAACTGCGCCGAATTCGGCATCCGGCTCTACCCGATGGGTGACATCGAGCAGGGCATCGTCCACGTGGTGGGACCGCAGTTGGGGCTGACGCAGCCGGGAATGACGATCGTGTGTGGGGATAGTCACACGTCGACGCATGGAGCATTCGGTGCGCTCGCCATGGGAATTGGTACCTCGGAGGTCGAGCATGTCCTGGCCACGCAGACATTGCCGCTGCGGCCGTTCAAGACGATGGCGGTCAATGTCGAGGGTCGCCTGCCCGCCGGCGTGACGGCCAAAGACATCATTCTGGCGTTGATCGCCAAGATCGGCACCGGCGGCGGGCAGGGCCACGTCATCGAATACCGGGGCAGTGCCATCGAATCACTGTCCATGGAAGGCCGGATGACCATCTGCAATATGAGCATCGAGGCCGGCGCGCGCGCGGGCATGGTGGCTCCCGACGAGACCACTTACGAATATCTGCGGGGTCGTCCGCACGCACCGACGGGTGCCCAGTGGGACGAGGCCATGGCCTACTGGCAACAGCTACGCACCGATGACGGCGCGGAATTCGACACCGACGTCTACCTCGACGCAACCGAGTTGAGCCCGTTCGTCACGTGGGGAACCAACCCGGGCCAGGGGGTGCCGTTGTCGGCGGCGGTTCCGGACCCCGAGCTGATCGCCGACGACGGCGAGCGTCAGGCCGCCGAGAAAGCCTTGGCCTACATGGACCTTCGGCCCGGAACACCGATGCGCGAGGTCGGCGTCGACGCCGTGTTTGTCGGGTCTTGTACCAACGGTCGTATCGAGGATCTGCGCGCGGTGGCCGACGTGTTGCGCGGCCGCAAGGTGGCCCCCGGGGTGCGGATGCTCGTCGTCCCGGGTTCCATGCGCGTGCGCGCCCAGGCCGAAGCCGAAGGGCTGGGTGAGATTTTCACCGCCGCCGGTGCCGAATGGCGGCAGGCGGGCTGTTCGATGTGCCTGGGCATGAACCCCGACCAGCTTGCGCCCGGCGAGCGATGCGCCGCGACGTCCAACCGCAACTTCGAAGGGCGGCAGGGCAAAGGCAGCCGTACGCACCTCGTGTCACCGGTCGTCGCCGCCGCGACGGCGGTCCGTGGAAAACTCTCCGCCCCGGCCGACTTGAACTCACACTGACCAGAATCGAGGACGACGATGGAAGCCTTTCGCACCCATACCGGCATCGGCGTGCCGCTGCGCCGGTCCAATGTGGACACCGATCAGATCATCCCGGCGGTGTATTTGAAGCGCGTGACGCGGACCGGATTTGAGGACGGCTTGTTCGCGACGTGGCGGTCGGATCCGTCATTCGTGCTCAACCTCAGCCCGTTTGACCGAGGCTCCGTGCTCGTCGCGGGACCCGATTTCGGCACCGGCTCGTCCCGCGAGCATGCGGTGTGGGCGCTCATGGACTTCGGGTTCCGGGTGGTTATCTCGTCTCGGTTCGGTGACATTTTTCGGGGCAACGCGGGGAAGGCGGGCCTCCTGGCGGCCGAAGTCTCCCAAGACGGCGTGGAACTGCTCTGGAAGCTGATCGAGCAGAGTCCCGGGCTGGAAATCACTGTCAATCTTCAAGATCGGAATATCACCGCCGGAACGGCGGTGCTGCCGTTCAGGATTGACGACCACACCGCCTGGCGACTGCTCGAAGGACTCGACGATATAGCCCTTACGCTGCGGAAACTCGACAAGATCGAGTCGTTCGAAGCCGCTCGTCCGGAGTGGAAACCACGCACTCTGCCCGCTTCCTAACGGACCAATCCGGGACGAATTTTTTCTCGGTCGACTAACTAAAACACCCGATTTCCGACACCCGCCACCGGTCAAGGGCGGCAACCGGATTGCGAAAACGTCCGTCCGCCGGCCGTGAAATTGCGCGTGGCTCTTGGAAATTTGCTGGGTGAGGGTTTACCGTGTCCACTAGTCGGTTCGCAAACCACGAGGACCACTAGCTTGGAGGGATTGGATGAACAAAGCAGAGCTCATTGACGTGCTCACACAGAAATTGGGCTCGGACCGTCGGCAGGCGACCGCTGCCGTCGAAAATGTCGTCGACACCATTGTGCGCGCGGTGCACAAGGGTGACAGCGTCACCATTACCGGGTTCGGTGTGTTCGAGCAGCGGCGGCGCGCGGCGCGCGTGGCCCGCAACCCGCGCACCGGTGAGACGGTGAAGGTGAAGCCGACATCCGTCCCGGCGTTTCGTCCGGGTGCCCAATTCAAGGCGGTTGTGGCTGGCGCACAGCGCCTCCCGGCGGAAGGACCTGCAGTGAAACGTGGTGTTGGAGCAGGTGCGGCGAAGAAGGTGGCCAAGAAGGCCCCCGCCAAGAAGGCCGCGAGCAAGGCGCCGGCCAAGAAGGCCGCGACCAAGGCTCCGGCCAAGAAGGTCGCGACGAAGGCTCCGGCCAAGAAGGTCGCGCCCGCCAAGAAGGCCGTGACCAAGGCTCCGGCCAAGAAGGCCGTCACCAAGGCTCCGGCCAAGAAGGCCGCGCCCGCCAAGAAGGCCGCGACCAAGGCTCCGGCCAAGAAGGCCGCGACCAAGGCTCCGGCCAAGAAGGCTCCGGCCAAGAAAACGACGACCGCCCGTCGCGGCCGCCGCTAGTAACTGGATTCCAAACGCGAATACCCTTCGGGTGGCAGCGGTGCCCCCGAAGGGTATTCGCGTGCTAGGCCCGCACGTTGGCGGCGAGCGCGCCGCCGATGTGGTCGGCCGCCAGCAGCCGGCCCGCGGCCAGCGACAGCACCCACGTGCTGCCCTTGTTGTTGCGGGATTTGTCCGGTTGCACTCCGTCGCGGCCGCACCACCACTCGATCAGGTCCGGAATCACCTTGCCCTGCGTACAGATCACCGGCGTGCCACCGCGCTCCGCGATCTGCAGCACACGCTGACGACCCCGCTTCGGGCTCTTGGCATAGGCCTCTTCGGTCAGGGTGGGCTCGTTGTGGATCGCCACGCCCAACTCCTCGGCCAGCGGCTGCACCGTCTGGTGGCAACGGAGCCGGTCGGCCGCGTACACCTCGGAGGCGCCGAAGGACAGCAGCTGCGGAACGAGGGCCTCGGCCTGGGCGCGTCCGCGTTTGTCGAGGGGTCTCTTGGTGTCGTCGCCGGAGAAGCGTGACTTGCTTCCGGCGGTACCGTGCCGGACCACCAGCACGGTTTTCGTATCGGCGGGATGTTTGGCGAAGTGGCCGAGCATTTTTCGGTCTTGCGGGTAATCAAGTCGCCGCATCGCTTCGTCGGCCGGCAGCCAGATCAGCTCGTCCACCTCTTTGCCGGGATGGAATTCACCGCCGTTGCTGCGCGCCGCCCAGTAGTAGACCTTTTTGACGCCCTGGTCGATCGGATAGCTCACCATGTCGAGTCGCCTGCCCAATGTGGCTTGGTGACCGGTCTCCTCCAACACCTCCCGCACCGCGGCCACGGGTGCCGTCTCGCCGGGATCCACCTTCCCCTTGGGCAGCGACCAGTCGTCGTAGCGGGGACGGTGGATCACGGCGATCTCCAGGCCAGGGTTTGCCGAGACGGTGGGCCGCCACAGGACGGCCCCGGCGGCGTACACGATTCGGCTACCCGAGCGCCGAGAGGCGGACGAGTCCTGGTTTGGCACGTCAACTCCTGCAGGTTAATTCGGTCCGGGCCGCGCGCATGGTCGCGGGTGCGGCCCGAAAGTAACCGGAAATGACCACACAGTGCTAACTGCGGTGCCGCTCCATCAACGATACTTGGTGGTCGCGCACGGTCTGTCCGTCCTGCGGCGACGCGGTCCACTGCCCGTCCGCCCTGAGTTCCCAGCATCGGGTGGCCGGGTCCAGCGCGGACTCGAACAGGTCATTTAGGTACGCGGTGAGCCTGGGATCCTTCACCTGGACCAGCGCCTCGACGCGCCGATCGAGATTGCGGTGCATCATGTCCGCGCTGCCGATCCAGAATTCGTTGAGGCAATTGAAATGCATGATCCGCGAGTGTTCGAGGAACCGGCCGAGAATCGAGCGCACGGAGATGTTCTCCGAATAGCCCTCGGCGCCCGGGCGCAGGGCGCAGATGCCGCGCACCACGACCTCGACCCGCACGCCCGCCTGCGATGCGCGGTACAGCGCGTCGATGACCTGCTCGTCGACGAGGGCGTTCATCTTCATGCGGATTCGGCCGCCGCCGTTTTCGCGGTGCGCGGCGACCTCGCGCTCGACGCGTTCGATGATGCCGGTGCGGATGCTGTGCGGGGCAACCAGGAGATTGCGGTAGGAAACCTTGCGCGAGTAGCCGGTGAGCGAATTGAACAGGTCGGTCAGATCGGCGCCGATCTCGGGGGACGCCGTCAGCAGCCCGACGTCCTCGTACAGCCGCGCCGTCTTGCCGTTGTAGTTGCCCGTGCCGATGTGGCAGTAGCGACGGATCGTCGACCCCTCGCGACGCACCACCAAGCAGGTCTTGCAGTGCGTCTTGAGCCCGACGTACCCGTAGACCACATGCACGCCCGCTTGTTCCAGTGTGCGCGCCCAACGGATGTTGGCTTGTTCGTCGAAACGGGCCTTGATCTCGACCATTGCCACCACCTGCTTGCCGGCTTCCGCGGCGGCGATGAGCGCTCGGACGATCGGGGAATCGCCGGATGTGCGGTACAGCGTCTGTTTGATCGCCAGCACGTTGGGGTCGGCGGCGGCAAGCTCGATGAATCGCTGCACGCTGGTCGAGAACGAGTCGTATGGATGGTGAAGCAGCACATCGCCTTCCCGCAGCGTCGCGAAGATGCTCCTCGGCGTTTCGCGGTCGGCGAAGGCGGGATGCGTGTCGGGGACCCAGGCCACGTCTTTGAGGGCCGGCCGGTCGATGCCATAGATCTGCCACAGCGACGACAGGTCGAGAAGCCCCGGCACTTCGATGACGTCGCCGGGATTCACGTCGAGCTCGCGTAGCAGAAGTTCCAACATGCTCTCGGTCATGTCGTCGGCGATCTCGAGACGCACGGGCGACCCGAATCTCCTGCGCGCCAACTCCCGTTCCAGCGCCTGCAGCAGGTCTTCGTCGCGGTCCTCTTCAACCTCGTAGTCGGCGTTGCGGGTGATGCGGAACGCGTGATGCTCGACAATCTCCATGCCCGGGAAAAGCACCGGCAGAAACGCCGCGATCAGCTCCTCCATCGGCAGGTAGCGGACAACGGCAGGCCCTTCACCGTCGTCCGCGACACGACGAGACTCGAGTTCGACGAAGCGATCGACGTTGTTGGGCACCTTGACTCGGGCGAAATGCTGGCCGCCGTCTTCCGGTTGGCGGACCATGACCGCCAGGTTCAGGCTCAACCCGCTCACGAACGGGAACGGGTGGGCCGGGTCGACGGCCAGCGGCGTCAGGACCGGGAAGACCTGCTCCGTGAAATAGGTGGACAGCTCGTCTTGTTCGGCGTGGTCCAGATCGGCCCACGTGACGATGTGGATGCCCTCCTCGGCGAGCGCGGGGCGCACCGCGTCGAGGAAGACCCGGGCGTGCCGGGTCGCGATCCGCTGCGTCTGCTCGCCGATGAGCGCCAGTTGCTCGCGCGGCGTCAGGCCGTCGGCCGACCGGACCGACAACCCCATCTCGTCGCGGCGCTTGAGGCCGGCGACCCGAACCATGTAGAACTCGTCGAGGTTCGACGCGAAGATCGCCAGGAATTTGGCGCGCTCCAGCAGGGGCAGTGAGTTGTCGGCCGCCAACGCCAGAACGCGCGCGTTGAAGTCCAGCCAGCTCAATTCCCGGTTGAGGTATCGCTCCTCCGGTAGCTGGTCCGTGATCGCCGCGGGTGTGGCCGCGGGCGGCGCAGTCAAGGTGGAGTCGCCTGGATGCCAGATGTTCTCGTCGGGCCTCGCCTCGGCTTCGATGTCGGTCACACTGCGATCATTGCGTATGACCCGCTCATGCTGCTAGCGCGCTGCGGACATCCATTCGCCGTTGGCGCTGTGTTCACCGTCTGGAAACGCGGCTTAGTCCGATTGTGGTGACTCGTCTGCCGCAAACGGGATGTGCCCCAGCGGCCGGGCTGCGCCGCGCTTGCGATCGTCTCTGGGGGCTCAACCGCCGAGACCGCGGTGCGGGTCGTGATTCGCCGGCGTACCGCGACCCCGTGGCAATCTCGGTGCCGACTACGCAACACGGCCTAGTGATGCGCGAGGGTCCGTGCTGTCGCCGGGCCCACTCCGAGCTGGCGGGCGGCCGCCAAGTCGGCGGGGGTGTCGACATCGCAGCGCAGCCCCGGCCACGCGCCGGTCAGCTCGATTGCCCCCGAATGACGGTGCCGCGCCGCTGAATCCGCTCCAAAGTGCGGATCGAGCGCCGTTCCGAACGCGCACAGCGCCGAGGTGCCCGTCGCCAGCCGGTCAGCGACGAAACTCCGCCGGTGCTGGCGCGCCGCCCCGATCGCCTCGGCCAGCTCCTGACTCTGCAGAGCGGGCAGATCTCCTTGCAGCACAACGAAATTCGCAAAGGAATCGGCGACCGAACGCTCCGCCGCGCCGATCGCGTTGTTCAGCGGGTCGTTGTGGCCCTCGGGCGTCGGGTCGTCCAGCACCTCGGCCCCGAGCTCGGCCGCCGCGGCCGCGGCGGCCGCATCCGGCGTGATGACGGTGATCGAGCCCACGGCTCTGACGCGGCTCGCGGCGGTCAGCGTGTCCACCAACATGGCGAGCACCACGCTTTCCCGCGTCCGCGGGGAAAAGACCGGCGCCAGCCTGGTCTTGGCGGCGGCCAGCCGCTTGACCGCGATGATCAAGGCCACCTCGCCCGCACCGCCGGCCCGCGTGCCGCTCATGAAGGCCATCCTGCCAGCACCGCCGGGCTCGCGATCACCGCTGGTCTGATGGCGGTGACCCGCATCGCCCGGCACCGCCGGGCTCGCGATCACCGCTGGGCTGATGGCGGTGACCCGCGTCGCCCGGCATCGCCGGGCTCGCGATCACCGCTGATCGACCGCTGGGCGGTCCCTGTTCTAGGGTGTATCGGCTGCATTCCACAGGGACAGACGGGGGTGGTGAATGGCCGGCACATCGGGCGCCGTTGCGGTCATGGGCGCCGGTGCCTGGGGCACCGCGCTGGCCAAGGTGCTCGTTGATGCCGGCGGGCCGGAGACGGCGGTCAAGTTGTGGGCCCGCAGGCCCGATATCGCCGACGAGATCAACTCCACCCGGTACAACCCCGACTACCTGCCCGGCACGTTGTTGCCGGCCGGCATCCGCGCCACGTCGGACCCGGGCGAGGCGCTCAGCGGCGCGACGACCGTGCTGCTCGGCGTTCCCGCCCAGACGCTGCGGGCGAATCTCGAGCGCTGGGTTTCCGCACTGACCGAGGGCGCGACGCTGGTCAGCCTCGCCAAGGGCATCGAGCTGGAAACGCTCATGCGGATGAGCCAGGTCATCGTCTCGGTGACCGACGTGGAGCCCGACCACGTCGCGGTGATCTCGGGCCCGAACCTGGCCAGCGAAATCGCCGGAGGCCAACCGGCGGCCACGGTCATCGCGTGCAACGACTCCGGGCGCGCCGTTGCCCTGCAGCGCATGCTCAACAGCGGTTACTTCCGCCCGTACACCAACAGCGACTTGATCGGCACCGAGATCGGCGGGGCGTGCAAGAACGTCATCGCCCTGGCGTGCGGGATGGCGGCAGGCGTCGGGCTCGGCGAGAACACCGCGGCGGCGATCATCACCCGCGGTCTCGCGGAGATCATGCGGCTGGGAATCGCACTCGGGGCCAAGGCCGCGACGCTGGCCGGGCTGGCCGGAGTCGGTGACCTGGTCGCCACCTGCACGTCGCCGTATTCGCGCAACCGGTCATTCGGCGAATGCCTCGGGCGCGGCGGGACGATGGAGTCGGCGATGCAGGCGCGCGACGGGCACGTCGTCGAGGGCGTCACCTCCTGCGAGTCGGTACTCGCGCTGGCCTTGAGTTACGACGTCGAGATGCCGCTGACCGACGCTGTGCACCGGGTCTGCCACAAGGGCCTTTCCGTCGACGAGGCGATGGCCCTGTTGCTGGGCCGCAGGACCAAGCCCGAGTGACGTAAACCCGCAGCTCGGCCGCCGCCGTCCGGCCCAAGGGCCGCGCACCCGGTAGCCTCTGAAGGTTGTGAGTGCCAGCGACCGGTCGAACCGGGTGCGTGTCGCGGTCGTCTTCGGCGGCCGCAGCAACGAGCACGCCATCTCCTGCGTCTCCGCCGGCAGCATCCTGCGCAACCTCGACCCCGAGCGCTTCGAGGTGGTCGCGGTGGGCATCACGCCGGAAGGCGCGTGGGTGCTCACCGACGGTGACCCCGACGCGCTGGCGATCACCAACCGGCAGCTGCCCGCGGTGACGGCCCAGTCGGGAAGGGAGCTTGCACTGCCGGCCGATCCAGGGCGCAGCGGCCAGTTGGTGGCACTGCAGCCCGGTGCGGGCGAGGTTTTGGCGTCCGTCGACGTCGTCTTCCCGGTGCTGCACGGCCCGTACGGCGAGGACGGCACCGTCCAGGGACTGCTCGAACTCGCCGGTCTGCCGTACGTGGGCGCCGGGGTGCTGGCCAGCGCCGCCGGCATGGACAAGGAATTCACCAAGAAGCTGCTGGCCGCCGAGGGGCTGCCCGTCGGCCCGCACATCGTGTTGCGCCCCAACCGCCCGACGCTGCATCCCGAGGAACGTGAGCGCCTGGGCCTGCCTGTGTTCGTCAAACCCGCGCGCGGGGGCTCGTCGATCGGCGTCAGCCGGGTGACGAGCTGGGACCAGTTGCCCGCGGCGGTCGCCGCCGCCCGCCGTCACGACCCGAAGGTGATCGTCGAGGCGGCGATCAACGGTCGCGAGCTGGAGTGCGGCGTGCTCGAAATGCCCGACGGCTCCGTGGAAGCCAGCACGGTGGGCGAGATCCGGGTGGTGGGGGTGCGCGGTCGCGAGGATTCGTTCTACGACTTCGCCACGAAATATCTCGACGACGCGGCCGAATTGGACGTGCCCGCCAAGGTCGACGACGAGATCGCGGATGCCGTACGCCAATTGGCGGTCCTGGCGTTCAAGGCCATCGACTGCCAGGGGCTCGCGCGGGTCGACTTCTTCCTCACCGAGGAGGGGCCGGTGATCAACGAGATCAACACGATGCCGGGATTCACCACGATCTCGATGTTTCCGAGGATGTGGGCGGCCAGCGGCGTGGACTATCCGGCCCTCTTGGCGACCATGGTCGAAACGGCACTGGCACGGGGCGTCGGTCTGCGTTAGCGGGCAGGGGCGGGATCGATCGGCACCGCCGGCATGGCGTGGTCGATCACGTCGGAGAGTTGCTGGATTGGCGTCGGTCCCGACCCCGACGGCAGCGTGAGCGCCACATATACCGGCCGGTCCACCGTGTACCACGTGAAAGTGCCCGCATCACCGGCCGATTGCCGCTCCGCCGAGGCCTCGAACCACTGCACCTTGTCGACCACCTGAATGGGCGTGCCGACGACGAATTCGCCCGGACGGGCGAGGCCGCAGCGCAGGACCACCGGCCCGACGTCCGCGCTCGCCCGCCAGGCGTATGTACCCGGGGGCACCGGCGCGGCAATCGGCACACGCTGGTAGTCCCCGAGCCGCTGCGGGAGCGCCGCGGCCAGCGACCGGCAAGCCGGACTGGCGGCCTGCGGCGCGGGGATGGCGGCGACGTCAACCGGCCGCCGCGGCGCCTCGCGGCCTGCCGCGATGGCCAGGATCACCCCGACCGCCACGACGGCCAGTGCGACCGCGGCCAGGACCGCCGCGCGGGGGGGTCCCGCGTCGTCCTTAGAGCCGGTATCGGGGTCGGTCGGCACCGCCCGCGCACCTCCTGTCTCGTCACGCGGTTCCGCTGGCACGGGCAGGGACCTAACTTACCGCGGGCCGGGCGACCGTATGGTGGCCTCACATAGCCGGAACCGCGGGAGGAGGTGACGTGGACGACGACTTTTCGGCGCAGCCGCCGACGCTGCGACAGGTGGGCGAGTTCGGCGTCATCGATCGCCTGGTGCGCGGCCGCCGGCAGTCCGCGGCGGTGCTGCTCGGGCCGGGCGACGACGGCGCCGTGATCGCGGCGGGAGACGGCCGCGCCGTGGTATCGACCGACATGCTGGTGCAGGACCGGCATTTCCGGCTGGACTGGTCGACACCCCACGACGTCGGGCGCAAGGCGATCGCGCAGAACGCCGCGGACATCGAGGCCATGGGCGGGCGGGCCACGGCCTTCGTCGTCGCGTTCGGCGCGCCCGCGGACACCCCGGCCGCCCAGGCCGAGGCGTTGGTCGACGGAATGTGGGACGAGGCCGGGCGGGTCGGCGCGGGCATCGCCGGCGGTGACCTGGTCAGCTGCCCGCAGTGGGTGATCTCGGTGACGGTGCTGGGAGACCTCGCCGGCCGCGCGCCGGTGTTGCGCTCGGGCGCGAAGGCCGGCTCGGTGATCGCCGCGGCGGGCGAGCTGGGCCGCTCGGCTGCCGGATACTGGCTGTGGCGCAAGCGGATCGAGGGGCACGACGAACTACGGCAGCGGCACCTGGTGCCGCGGCCGCCGTACGGCCAGGGCGCGGCGGCCGCGGCCGCCGGCGCCGAAGCGATGATCGACGTCTCGGACGGTCTGATCGCCGACCTGCGCCATGTTGCCGACGCGTCGGGGGTCGGGCTCGACCTGTCCACCGCCGCGCTGGTCGCCGACCGCGACGCGCTCGCCCCGGCCGCGGCCGCCGCGGGCGAAGATCCCTGGCCGTGGGTGCTGGCTGGTGGTGAAGATCACGCCCTGGTGGCCTGTTTCGCGGGTCCGGTGCCGACCGGCTGGCGACCGATCGGCCGGGTACTCGACGGGCCGGCCCGGGTTCTGGTCGACGGCGCGGAGTGGGCCGGCTACGCCGGCTGGCAATCGTTCGAAGGTTAGGGTGACGCGGTGATCGTTTACGCGATGGCAGAGGGACGGCGGTGACCGCGCGCCCGCTGAGCGAGCTCGTCGAGCGGGGGTGGGCGACCGCGCTCGAACCGGTTGCCGGCCAGGTGGCCCGGATGGGGGAATTCCTGCGGACCGAAATAGCCGCGGGCCACCGGTATCTCCCGGCGGGACCGAACGTGTTGCGCGCCTTCACTTTCCCATTCGACGACGTCCGTGTCCTGATCGTCGGGCAGGACCCTTACCCGACGCCGGGCCACGCCGTCGGGCTGAGTTTCTCCGTGGCGCCGGAAGTGCGGCCGCTTCCGCGCAGCCTGGCCAACATCTTCGACGAATACACCACCGACCTGGGTCATCCGCAGCCCTCGTGCGGCGACCTGAGCCCGTGGGCGCAGCGCGGCGTGATGCTGTTGAACAGGGTGCTGACGGTCCGTCCCAGCAATCCCGCGTCGCACCGCGGCAAGGGGTGGGAAGCGGTCACCGAATGCGCCATCCGCGCGCTGGTCGCACGGTCTCAACCGCTGGTGGCGATCCTGTGGGGCCGTGATGCGTCCACCCTTAAACCCGTTCTCGCCGAGGGTAATTGCGTGGCGATCGAATCGCCGCATCCCTCTCCGCTGTCGGCGTCTCGGGGCTTCTTCGGCTCGCGCCCTTTCAGCCGGGCCAACAAGTTGCTGGCCGAGATGGGCGCCGACCCTATCGATTGGCGGCTGCCCTGACCGGGATGACGGCGCTGCGGGCGCATCATCGGGGCGGGCCGCGGGAACTGGTCGTCGAGCCGGCGCCCGTGCCGGTTCCCGCGCCGGGTGAAGTGCTGGTCGCCGTGCACGCCGCCGCGATCACCTTCGACGAGCTGACATGGGAGGAGACGTGGACCCGCGACGGGGCGAGCCGGACGCCCGTCATCCCGTCGCACGAGGTGTCCGGCGTGGTACATCAAATCGGCACGGGAGTAACGGATTTCGCACCCGGAGACGAGGTGTACGGGCTGATTCCGTTCGACCGAGACGGCGCCGCGGCCGCGGCTTCGGCGCCCCGACCGGCCGGCCGGGCCGACGAATACGGTGTCACAGCCACGTTTTTCATCGTCCCCCCCGATCGCGATCAGCTGACCCGGCTCGCGGCGCTGGTCGACGACGGACGGCTGCGCGTGCAGATCGCGGCGACCTTCCCCCTTGGCGAGGGCCGGGAGGCCTTCGAAAGCGGCCAGCGTCCGGGCCGGCGCCCCGGGAAGACGGTCATCGTCCTGGAATGAGTGCCGGGACCGGCAGGGAGGCAACCACAGACATGTACGACCTCGACGACACCATCCGGCGGCGGCACTCGACGCGAATGTTCCTGCCCGACCCCGTGCCGCATCACCTGGTCGAGGAGTCGCTCGAGTTGGCCACGCGCGCGCCGTCGAACTCCAACGTGCGGCCGTGGCATGTCGTGTTCGTCTCCGGCGCTGCCCGCGACCGGCTCGTCGCCGCCATGTTGGAGCAGGCCCGCTCGGAACCACCCAAGGTGCCGCAGCTGCCCGCCGAATTCGCCCACCTGCGCCGCGATCTTGGCGCGCACGTGTACGGCGCGATGGGCATCGCCCGCGACGACGCCGAGGCGAGGCGCGTCGCGGTGCTGCGCAACTGGGAGTTCTTCCGCGCCCCGCTGGGCGGTGTGGTGTCGACGCACCGCGACTTCGGCCTGGTGGACAGCTTGGGCGTCGGGATGTTCCTGCAGACACTGGTGCTGGCGCTGACCGCGCGCGGCTTGGGTGCCTGTGTCCAGGTCTCGATCGCCGGATACCCGGGAATCGTGCGGGAGCAGCTGGGCATCCCGGAGGAAACGACAATCCTGTGCGGCTTGGCCGTCGGCTACTCAGACCCGGATTTCCCGGGCAATTCGTTGCGGGTCGGACGCGAACGCGTCGACCGGCACGCGGTCTTTCTCGACGAGTGAGGCGGCCGCGTCAGCCGCGGACGACCTTGCCGGCCTTGATGCAGGAGGTGCAGACGTTGAGGCGCTGCTTGTTGCCGCCGGGACGGGTCGCGGCGTGCACGGTCTGCACGTTCGGGTCCCAGCGCCGGCTGGTGCGGCGGTGGGAGTGGGACACCGACTTACCGAAGCCGGGGCCTTTCCCGCAGATGTCGCACACAGCGGCCATTGTTCAAGCTCCTCAAATATCGGGGGTCCGGCTCGGGTCTGACGGAAGGCCGGCACAGCACCCGGATCGACCCGGGCTTCCCAGGATACCGACAGTTGCGGCAACCGCCAAAACGGCCCACAGCCGCGGTCCCGCGTATGGCGGGCGCTGTCGTATGCACTGGTTAGTCTCAACGAACCCGGTCGGGCACGCACGGGCAGCCGCCGCGGGTGTCGCGGCGCTACGCTGGCGCGCACCGGGTGCGGGGCACGGAGGAGGTGGGTCACACTGGACACGTCCCATCGCGTGCTCGACGCGGCGACCCTGCGGGACTGGGCACACACCGCCGTCAGCGACCTGATCACCCACATCGACGAGATCAACCGCCTCAACGTCTTCCCGGTCGCCGACGCCGACACCGGCGCCAACATGCTGTTCACCATGCGGTCAGCGCTGGCCGAGGCCAACGCGGGGGCCAATACCGACGGCGGCCCCGGGTGCGTGGCTCGCGCGGCGGCGGCGCTGTCGGCCGGGGCGCTGAACGGCGCGCGCGGCAACTCCGGCGTGATCCTGTCCCAGATCCTGCGCGGCATCGCCGACGTCACCGCGGCCGCGGCGGCCGACTCCGGTGGTGAACTGGGCCGCATCGACGCCGCGCTCCTCGGCGCCGGCCTGCGGCGCGGGGTGGACCTGGTCATCGCCTCGATGGGCGGGGAGGAAGTCCCCGGGACCATCGTCTCGGTGCTGCGGGCCGCCGCCGAGGCGGTCGCGGAATGCGCGGACGAAGGTCTGGTGGCGGCGGTCACCGCCGCCGGGGACGCGGCGGTGGTCGCGCTGGAGAAGACTACGGAACAGCTCGACGTGCTGGCCGACGCCGGCGCGGTGGACGCCGGCGGAAGGGGTTTGCTGGTCCTGCTGGACGCGCTGCGGTCCACCATCTCCGGTCAGGCTCCGGCCCGCACGGTGTATGAGATCGCGCCCCGCCAGATGCCGCCGCACGCCCCCGCGGAGCGCCCGGCGCCGCAATTCGAGGTGATGTACCGGCTGGACGGGTGCGATCCCCCCGCCGCTGACGCGTTGCGGGACCGACTGGAGGAGCTGGGGGATTCCGTTGCCATCGCGGCCGCGCCCGCGACCGACGGCACCTACTCCGTGCACGTGCACACCGACGACGCCGGCGCCGCCGTCGAAGCGGGCCTGGTGGCCGGGCGTCCCAGCCGGATCGTGATCTCGGTCCTCGGTTCGGGGGGGACGGGGCTGCCGGCGGGCGGCTGGACGCGCGAACGGGCCGTGCTCGCCGTCGTCGACGGCGACGGCGCGGCCGAACTGTTCGCCGCGGAGGGGGCCAACGTGCTGCGGCCGGACGTGACCGCCGGCCATCCCGCAACGGACATCAGCGCACATCAGCTGATGCGTGCCGTGGTCGACACCGGCGCCGCCCAGGTCATGGTGTTGCCCAACGGCTACGTGGCCGCCGAGGAGCTGGTGGCCGGCTGCACCGCGGCCATCGGATGGGGCATCGACGTGGTGCCGATACCGACCGGCTCGATGGTGCAGGGCCTGGCCGCGCTGGCCGTGCACGAGACGGACCGGCCGGCCGTCGACGACGGGTACACCATGGCCCGCGCCGCCGGCGCCGCCCGGCACGGCTCGGTGCGCATCGCGACCGAGAGCGCGTTGACGTGGGCGGGTCGCTGCCAGCCGGGCGACGGGCTGGGCATCGCCGGCGACGAGGTGCTGATCGTGGCCGCCGACGCGGTGGGGGCGGCGATCGGCCTGCTCGACCTCCTGCTGGCCTCGGGCGGTGACCTGGCGACCGTCCTCGTCGGCGCCGGGTTCGAGGCCGACGTCGACGCCGAGGCGTTGGGCGACATTTTGGAAGAGCACATGCACGACCATCACCCGGGGACCGAGCTGGTGACCTACCGCACCGGCCATCGCGGGGACGCGCTGTTGATCGGGGTCGAGTAGTCGTGGCATCGCTGGGCGACCGGCTGGACTTCGTGGTGGGCGCCAAGGCCGCCGACCAGCTCGACGAGGAGCTGGGGATCCGCACCGTCGACGACCTGCTGCGCCATTACCCGCGCAGCTACACCGAGGGCGCGACCCGCTGGGACGCCGACGGTCGGCGCCCGCCGGCCGGCGAGCACGTCACGATCGTCGACACGATCGCCGAAACCAAGACGTGGCCGATGAAGAAGACCCCCAACAAGCTGTGTCACCGGATCACCCTGGGCGCCGGCCGCAACAAGGTGACCGCGACGTTCTTCAACGCAAACTATTTGAAGAAGGACCTGGTCAAGGGCACCAAGGTGATGCTGTCCGGGGAGGTCGGATTCTTCAACAACGCCATGCAGCTGACGCACCCGGCGTTCCTCATCCTGGACTCGCCCGACGGCCGGGATCGCGGCACCAGCTCGCTGAAGAACATCGCCATCGCCTCCAAGGCCAGCACCGGCGAGCTGCAGATGTCGGCGTTCGAGCGCGCCTTCTTCCCCATCTATCCGGCGACCACGAAGCTGCAGAGCTGGGACATCTTCCGCTGCGTGCGCCAGGTGCTCGACGTCCTGGATCCAATCGATGACCCGCTACCCGCCGGCCTGCGCGAACGCCACGGCCTGGTCTCCGAGGACCGGGCGTTGCGCGACATCCATCTGGCGGAGGACGAATCGGCGCGGCGGCGGGCGCGGCAACGCCTGACCTTCGACGAAGCCGTCGGGCTGCAGTGGGCGCTGGTCGCCCGGCGGCACAGCGAGCTCTCGGAATCGGGTCCGCCCGCCCCGCCGCGCCCCGAGGGCCTGGCCGCAGAACTGTTGGCGCGGTTGCCTTTCGAGCTGACGGCGGGGCAACGTGAGGTGTTCGCCGTGTTTGCGGAGGAGCTCTCGGCGACCCGGCCGATGAACCGCCTGCTCCAGGGAGAGGTGGGTTCCGGGAAGACCATCCTCGCGGTGCTGGCGATGCTGCAGCTGGTGGACGCCGGATATCAATGCGCGCTGCTGGCGCCCACGGAAGTTCTTGCCGCCCAACATGTACGGTCGATCAACGACGTGCTCGGCCCGCTGGCGATGGCGGGCCAGCTCGGTGGCGCGGATACCGCCACGCGCGTCGCCCTGCTGACCGGTTCGATGACGGCGGCGCAGAAGAAGCAGGTCCGGGCCGAGATCGCCGGCGGGCAGGTCGGCATCGTCGTCGGGACCCACGCGCTGCTGCAGGACGCCGTGGAGTTCGACAACCTGGGCATGGTGGTGGTCGACGAGCAGCACCGGTTCGGTGTCGAACAACGAGACCAGTTGCGGGCCAAGGCCCGTCCGGGTGTGACACCGCACCTGCTGGTGATGACGGCGACGCCGATACCGCGCACCGTCGCGCTGACGGTATACGGCGACCTGGAAACCTCGACGCTGCGCGAACTTCCGCGCGGACGCCAACCGATCACCAGCAACGTCATCTTCGTCAGGGACAAGCCCGCCTGGCTCGAACGTGCCTGGCGGCGGATCACCGAAGAGGTCGCCGCCGGCCGCCAGGCCTATGTGGTGACCCCCCGGATCGACGAGACCGACGATCCGGAGAAAGAGAAGCAGGAGCAGAACGTCAAGCCGTCGGAAACCGCCGAAGGGCTCTACGCCCGGCTGCGATCGGGCGAGCTCGCGGACGTGCGCCTGGGATTGATGCACGGACGGTTGTCCGCCGATGACAAGGACGCCGTGATGTCCGCCTTCCGGGCGGGTGACATCGATGTGCTGGTGTGCACCACGGTCATCGAGGTGGGCGTGGACGTCCCGAACGCGACCGTGATGTTGGTGATGGACGCCGACCGCTTCGGCATCAGCCAGCTGCATCAGCTGCGCGGTCGCATCG
Source organism: Mycobacterium saskatchewanense (assembly GCF_010729105.1). Lineage (NCBI taxonomy): Bacteria > Bacillati > Actinomycetota > Actinomycetes > Mycobacteriales > Mycobacteriaceae > Mycobacterium > Mycobacterium saskatchewanense. Next base: position 5,647,474 of record NZ_AP022573.1, read on the forward strand.
GGCGCGGCCGGCATCCCAGTCTCTGCCTGCTGGCCAGCTGGGTATCGCCGGACTCGGGGGCGGGCGAGCGCCTGCGCGCGGTGGCCGAGACTCTGGACGGTTTCGCGCTCGCCGACCTCGACCTCAAGGAGCGGCGCGAAGGAGACGTGTTGGGGCGCAACCAATCCGGCCGTGCCATCAGCTTGAAGCTGCTCTCACTGGCCGACCATCTCGACGTCATCGACGCGGCCCGCGCCTTCTGCGTCTCCGCCTACGAGGAGGACGCCACCAACCCCGGATTGGCAGCGCTGGCCGCGCGATTCACCAGTACCGACCGCATCGAATACCTCGACAAGGCATGAACCGCAGGGTCCTGTTCTGGTTGACGGCGGCAACGATCGTCGCCGTCCTGGTCGCCTATCAGACGCTGGGGTCGTCGGCGGCCCGCCGCGCCGACCAGTACGCCGCACGTGCCGATGTCCCCACGGTGCTGCCCGGCGCCGACGTGCTGGCGGGCGTCGCCGTGCTGCCGCTGCGGCAACACCGCTACGACTACCGCCGGGCGGCGTTCGGTGACGCCTGGGACGACAACAGCGATGCCCCGTTGGGTCACAACGGATGTGACACCCGCGACGACATTCTCAACCGCGACCTCGTCGACAAGACCTATGTGTGGGTCAAGCGCTGCCCGGACGCCGTGGCCACCGGCACGCTGCACGACCCCTACACCAGCAAGACCATCGCGTTCCAGCGCGGACCCAAGGTCGGGGAATCGGTCCAGATCGACCACATCGTCCCGCTGGCCTACGCCTGGGACATGGGGGCGTCCGCCTGGCCCGACCCCGAGCGCCTGCGGTTCGCCAACGATCCGGCCAACCTGCTCGCCGTCGACGGCCAGGCCAACCAGGACAAGGGCGATTCGCCGCCGGCGCGGTGGATGCCGCCCAACACCGCGTTCGCGTGCCAGTACGCCATGCAGTTCATCGCCGTGCTGCGCGGCTACCAGTTGCCGGTCGACCAGGCGTCGGCCGGCGTGCTGCGTGGAGCCGCGACTACCTGCCCGACGAGCTAGCGGGGCCGGCCGGATCGTCGGCCCCGTTGAACGTGTCCGGGTCCGGACGCAACCGCGTCCCGTTGTTGAGCCCGTTGATCGCGTCCATGTGCTCGGCGGCCAATTCGAAATCGAAGACATCCAGGTTGCCGGCGATGTGCTCGGGTTTGGCCGACCGGAAAATCACCGAATTACCCAGCTGCAGATTCCACCGCAGCAAAACCTGCGCCGCGGTCTTGCCGTACTCGCCCGCGATCGACGTCACCGTCGCGTTGTCCATCAGCTTGCCCAGCACCAGCGGGGTGTAAGACTGCGTCACCACGTTGTGTTGCGCGTCGGCTTTGCGCAGGTCGGCCTGGTTGAGCAGCGGATGCAGCTCGACCTGGTTGACCGCGGGGGTGACGAAGGTCAGGTCGATGACCGTCTCCAGGTGATCCGCGGTGAAGTTGGAGACACCGATCGAGCGGACGTGTCCCTCCCCGCGCGACTGGATGAGGCCACCGTAGGCGTCGACGTACCGGCCGAGCGACGGGGCGGGCCAATGGACCAGGTAGAGGTCCAGGTAGTCCAGGCCCAAGCGCTCGAGGCTGGCCGAGCAGGCGTCCTGCGCCTTCGTGAAGCCCTGGTCGGGGATGTCGAGCTTGGTGGTGACGAACAACTCCGCGCGGGCGATGCCGGAAGCCGCGATCGCGCGGCCGACGGCGGCCTCGTTGCCGTAGGCGGCGGCGGTGTCGATGAGCCGGCAGCCCATCTCCAGGGCCGCCGACACCGCGTGTTCCGCCTCGTCGTCCGACAGGTCCGCGACGCCGAGGCCGAGCACGGGCATCGTGTTTTCGTCATTTAAAGCTATGGACGGTATGGCAACGCCTGCCGCGTCAGTCAACGTCTTTCACCTGCCTGTGAAATTGAAGGTTCGTGGATCCGGACCAAGCCGCTTTCCGTCATCGAGCGAGGAGATCGACGCCATTTCTTCGGGACTGAGTTCGAAATCGAACACGTCGAAGTTACTCGCAATCCGTGAGGGATTTACCGACTTGGGGATCACGATATTACCGAGCTGGATATGCCACCTAATCAACACCTGCGCGGAAGTCCGCCCGCGTCCCTCGGCCACCGCCGTGACCGTCGGGTGCGTGAGCAGCGCTCCCTGGCCCAGCGGCGCCCACGCCTCCGTGGCGATGCCGCGCCGGGCGTGCACGTCCCGCAACTCCTTCTGCGGGTACCGCGGATGCAGTTCCACCTGGTTGACCGCGGGAACGATGCCGGTGGCGTCGATGAGGACGGTCAGGTGCTCGGGCTCGAAGTTGCTGACGCCGATGGACCGGATCCGGCCCTGATCGCGCAGGTGGGCGAACGCCTTGAAGGTGTCGACGAACTTGTTCAGGGCGGGCGTGGGCCAGTGGATCAGGTACAGGTCCAGGTAGTCGAGCCCGAGCCGCTCCATGCTCGCGTCGAACGCGGCCAGCGTGCTGTCGTAACCCTGGTCGGCGTTCCACAATTTGGTCACCACGTACAGTTGTTCGCGCGGCACGCCGGAGTCGGCAAGCGCCCGCCCCGTCTCCCGCTCGTTGCGGTAGGCCGCGGCGGTGTCGATGTGCCGGTAACCGGCGCGCAGCGCGGCGCCGACCACCTGCTCGGTGTCCGTCGGCGGTACCTGGAAGACTCCCAGCCCAACGGCGGGAATCGAAATGCCGTCGTTGAGGGTGACAAAGGCTTGTCGGAGGGAACTGCCCATGACCAAGAGTCTGCCAGGCGCGCCGGCGCTCCATTACGGCGCGAAACCCGCGCCGATGCGCCTGAAGAGTCGCGTGCAGGGCGCGGCGGTCGGCGGGGGGCTCAAGGTCATGCCGTGGATCCCGAACCTGGCCAAGCGGGCGTTGTGCGGCGGCCGCGCGGTCATCATCGACGGAAACACGCTGGACCCGACGTTGCAGCTGATGCTGTCGAGTTCGCGCGCCGTCGGCATCGACGGCCTGGTGGTCGACGACGATGCGGCCGCCTCTCGCGCCCAGATGCACCGCATGTGTACCGAACTTCCGGGGCCCCAGATACACGTCGAGGTGGACGAGCTCTCACTGCCCGGGCCCGCGGGGGAGATCGCGGCGCGGCACTACCGCCCGCCGCACGGCGGCGCGGCGCCCCTGCTGGTCTTCTACCACGGTGGCGGCTTCGCGATCGGCGACCTCGACAGCTACGACGCGCTGTGCCGACTGACGTGCCGCGACGCGGGGATCCACGTGCTGTCGATCGACTACCGCCTGGCGCCCGAGCATCCGGCCCCCGCGGCGATCGAGGACGCCTACGCGGCATTCACCTGGGCCTACGAACACGCCGGAGAGCTCGGCGCCGCCCCGGGCCGGGTCGCGGTCGGCGGCGACAGTGCGGGCGGCAACCTGGCCGCCGTCGTCTGCCGGCTGGCCCGAGACGAGGGTGCGCCCGCTCCGGTGCTGCAGTGGCTGATCTATCCGCGGACCGACCACACTGCGCAGACCCGGTCGCTGAGCCTGTTCGCCCGCGGCTTCCTGCTGACCAAGCGCGACATCGACTGGTTCGAGGCGCAGTACCTCCGGGGTTCGGGCATCGACCGCACCGACCCGCGGGTCTCGCCCCTGCTCGCCGAGTCGCTGTCGGGGCTGCCGCCCACGCTGATTGCGATCGCGGGTTTCGACCCGCTGCGCGACGAAGGGGAGAGCTACGCGACGGCGCTGCGGGCCGCCGGCAATGCGGTCGACCTGCGGTGCATGGGTTCGCTCACCCACGGCTTCGTGAACACATTCCAGCTCGGCGGGGGCAGCGCCACCGGGACCGGCGAGCTGATCTCGGCGCTACGCGCCCACCTGACCCGAGTTTGACCGGCTCGGCCGCCTTCGCCGGTAATCTGAAGGCCGTCCGACTACCGTCCGACCACCGGACGGGTCCCAGCACCGAAGGATCAGCGAACCCGTGGCCGACACACCGAAACGTCCCCCGCGCTTCGACCTCAAGTCCGGCGACCGCAAGTCCGGCCGACTGGTCCAGATCGGCGGTACCGCAGTCATCGTCATCTTCCTGGTTGCGCTCGTCTCCTACATCGTGGCGACACACCACAAGAAGGGTGCGGTCGCCGCCGGCGGCAGCGACACCGTGCGGGTGACCTCGAGCAAACTCGTCACCCAGCCCGGAACCAGCAACCCCAAGGCCGTCGTCGCGTTCTACGAGGACTTCCTGTGCCCCGCGTGCGGCAACTTCGAGCGGACGTTCGGGCCCACGGTGTCCAAGCTGGTCGACATCGGCGCCATCGCGGCCGACTACTCGATGGTGGCGATCCTGGACAGCCCGCGAAACCAGGATTACTCGTCACGAGCCGGCGCGGCGGCCCTGTGCGTGGCCGATGAGTCCCTCGACGCCTTCCGCCGCTTCCACGCCGCGCTCTACAGCAAGGGCATCCAGCCCGACGAGCGCGCCACCAGCTTCCCGGACAACGCGAAGCTGATCGAGCTGGCCCGGGAGGCCGGTGTCGTGGGCAAGGTGCCGGACTGCGTCAACAGCGGCAAGTACCTGCCCAAGGTGACCGCGGAGGCGGGGGCCGCCGGCATCACCGCTACGCCCACCGTCCGGATCAACGGCGCCGACTATGACCCGTCGACCCCCGACGCGCTGGTGAGCAAGGTCAAGGAAATCGTCGGCGACATCCCGGGTCTGGACACCGCCGCCACTCCCGCCGCGGCGTGACCACCCCGGTGTCGGCACAACCCGCCGAGCGGGACGGCGACCTCCCACCGGACTCCCGTCCCGGGGCCCCGGTGCCGGCGCGGAGCGCCTGGTGGGTGCTGATCGCCGGGGCGATCGGGCTGTTGGCGTCGATGACACTGACGATCGAGAAGGTCGAGCTCCTGCGCAACCCGGCCTACGTGCCGTCGTGCAACATCAACCCGATCCTGGCCTGCGGGTCGGTGATGGTCACACCGCAGGCGTCGGTGTTCGGCTTTCCCAACCCGCTGCTCGGCATCGTGGGCTTCACCGTGGTGGTCGTGACGGGTGTGCTGGCGGTGGCGAAAGTGCAATTGCCGCAATGGTATTGGATCGGACTGGCGGTTGGAATCCTGATCGGTGCGGCGTTCGTGCACTGGCTGATCTTCCAGAGCCTGTATCGGATCGGGGCATTGTGCCCGTACTGCATGGTGGTGTGGGCGATGACTATCTCGCTGCTGGTCGTCGTCGCCTCCATCATCTTTCGTCCCGCACTCGAACGCCGGGAAAGCGGTGTGGCACAGGTGGTTTATCAATGGCGGTGGTCGATCGCCGTGCTGTGGTTCACGGCGGTGATCCTGCTGATCATGGCGCGATTCTGGGACTATTGGTCGACGCTGATCTAGGTGGTCGACTCTGATCTGGGCGGCGCCGGGTGACCCGCATCATCGGCGGCGTCGCCGGGGGCCGGCGCATCGCCGTCCCGCCGCGGGGGACCAGGCCCACCACCGACCGGGTCCGTGAATCGCTCTTCAACATCCTGGCCGCCCGCCGCGACCTGACCGGGCTCGCGGTGCTGGACCTGTACGCCGGTTCCGGGGCGCTGGGGCTCGAGGCACTGTCGCGCGGGGCAGCATCGGCGTTGTTCGTGGAGTCCGACCAGCGTGCCGCGGCGGTCATCGCGCGCAACGTCAAGGCGCTCGGGCTGGCTGGGGCGACGCTGCGGCGCGGTTCCGTGGCGAGTGTCCTGGCCGGCGAGACCCCGTCGCCGGTGGACCTGGTATTGGCCGACCCGCCGTATGAGGTCGGTGCCGACGACGTCGGCGCCGTCCTCGCCGCGCTCACCGAGCACGGCTGGGTCCGGGAGGGGACCGTCGCCGTCATCGAGCGCGCGGCGGGCGGCGTGCCGCTGGCCTGGCCGGAAGGCTGGTCGGCGTGGCCGCACCGCGTTTACGGGGACACTCGGCTGGAGTTGGCCGAGTGGCTCTGAGCCCGGCGTGTACCGTCATGCCGTATGAGCGGGGCGGTGTGCCCGGGATCGTTCGACCCGGTGACGTTGGGCCACATCGACGTCTTCGAACGCGCGTCGGCCCAGTTCGACGAGGTGGTGGTGGCGATCCTGACCAATCCCGCCAAGAAGGGCCTGTTCGACGTCGATGAGCGGATCGCGATGATCGAGGAGTCGACGACCCACCTGCGAAACCTGCGCGTGGAGGTCGGGAAAGGCCTGGTGGTCGACTTCGTCACGGCGCGCGGAATGACGGCGATCGTGAAGGGCCTGCGCACCGGCACCGACTTCGAGTACGAGCTGCAGATGGCGCAAATGAACAAGCACATCGCCGGCGTGGACACCTTCTTCGTGGCCACCGCGCCGCAGTATTCGTTTGTCTCGTCGTCGCTGGCCAAGGAGGTCGCTTTGCTCGGCGGCGACGTGTCCCAGCTGTTGCCCGAGCCGGTCAATCGCCGGTTGCGCGAGAAGCTTTCCGGCTGATCCTGGCTCGGCTGAACGCGGTGTCACCGCCCGGATGAGCGCGCGCACCACGCAATGCTTGGCGAGATCGACCTTGAATGCGTTCCGAGGCACGGACTGGCTCCGGCCAGCGCGTGCTGGGCCGCCACCCGGAACGCGGTGAATGGCGTTGGAGATCGCCGCCGGCGCTCCGCAGATGCCGATCTCGCCGACGCCGCGGGCGCCGAACTCGGCCAGCTTGTCGGAACCGTCGACGAAGGAGGTGGCGAACTCCGGCCGGTCGGAGCGCGAACAACCCGGGTGCCTCACCGGGGCCGCGCCTGAAACATGGTGTTGGGGCGTTGATTCGGGCTACACGGTGTGACGTCCGCAGCCGTGGCGAGCGGTGGGGGCGAGATGACACGGACGGAATCGGTTGGCGCGCCGAGGCAACTCGCGAGGGATGACCTTGGCGCGGCCGTCGACGCGGGTGACCGGCGTCGCGACGCAGCGCCCCGAAAGCCTCGTCGTCATCGATCCCAACTCAGAACCCCGCCCCGCACTACGCCACCATGGCTGGTGCCCGCCGCGCTGTCATCTCGAGGGCCTCGGTGGTCGCGGGACGGGTCACCGAGTACATGATTGTCGAGTGGGTACCCCGGGCCTGGTGCATCGGGGCGGAGGAGGGGATTGATGAGATATATCGCGTTGGAGGAGGCGTTCTCAATTCCCGGGATCGCCGAACCTATGTCCGGGTTGGCCTCCCGGGAGACGTCGTTTGCCCAGCAGTGGCTGCGTAAGCTCCCCGATTTCACGCAGTACCGCATCCCGGAGATGGACGCCGCCGGCATCGACATCCAGGTGCTGTCGCTGACCGTTCCGGGTCTGCAGGCCGACCTCGACGCCGACACGGCGCGGGGAGACGCCCGGCGCGCCAACGATTACCTGGCGCAGACGGTGGCCGAGCACCCGACCCGGTTCCGCGGCTTCGCCGCGCTTCCCCTGCAGGACCCGCGCGCGGCCGTCACCGAACTGGAACGCTGCGTCACCGAGCTTGGCTTCTGCGGCGCGCTGGTCAACGACCACCTCGGCGGCCGCTATCTCGACGAGCCGCTCTATGAGCCGCTGTGGGAAGCGCTGGAATCCCTTGCGGTTCCGCTCTATCTGCATCCGGGTACGCCGCCGGCGGATCGCTGGCGCGTGCTCACCGGCCACCCGGAACTCTATGGGGCGATGTGGAGCTGGGCCGCCGAAGTGTCCGGTCACGCACTGCGCGTCGTGTGCGGTGGCGTCTTCGACCGGCATCCCTCGGCGACCCTGATCCTCGGCCACATGGGCGAATTCCTGCCTTTCCAGCGCAGCCGCCTCGATTCGCGCTACGCGACCATCCACACCGACTACCGGCTGCAGCGCCCCCCGTCGGCGTATCTCGGCACCAATGTCGTCTTCACCACCAGCGGCGTCTTCTCCCCGGCGGCCCTCACCGGCGCGGTCCTGGAAGTCGGGGCCGACGCCATCATGTTCTCCGTCGACTACCCCTACGAGTCCTCGCAGGAGGCGGTCGACGGGTTCGAGCGCACCACGCTGAGCCCCGGCGACCGCGAGAAGATCGCGCACGCCAACGCCGAACGCATCCTGAAGATCTGAACCGCAACCGGGCAGAGGAGAACCATGACGGTGGAGGGTCCGGAGGCGGCCGCCGATCTGATCGCGCTGCTCGCCGACGAGGGCGTCTCGCATTTGTTCATCAACCCCGGCACCGACTCCGCCCCGCTGCAGGAAGCGCTGGCCGCGGCGCGCGCCGCGGGCACGCCGGCTCCCCGGGCCGTGTTGTGCATCCACGAGAGCGTCGCCCTGGCGGCGGCCATCGGGCACCACATGGTCAGCGGACAACCGCAGGCGGTCATGGTGCACGTGGACGCCGGGACGCTCAACCTCGGTTGCCAGCTGCACAACGCCCAGCGCAACCGGACCCCGGTGGTGATCTTCGCGGGCCGCACGCCCTACACGGCGTCGCCGGAGGTCCGGGGTCACCGCGACACCTTCATTCACTGGCAGCAGGAGCAACTCGACCAGCCGGCCATCGTGCGCAACTACGTCAAGTGGCACATGGAGGTTCCCCGGGGCCGCGAGTTGGCGCCGATCGTGCGCCGCGCGTTTCAGGTTGCGCAGTCCAGTCCCACGGGTCCGGCCTACGTCATGCTGCCCCGGGAAGCGTTGATGGAGGCGGGATCCCGCCCGCTGCCCCGGCGGCTGCCGCCGGCCGTCCCGCCCGGTCCGGACCCGGACGCGCTGGAAAAGCTAGCGGCAATCCTCGTCGACGCGAGCCGGGCCGTCATCGTCACGTCGCGGACGGCGGCCGAGCCGGGCTGTGCGGCGGTGCTGGCGCGGCTCGCCGAGACGCTGGGGGCGCCCGTGGTCGACCAGGGGGATCGCGCCAACCTGCCGCTCGGCCATGCCCTGCACAGTGCGGGGGATCCGGCGCCGCTGGCCACCGCCGATGCGGTGCTGGTGCTGGATTCCGAGGTGCCGTGGGTGCCGGACCAGCTGGCGCCGCCCGACGACGCCCGCGTGGTGCAGATCGACGCCGACCCCGTCAAAGCAGACATGCCGCTGTGGTCCTATCCGATCGAGGTGGCGCTGACCGCCGACACGCGTATCGCCCTGCCGCTTCTCGAGCAGGCCGTGCTGCGCCGGGCCACCCCGGAGCACCGCGACAGATGGGCCGCGCGCCGTCGGGCCGCCGAGGCCGACGGCGCGCAACGCCGCGCGGCCGCCGCCCGCAGGGCCGCATCGGACCGGCCGGCCGATGCGCCCGACGCGATGCTCGCCGCCCTGAGCCGGGCGCTCCCCGACGAGGCCGTGGTGGTTGAGGAGGCCGTGACCAACCGCCCGGCCGTCGGCCGGCAGGTGCCCCGGCAACCGGGGCATTTCTTTGACACGGGCGCCCCGGCGCTCGGCTGGGCACCCGGGGGAGCCGTGGGGATGAAACTCGCGCGCCCGGAGCTGCCCGTCGTGGCGGTGTGCGGCGATGGGTCGTTCAACTTCAGCGTGCCGACGGCCGCCTTCTGGACGGCCCACCGCTACGGTGCGCCGTTCGTGACGGTGGTGCTCAACAACCACTCGTATTGGGCTTCCAAGCGGCCGGTGATGGACCTATATCCCGACGGAGTTTCAGTGCGCGGCAACGATTTTCCCGAGACGCAGCTGTCGCCGGATACCGATTACGCCGCGCTGGCCGCGGCGTGTGGCGGCAGCGGCCGGGCTGTGCACACGCCGGCGGAAATGGAAGAGGCGATCAGGTGGGCGCTCGCGGAGACCGGGCATGGCCGCTGCGCGGTGCTGGACGTGCGACTGCCCGCCCCGTGATCGTCGTCAGTGGTGGTGACCGCTGTGATCGTGGTGCCCGTCTCCCGCATCGGGCGAGCCGCCCATCATCCGCACCATCGGCAGGCCCCCCGAGGTGACGAACCGGGCGACCAGAATCGCGCCGACGACCAGAAAGGCGATGTTGAGCCAGGTCGTGTAGTTCCACGAAATGCTTGCGGTCATCACCGTGGCATTGCGTTGCGCGGGAATGAGATGCGTTGTGCCGAAGAGCAATTCCACCAGGTATCCGGCGGTGACCATCGCGGCGTAGAAGGTGCCCAGCAGCGTCAGCATCATCCTGGTGCCGTAATACTTCCGGTAGATGTTCAGGATCGGCAGGATGAGCAGGTCGGCGTAGATGAAGGCGACGACGCCACCGAAGCTGATGCCCCCGTTCCACAGGACGGCGGCCAACGGCACGTTGCCGATCGAGCAGACGAAGGACGCGATCGCCACGACGGGGCCCACTATCGGTCCCCAGAGCGCCGCCAAGCCCGGGTGATCGGTCAAAAAGAAGGCTTGCCAGAACTTTTCGGGCACCCAGGCTGCGATTGCGCCCGCGATCAGCAGGCCAAGGACGAGGTCGCGCAGGATCGCCAGCCACTCCATGACGAACACGTGCGAGACGGACGTGAACCCCTGCGGTGAGAGGAGCCGCCGCCAGAACGACCCTTCCCCCTGGATCGACATGTCCATCGCGGCATGGCCTTCCATCGATCCGGCGAGTCCGAGCTCGGCCTGCTCGCGCGCGGCGTCGACCAGTCGGCTGCGTACGAACAGCCGGAACAAGACGGCGAGGACGACGATCATCAGCGGGCCCCCGACGAACTCCGCTGCCGTGAATTGCCACCCCATCAGCAGGGCCAGGATGATCCCCAGTTCCACGACCAGGTTGGTCGAACCGATCTCGAACGCCATCGCGGCGGTGAAGTTCGCGCCCTTGCGAAACAATGAGCGGGCCAATGCCACGGCCGCGTAGGAGCATGACGAAGACGCCGCCCCGAGGCCGGCCGCGACCGCCAGCGTGCGGGGCCGGTCATCGCCGAGCAGGGTGACGATCGTCGAGCGGCGCACCACGGCCTGGACCACGGCCGACAGCGCGAAACCGAGGATCAACGCCCAAAGGATTTCCCACGTCATCGACCCGGCCAACGCCAGGCCGTGTCCAAGCGCTGCCAGCACCGCCATCGCGTCCTCCGTCTCGTCCCGATCGTCCCGGTTCAACCTATACCCATAGGGGGTATACGTCAACCGGTGAACCGCTGCTGTCGCCTCGGATCAAAGGAAATAAAGATGCAGCATGCGCCGTGTTGAGCAGTGGCGCCTGACCCCGTGTATAGGGGTCCGCGGCAAAGGGCAGTATTCCGTGGTAATCGCTGATCAATGCGGTCTCGAGCCGAGGTTTTCCGTCCATGGCGCGGGCGGGCACCCACCCAGGTGAATGCAAATCAGATGTTGCAGTGCTACGTCTTGTTGTGCTTTGATTCGTAGCATTGAACGAGCGAAGGAAATGGGGGCGCGATGTCGGTTCACCACGAACGCGGAGTCGGGCGCACGCACGGATCCGCGGCGCTGAGCGGTGGGGCGCAAGCGAAGCCGTATGCGTTGACGGTGTATGCCGGGTGCGTCGTGCCCGAACGGCAACTGGCGGCGATCGTCGAATCCGTCCCAGGTCTTTCGGCCGGCGGTGTCGGCGACGACGTGGTCGTCCTGCGCGGAAAGCAGAAAATTCACGCATTCACCGTCACCGGCCCCCGCGCGATCAGCGCGCGCCACGTCCCCGAGCACGTCTCGTCGCGCATCGTCGCGCCCACCGCCAGCTGGCGGGTGACCGTCGCGGGGAACGACCCCGCGCAGGTGCGATGCGCCCGCCGGTTCGCCAAGGCCCTGGCGCTCGCGACGGGTGGCGTGGTGGTCGACGAGCAGACCGAAAACATTCCGGGCCCCAAGCCGGTTCGCAAGGCCTCACGCTCCACCACCGCGGCCGTCCGGATCCTCGACTTGCGCTGGTATTCGCCGGCGTCGGCTCCCAACGCTCCTGCCGAGTGGGTGGAAACCGCCAAAAAGTTCCTGCCGGAGGCGCTTCCGCGACGTTTCGGCAATGTGTATCCGTTGGCGCACCGGCTGGACCGCGACGGGGGCGACCGCTTCATCTCCAGTTATTGCGATGTTGCGTGGTTCGACGGGACGTATCCCTGCCTCGACGGGGGGCTGTACCCGAACGAGCGGGACGGCATTTTGGTCGACAGGCTCAGACTCGTGGTCGATCCGCTGGAAGAGCCGCGCCGGCGCAACACCGTGCGGCGCTTCTTCGTCGAGTACGCCCGCCGGCGCGGCAGCATCCTGGCCACGGGCGAGGTACTGCGCAACCACAAGCTCACGGGCCACGCGGACGGCAACTGCGACCTGAGCGGCTCGCTGCGCGGCCCCGACGGGATCCTCGGTCTGCCGGCCAACCCGATCTGGTGGACGTGGCTCGGTGAGGACTACCTGCCGCTGGTCCGCACCTACCTGCCGCCGGAGCGGACAACCTGCTACAGCGAGGGGGTCCTGTATGTCCCCACCGAGAACCCGGCGGACCGCAGCCAGCTCGCGAACCTGCCCGATCCGTTTCCGACGTGGTTGCGCGCCACCGCCGTCCCCTCCGAGTTCGGAACGTCCATCGCCCCGCGAAACGCTCCCGCGCCGATCCGCCCGATCATCAGCGTCGTCTGAAAGGAGTGAACGACGTGCTCACCGTTGCGACCCTCTTGCTGATCGGCAAGATCGCGCTCGTTGCCTTCCTGATCGTGGGCTGCAGCGTCTTGCTCGTGACCTACCTGCGCAAACGTCCACCCGGCGGCCCCGGCCCGCAGTCGGACCCCAACGCGGAGGGGTACCTCGGCCTGTACCGCGGACGGGTGGCTCCCACGCCCAAGCCCGAGTCTGTGGTCGAGCAGTCGCTGTCCGAGCCCCCCGGCGACGATCCCGAGGGTGGTGCGCCCCGCCGGTGGCTGTAGCTGCGGTCGGCCGAACAGGCAATTCGCTGGCCGCTGTTGGCCACCGCGGTGTTGAATGGGCTTCTGGATAGGCCGGACGGAATTTGCCGGAGACGTTCGCCTGCGGCGCCCGCCGCGCGCGAAGGCCGCCGAACGAATACCCGACACACCGACCCGACCACCGCAGCCACAGAAGTAACACCAGGCACACTGGTAACAACAGCGATTTTGGCAAACGCCAGGAGGTATTGGCCGTGTATCGAGTCTTTGAAGCGCTGGACGAGTTGAGCGCCATCGTCGAAGAAGCCCGTGGCGTGCCGATGACGGCCGGCTGCGTGGTGCCGCGCGGTGACGTCCTGGAACTGATCGACGACATCAAGGACGCGATCCCCGGCGAGCTCGATGACGCCCAGGACGTGCTCGACGCGCGGGACTCGATGCTGCATGACGCCAAGTCGCACGCCGACTCCATGGTGTCCTCGGCGACCACCGAGTCGGAATCCATGCTCAACCACGCTCGCGCGGAGGCCGACCGGATCCTGTCCGACGCGAAGGCCCAGGCGGACCGCATGGTGAGCGAGGCGCGCCAGCACAGCGAGCGGATGGTTGGCGAGGCGCGCGAGGAGGCGATCCGCATCGCCACCGCGGCCAAGCGCGAGTACGAGGCCAGCGTCAGCCGTGCCCAGTCCGAAGCCGACCGGCTGATCGAGAACGGCAACATCTCCTACGAGAAGGCCGTCCAGGAGGGCATCAAGGAACAGCAGCGCCTGGTGTCCCAGAACGAGGTGGTGCAGGCGGCCAACGCGGAAGCCACCCGGCTCATCGACACCGCTCACGCCGAGGCGGACCGCCTGCGGGGCGAATGCGACATCTACGTCGACAACAAGCTCGCCGAGTTCGAGGAGTTCCTCAACGGCACCCTGCGCTCGGTGGGGCGTGGCCGCCACCAGCTCCGCACGGCGGCCGGCACCCACGACTACGCGACGCGCTAGCCCCCCAAGACGCCAGTTCGACCCTGGCGTTGTGCGGCCCGAGCCGTAGGATTTCTGGTATGACGCGGCAGCACAGCACATCGTGGGCCCGCAACGCAGCACCACGGCCGGCCACGCCGATGACCGTCGATATCACCAGGCTCGGACGTCGCCCCGGCGCGATGGTCACCCTGCGCCAGACGGTCCCCGCCCCGTCGCGCATCGGACTGGACATGATCGCGATCGAGCAGGGCGGCCCGCTGGACATGGACCTGCAGATCCAGTCGGTGTCCGAGGGTGTGCTCGTCACCGGAACGGTGGGCGCGCCCACCGTCGGCGAGTGCGCGCGATGCCTGACGCCGGTCAATGGGCGCATCGAGGTCGCGCTGACCGAACTGTTCGCCTACCCCGACAGCACGACCGAGGCGACCACCGAAGAGGACGAGGTCGGCCGCGTCGTCGACGACACCATCGACCTCGAGCAGCCCATCGTCGACGCCGTCGGGCTCGAGCTCCCGTTCGCGCCGGTGTGCAACCCGGACTGTCCGGGTTTGTGCCCCGACTGCGGGGTCTCCCTCGCTGCCGAGCCGGATCATCAGCACGACCGCATCGATCCCCGCTGGTCCAAGCTCGCCGGGATGTTCGCCCCGGACTCGGACACCTCGGGAGGCAAGCGTTGACGTCGCGCCAGGTGCTGCTGGACGCGCTCGGGGTCGCGCTGCCCGAGGAGCTGCTCACGCTGGCCCTGACGCATCGCAGCTACGCCTACGAGAATGGCGGCCTGCCGACCAACGAGCGCCTGGAGTTCCTCGGCGACGCCGTTCTGGGCCTGACCATCACCGACGAGCTCTACCACCGTCACCCCGATCGATCGGAAGGCGACCTCGCCAAGCTGCGCGCCAGCGTGGTCAACACCCAGGCGCTGGCCGACGTCGCGCGCAACCTCTCTGACGGGGGCCTCGGGGCGCACCTGTTCCTGGGGCGCGGCGAGGCCAACACCGGAGGCGCCGACAAGTCGAGCATCCTGGCCGACGGCATGGAATCGCTGCTGGGCGCCATCTACATCGAGCACGGCATCGAGACCGCCCGCGAGGTGATCCTGCGGTTGTTCGGCGCGCTGCTCGACGCCGCGCCGACCCTGGGCGCCGGGCTGGACTGGAAGACGAGCCTGCAGGAGCTCACCGCCGCGCGCGGCATGGGGGCGCCGTCGTACGTGGTGACCTCGACCGGCCCCGACCACGACAAGGAGTTCACCGCGGTCGTCGTCGTGATGGACACCGAATACGGGTCGGGCGTCGGCCGCTCCAAGAAGGAGGCGGAGCAGAAGGCCGCCGCCGCCACCTGGAAGGCGCTGGAAGAGCTGGACCCGGCCGGGAAAACCTCCGTCTGAATCATGGTGATGACCCGCTTCGCCCGGCTTCGCCGCGCTTGCGATCATTCATGGTGATGACCCGCTTCGCCCGGCTTCGCCGCGCTTGCGATCATTCATGGTGATGACCCGCTTCGCCCGGCTTCGCCGCGCTTGCGATCATCACTGAATGCCCGAACTGCCCGAAGTCGAGGTGGTCCGCCGCGGCTTACAGGCCCGAGTGGTGGGCAGGACAATCACCGCCGTCCGGGTGCACCATCCCCGCGCGGTGCGCCGGCACGAGGCCGGGCCCGCCGACCTGACCGCCCGGCTGCTCGACGCCCGGATCGCCGGCACCGGCCGGCGCGGCAAGTACCTGTGGCTGCTGCTCGACGGTCCCGACCAGCCGGACACGGCGCTCGTCGTACACCTCGGCATGAGCGGGCAGATGCTGCTTGGGCAGGTACCGCGCGCCGACCACGTGCGTATCTCCGCGCTGCTCGACGATGGGACCGTGCTGAGCTTCGCCGACCAACGCACCTTCGGCGGGTGGATGCTTGCCGACCTCGTGAGTGTCGACGGCAGCGTGGTCCCGACCCCCGTCGCGCACCTCGCTCGCGACCCGCTGGACCCGCTCTTCGACCGCGAGGCAGTGGTGAATGTGTTGCGGCGCAAGCATTCTGAGATCAAGCGACAGCTCCTCGATCAGACCGTGGTCTCGGGCATCGGCAACATCTACGCGGACGAGGCGTTGTGGCGGGCCAAGGTCCACGGCGCCCGGATTGCCGCGGAGTTGAGCCGCCGCAAGCTGGGCGCGATTCTGGACGCCGCCGCCGACGTGATGCGCGACGCGCTCGCGCAGGGCGGGACGTCGTTCGACTCGCTCTATATCAACGTCAACGGGGAATCGGGCTACTTCGACCGGTCCCTGGATGCTTACGGCCGTGCGGGGCAGAGCTGCCGGCGCTGCGGCGCCGTCATGCGGCGGGAGAAGTTCATGAATCGCTCGTCGTTCTACTGCCCGAAATGCCAACCCCGTCCGCGCGTTTGAGTGCTCTTGCGGCTGCGAATCCCCGTCGTCGCGTGTCGAAATCGGCGGTGGCGTTCTCCGCTCTCGAACTTTTCCGCGCTCCCGTCGATCTGGATGGCGAACTCGGCCCGGTAGAAATGAGCCATGACCGAACTGTGGGTGGAACGCACCGGAACTCGCCGGTACACCGGATACAGCTCGCGCGGTGCGCAGGTGCTCGTCGGCTCCGAGGATGTCGAGGGCGTGTTCACCCCGGGCGAATTGCTGAAGATCGCGCTCGCGGCGTGCAGCGGGCTGTCCAGCGACGCGCCCCTGTCCCGCCGCCTCGGCGACGACTACAAAGCGGTCGTCAGGGTCTCCGGCGCCGCCGACCGTGAGCAGGAACGGTATCCGCTGCTCGAGGAATCCCTGGAGCTGGACCTGTCCGGGTTGTCCGACGACGAAAAGCAACGCCTCTTGCTGGTTGTCGACCGCGCGATCGACCAGGTGTGCACGGTGGGTCGCACGCTCAAGTCGGGCACCCGCGTGAACTTCGAGGTCGCCGATGTCGGATCCTGACGTCCGGCTCACCGCCTGGGTGCACGGCAGGGTCCAGGGCGTCGGTTTCCGCTGGTGGACCCGCTCCCGGGCGCTCGAGCAGGGACTCACCGGGTATGCGGCCAACCAGGCTGACGGCCGCGTGCTGGTGGTCGCCCAGGGGCCGCGCGCGGGTTGCGAGAAACTGCTCGAGGCGCTGCGGGGCGGCGATGCGTGGCCCCCCAGGCCGGGTCAGGTCGACGAGGTGATCGCCGACTGGTCCGAGCCGCGGGAGCGGTTCGACGGCTTCGTCGAGCGGTAGGCACAGCGATCACTTGGGCACCATGGGGCGACCCACGGTGCGAGGGCAAACGCGATATCGCCGGCGCTGTCGCGTTTCCCAACGAGCTGACCCTCTCGCCAGTGACTGGTGTGACCACTGTGGCCTGTGCGTCGGCCAGGGATTTTCAGGGCCCTTCGACACCCCGCGGGGAGCCTGGACGCGGCGATTCGAGCGGTAGTCTGGCACGCCGTGTACCTCAAGAGTCTGACGCTGAAGGGCTTCAAGTCCTTCGCATCGCCGACGACTCTGCGCTTCGAACCGGGCATCACCGCGGTCGTCGGGCCTAACGGTTCGGGAAAATCCAACGTCGTCGACGCCCTGGCCTGGGTCATGGGGGAGCAGGGGGCGAAGACGCTGCGCGGCGGGAAGATGGAAGACGTCATCTTCGCCGGCACCTCCTCGCGGGCCCCGCTGGGCCGAGCCGAGGTCACCGTCACCATCGACAACTCCGACAACGCGCTGCCGATCGAGTACTCCGAGGTGTCGATCACCCGCCGGATGTTCCGCGACGGCGCCAGCGAGTACGAAATCAACGGCAGCAGTTGCCGCCTGATGGATGTGCAGGAGCTGCTGAGCGACTCGGGCATCGGCCGCGAGATGCACGTCATCGTCGGGCAGGGCAAGCTCGACGAGATCCTGCAGTCGCGGCCCGAGGATCGTCGCGCGTTCATCGAGGAAGCCGCCGGCGTGCTCAAGCACCGCAAGCGCAAGGAGAAGGCCCTCCGCAAACTCGACGCGATGTCGGCCAACCTTGCCCGGCTCACCGACCTGACGACCGAGCTGCGCCGTCAGCTCAAGCCGCTGGGCCGCCAGGCCGAGGTGGCCCGTCGCGCTCAGACCATCCAGGCCGACCTGCGCGACGCGCGGTTGCGGCTGGCCGCCGACGACCTGGTTAACCGCCAGACGCAGCGCGACGCCATCCTCGAGGCGGAGGCAACCATGCGCCGCGAGCACGACGAGGCCGCCACCCGCCTGGCCGTCGCGTCCGACGAGCTGACCACGCACGAGGCCGCCCTGGCCGAGCTGTCGGTCCGCGCCGAGTCGGTCCAGAACACCTGGTTCTCGCTCTCCGCGCTGGCCGAGCGCGTCGGTGCCACCGTGCGCATCGCGAGCGAACGGGCGCAGCATCTCGACGTCGAGCCCGTGGCCGCCGGTGACACCGACCGCAGAAAGCCCGAGGAGCTGGACGCCGAGGCCGAGCGGGTGCAGGCCGCCGAGCAGCGGCTGCTGGCGGAACTCGCCGAGGCGCGCGGCCGGCTGGACGCCGCCCGCGCCGAGCTGGCCGAGCGCGAGCGCGAGGCCGCCGAGGCCGACCGCGCCCACCTGGCGGCCGTCCGGGCCGAGGCGGACCGGCGTGAGGGCCTGGCCCGGCTGGCCGGCCAGGTGGAGACCATGCGGGCGCGCGTCGAATCGATCGACGACAGCGTCGCGCGCCTCTCCGAACGCATCGAACAGGCGGCCACCCGCGCGCAGCACACCCGGGCGGAGTTCGAAACCGTGCAGAGCCGCGTCGGGGAACTCGACCAGGGCGAGGTGGGCCTCGACGAGCACCACGAGCGGACCGTGGCGGCGCTGCGGCTGGCCGACGCGCGCGTCGCCGAACTGCAGTCGGCCGAGCGGGACGCCGAGCGCCAGGTGGCGTCGCTGCGCGCGCGCATCGACGCCCTGGCGGTGGGCCTGGAGCGCAAGGACGGCGCCGCGTGGCTGGCCCAAAACCATTCCGGCCCCGGCCTTTTGGGGCCTATCGCGAAGTTGGTGAAGGTTCGCAACGGCTACGAGGCGGCCCTGGCCGCCGTGCTGGGGTCGGCCGCCGACGCGCTGGCCGCCGAGAGCTTCGGCGCGGCGCACTCCGCGGTGGCCGCGCTCAAGGAGGCCGACGGCGGCCGCGCGGCGCTGGTGCTCGGCGACTGGCCGGCCGCACAGCAGGGATCGCACGACGACCCGCCCGCCGGCGCGTCGTGGGCGCTCGACCTCATCGACGCGCCGGCCCGGCTGCGCGGCGCCATGACGGCCATGCTGTCGGGCGTCGCGGTGGTCGACGACCTGCGCGCGGCGCTGGACCTGGTCGCCTCGCGGCCCGAGCTGCGGGCCGTCACCATCGACGGTGACCTGGTGGGCGCGGGCTGGGTGAGCGGCGGTTCGGACCGCAAGCTCTCCACGCTGGAGGTCACTTCGGAGATCGACAAGGCCGGCGCCGAGCTGGCCGCGGCGGAGGCGCAGGTCGAGCAGCTGACGGCGGCGCTCTCGGGCGCGCTGACCGAGCAGACCGCCCGTCAGGATTCCGCCGAGCAGGCGCTCGCCGCGCTCAACGAATCCGACACCGCCATCTCGGCGATGTACGAGCAGCTCGGCCGGCTCGGCCAGGAGGCCCGGGCGGCCGACGACGAGTGGAACAGGTTGCTGCGCCAGCGCGAGGAGCTGGAGGCGGGGCGGGCCCAGACCGTCGACGAAGTCACGCAACTCGAGACCCGGCTGCGCAACGCGCAGGAAACCCAGCAGGTACATGCGGAAGACCCCAGCCATGCGGAGGTCCGCCAGCGGATCGC
Organism: Mycobacterium saskatchewanense; assembly: GCF_010729105.1. Lineage (NCBI taxonomy): Bacteria > Bacillati > Actinomycetota > Actinomycetes > Mycobacteriales > Mycobacteriaceae > Mycobacterium > Mycobacterium saskatchewanense. The sequence goes on from NZ_AP022573.1 coordinate 5,667,003, forward strand.
CGCCGCCGCCGAGACCGCCCGCGGCGTCGAGGTGGAGGCACGGTTGGCGGTGCGGACCGCGGAGGAACGGGCCAACGCGGTGCGGGGGAGGGCCGACTCGTTGCGCCGAGCGGCCGCCGCCGAACGCGAAGCGAGGTTGCGGGCCCAGCAGGCGCGCGAGGCGCGGCTGCGCGCGGCCGCGGTGGCCGCGGCGGTGGCCGACGCCGGGCGGCTGCTGGCGCGGCGTCTGGACGGGGTGGTCGCCGCGGCGTCGCACATCCGTGACGCGCTGGTCGCCGAGCGCCAGGAGCGGTCGGCGGCGATGGCGGCGGTGCGCGACGAGGTGAACGTGCTGAGCACCCGGGTCGCCACGCTGACCGACTCGCTGCACCGCGACGAGGTCGCCAACGCCCAGGCGGCGATGCGGATCGAGCAGCTCGAACAGATGGTGCTCGAGCAGTTCGGGATGGCGCCGGCCGACCTGATCGCCGAGTACGGCCCCCACGTGGGCCTCCCGCCGACCGAGCTGGAGATGGCCGAGTTCGAGCAGGCACGGGAGCGCGGCGAGCAGGTGGTGGCGCCGGCCCCCATGCCGTACGACCGACCCACCCAGGAGCGGCGGGCCAAACGGGCCGAGCGTGACCTGGCCGAACTCGGCAGGGTCAACCCTCTGGCCCTCGAGGAGTTCGCCGCGCTGGAGGAGCGCTACAACTTCCTGTCGACCCAGCTCGAGGACGTCAAGGCCGCGCGCAAGGACCTGCTCGACGTCGTCGCCGACGTCGACGCCCGCATCCTGCAGGTGTTCAGCGACGCCTTCGTCGACGTGGAGCGCGAATTCCGGGAGGTCTTCACCGTGCTGTTCCCCGGTGGTGAAGGCCGGTTGCGGCTGACCAATCCGGACGACATGCTCACCACCGGCATCGAAGTCGAGGCCCGGCCGCCGGGCAAGAAGGTCACCCGGCTGTCCTTGCTGTCCGGCGGCGAGAAGGCGCTGACGGCGGTCGCCATGCTGGTGGCGATCTTCCGGGCGCGCCCGTCGCCCTTCTACATCATGGACGAGGTCGAGGCGGCGCTCGACGATACCAACCTGCGCCGCCTGATCAGCCTGTTCGAGCTGCTGCGCGCGCGCTCGCAGCTCCTGATCATCACGCACCAGAAGCCGACCATGGAGGTCGCCGACGCGCTGTACGGCGTGACCATGCAGGGCGATGGCATCACCGCGGTCATCTCGCAGCGGATGCGCGGCCAGCAGGTGGAGCAGCTCGTCTCGCACTAGCGGGTCGCCGCCGGGGACCCCGCGCCGACCGGCGCGCACCGTGTCCCTGAAACAATGTCAGCGTGTCACAAGGTCTTTGGATCGCCGTCGCGGTCGTAGCCGTCCTGGTCGTCATCGCCGTGCTGGTCCTCGGCCTGGTGCGGTACCGCCGGCGGCGAATCAGCCTGGCCTCGCGGCCGGAGCCCGGCATCCTGGACCGCCCCAAGGGCTACACCGCGTCGTCGGGCATCACGTTCAGCCAGACCGTCCAGCCGGCCGACCGGATCGACACCACCGGGCTGCCGTCGGTGGGCGACGACGCCACCGTGCCCCGGGACGCGCCGCGCCGCACGATCTCCGACGTCGAGCTGCCGGAGCCGGCGCCTTTAGCCCCGCCCAAGGCGCCGCCGGCGCCCGAAGCCCAGCCCGAGGCGCCCGCCGCGCCCGAGATCGAGGCCATCGAGCCCACCGAAGGACGCCTGGAACGGCTCCGCGGCCGCCTGGCCAAGTCGCAGAATGCGTTCGGGCGGAGTCTTCTCGGCCTGATCGGCGGCGGCGACCTCGACGAAGACTCGTGGCAGGACGTCGAGGACACCCTGCTCGTCGCCGACCTGGGCCCGGTGGTCACCGAGTCGATCATGTCGCAACTGCGCAGCCGCCTGGCCAGCACCGACGTCCGCACCGAAGCCGACGCCAAGGCCGCGCTGCGCGACGTGCTGATCAAGGAGCTGCAGCCCGGCATGGACCGCTCGATCCGCGCCCTGCCGCACGCGGACCGCCCGTCGGTGCTGCTGGTAGTCGGGGTCAACGGCACCGGCAAGACCACCACCGTCGGCAAGCTGGCCCGGGTGCTCGTCGCCGACGGCCGGCGCGTGGTCCTCGGTGCGGCCGACACCTTCCGGGCCGCGGCGGCCGACCAGCTGCAGACCTGGGCGTCGCGGGTCGGGGCCGAGGTGGTGCGCGCGCCCGAGGGCGCCGACCCGGCGTCGGTGGCGTTCGACTCCGTCGACAAGGGCATCGCCACGGGCGCCGACGTCGTCCTCATCGACACCGCCGGGCGGCTCCACACCAAGGTCGGGCTGATGGACGAACTCGGCAAGGTCAAGCGCGTGGTGAGCAAGCGGGCCCAGGTCGACGAGGTGTTGCTGGTGCTCGACGCCACGATCGGGCAGAACGGGCTGGCTCAGGCGCGGGTGTTCGCCGAGGTTGTCGACATCACCGGTGCGGTGTTGACCAAGCTCGACGGAACTGCCAAGGGCGGCATCGTGTTCCGGGTTCAACAGGAACTCGGCGTGCCGGTGAAGCTGGTCGGGCTCGGCGAAGGCCCCGACGATCTGGCGCCGTTCGAGCCGGCCGCATTCGTCGACGCTCTGCTTGGCTGACCCTTACACGGGGACCGCGACGTTAATCCTCACGAAACATGGTTGCTTCATTGCAGAAACAACCATTGCGCAGTGTTCTCGGCAGGTCATCAGGCATACGTCTGACGGCCAATACAGGGCCGACCGGAGGTGAAAGCGAGTGAGTTTCCCGCAATTGGGCCAACCTGATACCGGCGATACCGCATGGATGTTGGCTAGTTCCGCCTTGGTGCTGTTGATGACGCCGGGGCTGGCGTTCTTCTACGGCGGCATGGTCCGCACCAGAAGCGTGCTCAACATGATCATGATGAGCATCAGCGCGATGGGCGTGGTCACCGTGCTGTGGGTGCTCTACGGCTATTCGATGTCATTCGGCAACGACAAAGGTGGAGTCGTAGGTAACCCGGGCGATTACTGGGGCCTGAAAGGCCTGATTGGCGGCAACGCCGTCAAGGCCGATCCCACCAAGGGCATCTCGGCCACCGACATCCCGCTGGCCGGCACCATGCCCGCCACGGTGTTCGTGGCCTTCCAGTTGATGTTCGCCATCATCACCGTCGCGCTGATCTCGGGCGCCGTGGCCGACCGGCTGAAGTTCACCGCCTGGCTGGTGTTCGCCGGACTGTGGGCGACGCTGGTCTACTTCCCCGTCGCGCACTGGGTCTTCGCGGCCGACGGTTTCGCCTCCGAGAAGGGCGGCTGGATCAACAACAAGCTGCACGCGATCGACTTCGCGGGAGGAACCGCGGTCCATATCAACTCCGGTGTCGCCGGCCTGGCGCTCGCGATCGTGCTGGGCAAGCGCAAGGGTTGGCCGACCACGCTGTTCCGGCCGCACAACTTGCCCTTCGTGATGCTCGGCGCCGGCCTGCTGTGGTTCGGTTGGTTCGGGTTCAACGCCGGTTCGGCTACCAGCTCCAACGGCTCCGCCGGAAGCACGTTCATGACCACCACCATCGCGACCGCGACGGCCATGCTCGCCTGGTTGCTGACCGAGCGCATCCGCGACGGCAAGCCCACGACCCTGGGCGCGGCGTCAGGCATCGTCGCCGGGCTGGTCGCCATCACGCCGTCCTGCTCGTCGGTCAACGTGTTGGGCGCCCTGGCGATCGGCGCGATCGCCGGTGTGGTGTGCGCGCTGGCGGTGGGGCTGAAGTTCAAGCTCGGCTACGACGATTCGCTCGACGTGGTCGGGGTGCACATGATCGGCGGTCTGACCGGCACGCTGCTGGTGGGCCTGCTCGCCGCCCCGGAGAGCCCGGCCATCAACGGTGTCACCGGTGTGTCGAAGGGATTGTTCTACGGCGGCGGCTGGTCGCAGCTGGAACGACAGGCGGTCGGCGCGTTCGCCGTCCTCTTCTACTCCGGCATCGTTACGCTGATCCTGGCGTTGATCCTGAAGTACACCATTGGGCTGCGTGTCAGCGCCGAGGAAGAGGCCACGGGCATCGACGAGATCGAGCACGCGGAGAGCGGTTACGATTTTGGAACCATCGGCGGGCAGGGGTCGGTTCTTCCGGCGGCGCGGATTCCCGTGGATGACCGTAACGGTCTCGAAGACCGGGCGGGCGACAAAGTGGAGGCAGAGCAGTCATGAAGCTAGTCACCGCGATCGTGAAGCCGTTCACCCTTGATGACGTCAAGACCAGCCTGGAGGACGCGGGCGTTCTCGGGATGACGGTCAGCGAGATCCAGGGTTACGGACGGCAGAAGGGCCACACCGAGGTCTACCGTGGCGCCGAGTACTCGGTCGACTTTGTGCCGAAGGTGCGCATCGAGGTGGTCGTCGACGACTCCATCGTCGACAAGGTGGTGGACAGCATCGTCCGGGCGGCGCGCACCGGCAAGATCGGTGACGGCAAGGTCTGGGTGAGCCCCGTCGAAACCATCGTGCGCGTGCGCACCGGTGAGCGCGGAACCGATGCGTTATGACGCCAGCCGCCGATTGCTGATCCAACCCGGGCGGACCGGAAGGGCATGACGCCCGACCGGCCGGAACCGTCCGGGAACATATCGGGGACAGGAAGCGCCTGCGGGGCAGCCGATCTGGCTGCCTCGCGGCGCCAACTGCTGTCTGAGGGTGTCGGACTCGACGCGGCGGCACTGCGCCAGGCGTGGCTGGAACTGCACGAGTCATGGCTCGCCGCGAAGGCGTCGGATCTCGGAATCACCGCGGACAGCGGTTTCGCCATCGTCGGGATCGGTGGCCTGGGCCGCCGCGAGCTGTTGCCGTATTCCGACCTGGACCTGATGTTGTTGCACGACAACCAATCCGCCGAAGTTTTGCAGCGGGTGGCGGACGGCCTGTGGTATCCGCTGTGGGACGCCAACGTTCGCCTGGACCACAGCGTTCGCACCGTCTCCGGGGCGCTCGGCGTTGCCAACAACGACATGATCGCCGCACTGGGCATGTTGGACGCCCGCCACATCGCCGGTAACGCCACGCTGTCGGAAGAATTGATCGCCGGCGCACGACGCCAGTGGCGCAGCGCGATTCGCTCCCGCATGGACGAGCTGGTCGAGATGACCAACGCCCGCTGGCAACGGTGCGGCCGCATCGCGCAACGTGCCGAACCGGACCTGAAATCCGGACGCGGTGGCCTGCGCGACGTCCAGCTGCTGGACGCGCTGGGTGTCGCCCAGCTGATCGACCGCCACGGCATGGCCAACCCGAACATGCCCGGGGGCTCGCTGGACGCCGCGTACCTCACCCTGCTCGACGTGCGCACCGAACTGCACCGGGTCTCCGGGCGCGGACGGGACCAGCTGCTGGCCCAATTCGCCGACGAGATCAGCGCGGCGTTGCACATCGGGGACCGATTTGACTTGTCGCGCAAGCTTTCCGGTGCCAGCCGCACCATCGCATACCACGCCGAAACCGGGCTGCGCACGGCCGAGAATGCCCTGCCGCGCCGCGGTATCACGGCGCTGGTGCGGCGGCCCAGGCGCCGCCCGCTGGACGAGGGCGTCGTCGAGTACGCCGGCGAAATCGTGCTCGCCCGCGACGCCCACCCGGACCGGGACGCCGGGCTGGTGCTGCGGGTGGCCGCGGCGTCGGCCGACACCGGCGTGCCGATCGGCGCCGGCACGCTGGCCCGGCTGGCCGCCAGCGCCCCCGCCATGCCCACGCCGTGGCCGCGCGAGTCGCTGGACGACCTGCTGGTCGTCCTGTCCGCCGGGCCGACGACCGTCGCGACCATCGAGGCGCTCGACCGCACCGGGCTGTGGGGCCGGCTGCTGCCGGAGTGGGGCGCCGTCCGCGACCTGCCGCCGCGCGACGTCTCGCACAAGTGGACGGTCGACCGTCACATCGTCGAAACCGCCGTCAACGCAGCGCATTTGACCACCCGCGTCGCGCGGTCGGACCTGCTCATGCTGGGCGCGCTGCTGCACGACATCGGCAAGGGCCGCGGCGTGGACCACTGCGTGCTCGGCGCCGATCTCGTGATACCGATCTGCGAGAGGCTGGGCCTGGCGCCGCCCGATGTCGACACGCTGTCCGGCATGGTTCGTCATCACCTGCTGTTGCCGGTCACGGCCACCCGATGCGACCTGAACGACCCCAAGACCATCGAGGCCGTGTCCGAGGCGCTGGGTGGCGACCCGCAGCTCCTCGAACTGCTGCATGCGCTGGCGGAGGCGGATTCGAAGGCGACCGGCCCGGGAGTCTGGAGCGAATGGAAGGCGTCGCTGATCGAGGACCTGGTGCGCCGTTGCCGGCTCGTGATGGCGGGCGAGCCGCTGCCGCAGGCGGAACCGACTGCGCCCCAACTTCTTTCGCTGGCGGCCGACCACGGCGTGCACGTGCAGATCACTCCCTGCGGTAGTGAGCGCCTGCAGGTGGTGATGCTTGCGCCCGACCAGCGCGGGTTGGTCTCGAAGGCCGCCGCGGTGCTGGCGTTGAACTCGCTGCGCATTCACTCGGCGACGGCCAACATCCACGAGGGCGTCGCGATCACCGAGTTCGTCGCGTCGCCCCTGTTCGGTGCGCCGCCCGAAGCCGGCCTGCTGCGCCAGCAGTTCACCGGTGCGCTGAACGGCGACGTCGACGTCCTGGGTGCGCTCGAGAAGAGGGACAGCGACGCCGTGAGCGCCGCGACCTACCGCGCCGGCGAGGTACAGGTCGGGGTCCCCGTCACCCGGCCGACGGCCCCGCCCCGCATCCTGTGGCTCGAGGCCGCCGCGCCCGGCCAGCTCGTCGCCGAAGTCCGCGCCATGGACCGGCTGGGCTTGCTCGCGCTGCTGGCCCAGGCGCTGGAGCGCGCGCAGGCCGACATCCAGTGGGCCAAGGTCAACACCTTCGGGTCGACGGCGGCCGACGTCTTCTCCGTGGCCGTGCCGGCCGGGGAGGAACAGGACGCCCGCGCTGCCGTCGAGAAGCACCTGCTGGCCGTCCTGGGCGGACCCGCCGTCGAGGTCCTCGACGAGCCCGTCGGCGATTGACCACCGGGACGCGGGGGAAGCGGAGCGCTACGCCTGCTCGGCGGTGAGCTGCCGCACCGCGTCGATGCGCGCCTTGAGCTGATCCCGTGTCGCCGCGGCGATCGGCGGGCCCCCGCACCGGCGACGCAGCTCGTTGTGGATCCAGCCGTGCGGCTTGCCGGTGCGGTGGTGGGCGATCGAGACCAGCGTGTTGAGTTCGCGGCGCAGCTCGCGCAGCTGCCCGTGCATGGACGGCGGCGGTAGGGGCGGCGATCCCTGGGCCGCCTGCTTCTCGGCCCGTTTCTGGAGCTGCTCGTCCTGGCGCCGGTGCAGCAGGGCCCGCATCTGCTCGGCGTCCAGCAGCCCCGGAAGGCCGAGGTAATCCGCCTCCTCGTCACTTCCCGCGGGCGTCGCCGTGCCAAAGGACGACCCGTCGAAGATCACCTGGTCGAGCTCGGCGTCGGCGCCCAGCGCGGTGAAACCGTTGTCGAGGTCGGTCTTTTCCGTCTGTGTCCGGGTGGCCGGATCGCCGTCCAGCGGGTCCTCGTCCGGGCGGTGCGGTTCGCCGAGGACATGGTTGCGCTGGGCCTCCATCTCGCTGGCCAGCTGCAGCAGGTTCGGCACCGACGGCACGAAGATACTGGCGGTCTCGCCCGGCCGGCGTGACCGGACGAACCGGCCGATGGCCTGGGCGAAGAACAGCGGGGTCGAGGCGCTGGTGGCGTAGATGCCGACCGACAGCCGCGGCACGTCGACGCCCTCCGAGACCATCCGGACCGCGACCAGCCACCGGCCGGTGCCGTCGGAGAACTCGCTGATCCGCGCCGAGGAGCCGGGGTCGTCGGAGAGCACCACCGTGGGTTCCTCCGCCGTCAGCTTTCTCAGCAGGCCCGCGTAGGCGCGGGCCGCCGTGCGGTCGGAGGCGATGATCATTCCCCCGGCGTCCGGGATGTGGGTGCGCAGCTGGCGCAGCCGCTCATCGGCGGCCGCGATCACCGCGGGCATCCACTGCCCGGCGGGGTCGAGGGCCGTCCGCCACGCCCGCGCGGTCTGCTCGGCCGACAGCGGCTCACCCAGCCGCGCGGCGTGTTCCTCGCCGGCGCTGTCGCGCCAGCGCGCCTCACCGGAGTACGCGAGGAACACCACCGGGCGGACCACGCCGTCGGCCAGGGCCTCGGCGTAGCCATAGGTGTGGTCGGCTTCCGAACGGAGCACGCCGTCGGGGCCGGGGACGTAGTTGACGAACGGGATCGGGCTGTCGTCGCTGCGAAACGGTGTACCCGTCAGCGCCAGGCGGCGGGTGGCGTCGCCGAACGCCTCGCGGATCGCGTCCCCCCACGTCTTGGCGTCGCCGCCGTGGTGAATCTCGTCGAAGATGACCAGGGTCTTACGCTGCTCGGTGCGCACCCGGTGCAGCGTCGGATGAGCGGCCACCTGGGCGTAGGTCACCATCACCCCGTGGTACTCCGAGGAGGTCTGCGGGTTGGTGTTGGAGAACTTGGGATCCAGCGCGAGGCCATGCCGCTGCGCGGCCAGCGCCCATTGGGTCTTGAGGTGCTCGGTCGGAACCACGACGGTGATCTGCTCGGCGGCGCGCTGGGTGAGCAGTTCGCCCGCCACCCGCAGCGCAAACGTCGTCTTCCCGGAACCGGGGGTGGCGACGGCCAGGAAGTCGCGCGGCTGGCCGGCCAGGTACTTCACCAGCGCCCGGCGCTGCCAGCCGCGCAGCACCCCGGGCTCCGCGCGGGTGGCCGGTTGCACAGACAAGTTCCCCCCGTAGTTGCGCTTCTGACGTGGCCAGCTCCGTTCAGTGGTGGCGGTAAAATCTAGCACGCCAATGGTTTTCGTCGCAGCAGCGACTCGAACGGGTTATCCGGCCCGACTCGCCAGGTCGCGGGCGCTCAGCCACCCGTCGATCCGCTTGGCGACGCCGAGCCACCCCGGCTCGAGCATCATGTTGTGACCCATGCCGAAGAATTCCGGCTCCGTGCGGTAGGCGCGGGCCGTGGCCCGCACCTCGCCGACGCTGACGAACCCGTCGTGCTCGGCGCCCAGCACGAGCATCGGCGTGTTTACCCGGCGGGTCCGGACGCGGCGGAGCATCGGATCCGTCATGGCGGCCCGAACGCTTTCCGCACCGGCGCGTTGCCGGCAGGATTCGACGATGGCCTCGGGCGTCTCGGCGCAGAACAGGTATTCGCGCGCCAGCGCCGGGGTGGCCAGGAATTTCAGCAGCGTCGGGTCGCTCCACGCCTCCAGGGTCATCGACGGGCGGCGGCGCCAGACTCGCCATGCCAGCGTGAGCACGCCCTGCGGCGGGACTGAGCCCACCAGCACCGCGGCGGGCGCGGTTCGGTCTTCGAGGTAGCGCTGGATCACGAAGCCGCCGAGCGAATGGCCGACCAGCACCGGTGCGCCACCCAGATCGTCGGCCACCGACCGGACGTCGTCGATGTAGTCGGCGATGGAAACCTTGTGGAGCGGCTTCGGCGTCGGGCTGGCGCCGTGCCCGCGCAGGCTGACTGCCACCGCGCGATACCCCGCGGTGGCGAAGAAGTCCAGGAAGTTCCCCCAACACCAGGCGCCGTGCCACCCGCCGTGAACGAACAGCAGCGGGACGGGATGAGCGTCGGTGCAGGACCCCTTGTCGATGACCTCGAGCATGAACCCTCGTGCCGGTTTGCTGACTGTGACGGCCATCACAATAACTTCTGTTGGGCGCCTTTGTGACCCTCGCGCGCGGCCCGTCGTCTGGCGGACGTCGTCGTCCCGCCGCCAGACACTCGGGCGCGGCGCCGTCGTCTGGCGGACGTCGTCGTCCCGCCGCCAGACATAAACCTCTGCGACCCGCCGCGGCGTGTCGTCGCAGAGGTTTATGTGTCGTGGGAGTCGCGCCCGGCCGGGCGCGCATCGTCGCCTGCGCGGCCGTGCTTGCGATACCACTAGGCTGGTCGGGTGTTTGAATCGCTGTCTGACCGGTTGACCGGTGCCCTCCAGGGACTGCGCGGCAAGGGTCGACTGACCGACGCCGATATCGAGGCGACCACGCGCGAGATCCGCCTGGCGCTCCTGGAAGCCGACGTTTCGCTGCCCGTCGTGCGCGCGTTCGTCGGCCGGATCAAGGAGCGGGCCCGGGGCGTCGAGGTCTCGGGTGCCCTCAACCCGGCGCAGCAGGTCGTCAAGATCGTCAACGAAGAGCTCATCGGCATCCTGGGCGGGCAGACCCGCCAGCTGGCGTACGCGAAGACGCCGCCGACCGTGATCATGCTCGCCGGCCTGCAGGGTTCGGGTAAGACGACGCTGGCGGGGAAGCTGGCCGCCTGGCTGCGGGGGCAAGGGCACACGCCTTTGCTGGTGGCCTGCGACCTGCAGCGGCCCGCCGCCGTGAACCAGCTGCAGGTCGTCGGCCAACGCGCCGGCGTTCCGGTGTTCGCGCCGCACCCGGGCGCGTCGCCTGAGTCCGGCCCGGGCGACCCGGTCGCCGTCGCGGCGGCCGGTCTGGACGAGGCTCGCGCCAAGCACTTCGACGTCGTCATCGTCGACACCGCCGGACGGCTGGGCATCGACGACGAACTGATGTCGCAGGCCGCGGCCATCCGCGACGCCGTCGACCCCGACGAGGTCCTCTTCGTCCTCGACGCCATGATCGGTCAGGACGCCGTGACCACGGCCGAGGCGTTCCGCGAAGGCGTCGGCTTCACCGGGGTGGTGCTCACCAAGCTCGACGGTGACGCCCGGGGTGGTGCGGCGCTGTCGGTACGCGAGGTCACCGGCGTGCCGATCTTGTTCGCCTCCAGCGGTGAGAAGCTGGAGGACTTCGACGTCTTCCACCCCGACCGGATGGCCAGTCGCATCCTCGGCATGGGCGACGTGCTCACCCTGATCGAGCAGGCCGAGCAGGTCTTCGACGCGCAGCGCGCCGAGGAGGCCGCGGCCAAGATGGGCAGCGGCGAGCTCACCCTGGAGGACTTCCTCGAGCAGATGCTCGCCATCCGCAAGATGGGCCCGATCGGCAACCTGCTGGGCATGCTGCCCGGGGCCGGCCAGATGAAGGACGCGCTGGCCCAGGTCGACGACAGGCAGCTCGACCGGCTGCAGGCCATCATCCGCGGGATGACGCCGGAAGAGCGGGCTGACCCGAAGATCATCAACGCGTCCCGGCGGCTGCGCATCGCGAACGGGTCGGGTGTGACGGTGTCGGAGGTCAACCAGCTGGTCGACCGCTTCTTCGAGGCCCGCAAGATGATGTCATCCATGCTCGGCGGGATGGGGATCCCCGGTGTGGGGCGCAAGTCCGCGACGCGTAAGGCCAAGGGCGCCAAAGGGAAAAAGGGCAAGAAGGGGGCCCGCGGCCCCACCCCGCCGAAGGTCCGCAACCCGCTGGCGGCCGGCATGCCGGGCATGCCGGCCGGATTCCCCGACCTCTCGCACATGCCCGAGGGCCTCAACGAGCTGCCGCCCGGCCTGGCCGACTTCGACCTGTCCAAGCTGAAGTTCCCGGGCAACCCAGGCAGGAAGTAACCGCACCGTGCGCCTGCACGTGCGGGGACGGGGCCTGCCCGACGAGAGTGAGATCCAGCTGTGGATCGTCGACGGCCGGGTCAGCACCGAGCCGGTGGACGGCGCGGACACGGTATTCGGCTCGTCTGGTTTTCAGGGCTGGATCATCCCCGGAATGGTCGACGCGCACTGCCACGTCGGCCTGGGCGACCACGGTGAAATTCCGATCGACGAGGCGATCGCGCAGGCCGAGACGGAACGCGACACCGGCGCCCTGCTGCTGCGCGACTGCGGATCGCCCACCGACACGCGCAGCCTCGACGACCGCGAGGACCTGCCCCGCATCATCCGCGCCGGAAAACACCTGGGCCGGCCCAAGCGCTACTCCCCGGGGATGTCGCGCGAACTCGAGGACGAGTCGCAGCTGCCTGCGGCGGTGGCCGAGGAGGCCCGGCGCGGCGACGGCTGGATCAAGCTCGTCGGTGACTGGATCGACCGCGGCGTCGGCGACCTCGCCCCGCTGTGGTCCGACGACGTGCTCAAAGCCGCCATCGACACGGCCCACGCGCACGGCGCCCGCGTCACCGCCCACGTCTTCGGCAACGACGCCATGCCCGGCCTGATCAAGGCCGGCATCGACTGCATCGAACACGGCACCGGCCTGACCGACGACACCATCGCGCTGATGCTCGAGCACGGCACCGCGCTGGTGCCCACGCTGATCAACATCGAGAACTTCCCCGGCATCGCCGACGCCGCCGCGCGCTATCCGGCCTACGCCGCCCACATGCGCGACCTCTACGCCCGCTGCTCGGAGCGGATGGGCGCGGCTCGGGAGGCGGGCGTGCCGATCTACGCCGGCAGCGACGCGGGCAGCATGGTCGCGCACGGCCGCATCGCCGACGAGGTCGAGGCGCTCAAGGGCATCGGGATGAGCCCGACCGACGCGCTGGGGGCGGCGTGCTGGGACGCGCGCCGGTGGCTGGGGCGCCCCGGCCTGGACCACGGGGCGTCGGCCGACCTGCTGTGCTATTCGGAGGACCCGCGACGGGGTTCCGGCGTGCTCAACCACCCCGATCTGGTGATCTTGCGGGGCAAGGTGTTTCGGCCCTAGTCCCGGCCGGGCACCGGCGGGCGCCAGCCCGGGATCGCGGATAGGATCGCGGAATGGCGTTGGCCAGCGGCGCGACGTTTGCCGGATACGTCATCGCGCGAAAGCTGGGTTCCGGGGCGACCGCTGACGTCTACCTCGTGCAGGATCGCCGGTCGGCGGTCTGGCGGGCGCTGAAAGTCCTTTCCCCGGAGTTGTCGGCGGACGAAGATTTCCGCCGGCGATTTCAGGCGGAGACACCGGCCGCGGCGAACCTCACTCACCCGCACATCGTCGAGGTCCATGAGCGCGGCGAGTTCTACGGCCGGCTGTACGTCGCGATGCAGTACGTCGAGGGCATCAACGCCGCCCGGCTGATGGCCGACCGCTTTCCGGCGGTCTCGCCGGTGGGGGAGGTGCTCGCCCTGGTGACCGCGGTCGCTGAGGCCCTCGACTATGCGCACGATCGCGGCATGCTGCATCTCGACGTCAAGCCCGCCAACATCCTGTTGACCGGGCGGGGGGAAGGGGAGCAGCGGATCCTCCTGAGCGACTTCGGGACGGCACCGGCCCTCGGCGCTACACCCGGAAAATATGCGGCGCCCGAGCAGGCGGCCGCGGGCGCCGGGGCGGCCGTTGATAGCCGCGCCGACCAGTACGCGCTGGCGGCCACCGCGTTCCACCTGCTGACCGGCACGTCACCGGGAGAACGTCCGCCCAGCCTGAGCAGCCTGCGCCCGGAGCTGGCGCGCCTGGATCGCGTGTTCGCCCGGGCGCTCGCCGAAAGCCCCGCGGACCGGTTCGAGACCTGCCGCCAGTTCGCCGAGGCGGCCAACGAGCAAGCCGGCGGCTCGGCCGCAGATCGCAGCCCCGAGGCCGCGCTGGCGGCCGAATATCCCGCGTACGCCTGGCCGGAGATCGTCGCGGCGGAAGACGTAGCGTCGGTCAAGGCCCACGCTCCCGTTCGGAAAGCCCGAGCGCCTCGGCCCACCGGGTCACCCCGCCGCCCCCCGGGGAAGCTTCCCCCTGTGACGCCGGCTCGCACGCGGGCGGCGCGGCAGCCCCCGGCGCCCCCGCCGAGGCGGCGCAGGCCGCGCCGGATCCTGCTCGTGTTCGCGGCGATCCTGCTGGTGGTCGGGCTGGTCGCGCTCGGCTTCGCCCTCGGGCGCACGACCGGCGCCAGCGGTGCCCGCCCCGCCGGTCCGGCGCCGGCCCCGTCCGCCGAGCCGCCGACGCCGGCGAGCCCGCCCGCCGCGCCCATCCCGCTCGACGGCTCCTACCGCCTCGACGTCCAACGCACCAAGCAGACGTTCAACTATGCGGCCGACCCGCAGCCGCCGGACGTGACAACCTGGTGGGCCTTTCGCTCGTCGTGCGCCCCCGCGGAGTGCGTCACGGCCGCGATCCGGCTCGACGACGGCGACCATCAGCGTGCCGCCGTGCCCGACGCCGGCCAGCTGATCATGCGGTTCGCGGACGGGCGCTGGCAGTCGCAGCCGGAGGAGGCCCGCGTCGCATGCGCCGGGCCGGACCGGCCGGTGCAGACCCAGGCCGCGACGGTGGTGCTGTCGCTGAAACCTCGGCCGGGCGGCGATCTGGCGGGCGAGGAGACCGTCACCGTGCAGAGCAACGAATGCGCCCAGCGATCGGCGGTGATCCGCATCCCGGCGATCCTCAGCCGCAGCGGCGACGTGCCGCCGGCCGTGACCGGGCCGGACCCCGCGACGACCGCCGACGCCCCCGGGCCGCCGACCACCGGAGCCCACCGCTGACGAAGCTTTCCGATATTCACCGGACGACTCGCCTCCAGAAAAGATTGCGAGTGATCACTATCAATGTTACGGTTCCTGCACCGGATACCTGGAGGAAAAGATGACCTACGACGTGATCATCCGCGACGGACTGTGGTTCGACGGCACCGGCGGTGCGCCGCGGACCCGGACGCTCGGCATTCGCGACGGCGTGCTGGCCACGGTGTCCGATCGGCCGCTCGACGAGACGGGCTGCCCGGAGGTGATCGACGCGGCGGGCAAGTGGGTCCTCCCGGGCTTCCTCGACGTGCATACCCACTACGACGCCGAGGTGCTGTTGGACCCCGGGCTGCGGGAGTCGGTACGCCACGGTGTGACGACGGTGCTGCTGGGGAACTGCTCACTGTCCACGGTGTACGCCGGCTCCGAAGACGCGGCCGACCTGTTCAGCCGGGTCGAGGCGGTGCCGCGCGAATACGTCTACGACGCGTTGACGACGAACCGGAACTGGTCGACGGCGGCGGAATACGTCGAGGCGATCGACGCCCTGCCGCTCGGGCCCAATGTTGGCTCACTGCTTGGCCATTCGGACCTGCGGACCGCGGTGCTGGGCCTTGATCGCGCCACCGACCCCGGTGTCACGGCCACCGACGCCGAACTGGAAAAGATGGCCGCGCTGCTCGAGCAGGCCCTCGACGCCGGGATGCTGGGCATGTCCGGCATGGACGCGGCGATCGACAAGCTCGACGGGGACCGGTTCCGATCGCGCGCGCTGCCGTCCACGTTCGCCACGTGGCGGGAGCGGCGGCGGCTGATCAAGGTGCTGCGCAAGCGCGGCCGGATCCTGCAGAGCGCGCCGAACATCGAGAGCGCCCTGTCCGGTTTCCTGTTCTTCCTGTCCAGCAGCCGAATCCTCGGACGCGGCAAGGGGGTTCGGATGAGCCTGTTGGTGTCCGCCGATGCGAAGTCCATGCCGTATGCCGTGCGCACCTTCGGGCTGGGCACCCGGATCCTCAACCGGCTCCTGGGCTCCAGCGTGCGCTTCCAGCACCTGCCGGTCCCGTTCGAGCTGTACTCGGACGGGATCGACCTGCCGGTGTTCGAGGAGTTCGGGGCGGGAACCGCCGCCCTCCATCTACGAGACCAGTTGCAGCGCAACGAGTTGCTGGCCGACGAGTCCTACCGCCGCCAGTTCCGCCGGGAGTTCGACCGCATCAAACTGGGCCCGTCGCTGTGGCACCGCGACTTCCACGACGCGATCATCGTCGAATGCCCCGACCCGTCCTTGATCGGCAAGAGCTTCGGCGCGATCGCCGACGAGCGCGGGCTGCATCCGCTCGACGCGTTCCTCGACGTGCTCGTGGAGAACGGTGAGCGCAACGTCCGCTGGACGACGACCGTGGCCAACCACCGGCCCAAGCAGCTCAACAAGCTGGCCGCCGAGCCGAGCATCCACATGGGCTTCTCGGACGCCGGCGCCCACCTGCGCAACATGGCCTTCTACAACTTCCCGCTGAGGATGCTCAAGCGCACCCGCGACGCCCACCGCGCCGGCCGGCCGTTCTTGTCCACGGAGCGGGCGGTGTACCGCCTCACCTGGGAGCTGGCGGAGTGGTTCGGCATCGACGCGGGCACCCTGCGCCAGGGCGACCGCGCGGACTTCGTCGTGATCGACCCGGCCGGCCTCAACGACGCGGTGGACGGCTACCACGAGGAAGAGGTGCCCTTCTACGGCGGGCTGCGCCGCATGGTCAACCGCAACGACGACGCCGTCGTCGCCACCGGCGTGGGCGGCGCGGTCGTGTTCCGGGAGGGCCGATTCCGCGAGGGCTACGGCCAGACCGTGCGGTCCGGCCGGTACCTGCGGGCCGGCGCCCGTCACCGCGGCGCGTCCCAGACCGCTCGTGTCCTGCAGGTCGCAGAAGCCGGGGTCTGACGTGGCCCGCACCCAGCAGCAGCGCCGCGAGGAGACCGTCGGCCGGCTCCTAGAGGCGTCCATCGCCAGCATCGTCGAGGTGGGTTACGCGCGGGCTTCCGCCGCCGTGATCACCAAGCGCGCTGGGGTGTCGGTGGGGGCCCTGTTCCGTCACTTCGAGACCATGAGCGACTTCATGGCCGCGACGGCGTCGGAGGTGCTGCGCCGCCAGCTCGAATCGTTCACCAAGCGGGTCGCCGAGATCCCGGCCGACCGGCCGGCGCTCGAGGCGGCCCTGGAGATCCTCCGTGACATCACCAGCGGCCCGGCCAACGCTGTCATCTACGAGTTGCTCGTCGCCGCGCGGACCGACGAAAAGCTCAGGGGGACATTGCAACACGAGCTGGGGCAGTACTCGGCGAAGATCTACGACGCCGCCCGGGCGCTGCCGGGGGCCGAGGCCTTCCCGGAGGAGACCTTCCCGGTGCTCGTGGCGCTGATGACCAACGTGTTCGACGGGGCCGCCATGGTCGAGGGCGTCCTGCCCCAGCCGGACATCGCCGCCCGCCGGATTCCCGTGCTGGCCGCCCTGCTGACCGCCGGGCTGCCGAACGCCTAGGTTCCGTTCTCGCCGTCGTTAGAGGGCACCGATGCCGTTCTCGGGGTTGAGCGCGAAGCCCCAGTCGAACAGGCTGGCGGCCTGGTCCCAGTAGCTCGGCCCGCCGGCCTTGACCAGCCCGTACATCATGGCGATCACCAACCGTCGGCCCCCGCGGGCGGCGGCGCCGACGAAGGTCTTGCGCGCGGCGTCGGTGAATCCCGTTTTGCCGCCGATCGCACCGGGATAGCGCTGCAGCAGCTCGTCCTGATTGGTGATCGGGCGCTCGACACCGGTGGCCGGGTCCGGGAACATCGCCGACGGCTCGGCGGTGATCTGCGCGAACACCGGGTTGGCCATTGCGGCGCGGAAGATGACGGCCAGGTCGTGCGCCGTCGACGCCCCCGAACCCGCCGGGCCGTCCAGCCCGGACGGGGTGGGGGCGTGGGTGCTCGTGGCCCCCAGGGACGCGGCCTTGGCGTTCATCTTGGCCACGGTGGCGTCGGCGCCGCCCAGCAGGTGCGCCAGCGTGTTGGCGGCGTCGTTGCCAGAGACCAGCAGCAGCGCGTCGAGCAGCTGGCGCGCGGTGTACGTGCGGCCCGCTTTGATGCCGACGCAGTTGCACTCGACATCGGTGTCCGCGGCGTCGGCGACGACAGTCTGGTCGAGGCTCACCTGGTCGAGCGCCACCAGGGCCAGCAGCACCTTGATGGTGCTGGCGGGCGGATGCGCGACGTTCTGGTCACGCCCGGCCAGCACCTGGCCGCTGTCGAGATCGGCCACGATCCACGTCTGCGCCGGGCCGTCGGGGATGGGCACCGAGCCGACGGGCTGCATGCTGTCGGCCGCCGCTGTGGTCACGCCGGCGGTGACGGCGCACGTGCCCAGCGCGAGCGCGGCGGCGGCGAGGGCCATGAGCTTCCGCATGGCCGCAGATTTTACTTCCGGGCTCGTCTGGCGGCTATGTACGCGTCAGCGCCACCGCATGCCCCGCCACGAGTAGAACGCCCCGGTGCCGATGTCGTGGACGCCGTAGTAGTCCCAGTAGTAGTCGTGGCAGACGTTGCCGTCCCACGGGACGGGCCGGCCCGCGGGGTTGGGGTCACCCGGGCACCACTGCTGGCAGGACTGCCCGGCCGGACAGGGGGCGGCCAGCGCGGGCGGCGCGTCGATCGCCAGACCGCCCGACAGGGTCACGACGGTTGCCACCATGGCAAGCGCTGCTTTCATGAACCGGGGATTATTTGCCGACCCCGTCGCGCGTGTGCTGGGAAAACGGGAAAACCCTCGCTCCTGGGCCATGGTGAGTCCCTTCGTTGCTGGCTTGTCTTGCGCCAAGTGGAGCCGGGCCGGGCCGCTACCGATCCCAATCTCGCCGGCACCGGTCCTCGGCGCGGCCCGGTCGCGGTGTTGAATCGACCCATGTTGAGCCTCGAGGAAATCTCGGACCGGTTGGAGATCCAGCAGCTGCTGGTGGACTACTCCACCGCCATCGACAACCGCCGCTTCGACGACCTGGACCGGGTGTTCACCCAGGACGCGTACATCGACTACACGGCTTTGGGCGGCATCGAGGGCCACTATCCGGAGGTCAAGACGTGGCTGTCGGAGGTGTTGCCGAACTTCCCGGTGTACGCCCACATGCTCGGCAACTTCTCGGTGCGCATCGAGGGGGATACGGCGTCGTCGCGGGTCATCTGCTTCAACCCCATGGTGCTGCCCGGCGATGGGGACCAGGCGCTGTTCTGCGGGCTGTGGTACGACGACGAGTTCGTCCGGACCGCCGACGGCTGGCGGATGAGCCGCCGCGTCGAGACCAAGGTCTTCCAGAAAGTGATGTGACGCCGGGGATTGCTTTCGTCCCTTTTCGTCCCTTTTCGCCGAGATTGCTAGTAGGGCTGCGTCGCTCCGGATGCGACCATGACGGCAATTTCGCCGGCGATCGCCGGCGGATTTCTGGCGCGACGCCCTGTTCTGGCACAATGGGCGGCTGTCCGCTCAGCGATTACGCATCGCTTGGTGGTCACACACGCGAGGCAAAACCGGACCCCGGCATCCCGCCCGGGTCGCTGAATTGCAGCGTGACATCACAGGAGAAGTCGCTTAACCATGGCTGTGAAGATCAAGCTCACCCGGCTTGGCAAGATCCGCAATCCCCAGTACCGCATCGCCGTCGCCGACGCCCGTACGCGCCGTGACGGCCGGTCCATCGAGGTCATCGGCCGGTATCACCCGAAGGAAGAGCCGAGCCTGATCGAGATCGACTCAGAGCGCGCCCAGTACTGGCTCTCGGTGGGGGCTCAGCCGACCGAGCCCGTCCTCAAGCTGCTGAAGATCACCGGCGACTGGCAGAAGTTCAAGGGTCTGCCCGGCGCGGAGGGCAGCCTGAAGGTCGCCCCGCCCAAGCCGAGCAAGCTGGAGCTGTTCAACGCCGCGCTCGCGGAGGCCGACGGCGGTCCGACCACCGAGGCCACCAAGCCGAAGAAGAAGGCCCCGGCCAAGAAGGCCGCCAAGGCCGAATCCGGCGACGAGCCCGCCGCCGACGCCGCACCGGCCGAGCAGGCCGAGCCGACGACCGAGAGCTGACTGAGGTGAGCACGGTCGTCGTCGACGCTGTCGAGCACCTGGTTCGCGGGATCGTCGACAATCCCGACGATGTCCGGGTGGACCTGGTGACCAGTCGCCGGGGGCGGACGGTCGAGGTCCACGTCCATCCCGACGACCTGGGCAAGGTGATCGGCCGCGGCGGACGTACCGCGACCGCGTTGCGCACGCTGGTCGCCGGCATCGGTGGGCGCGGCATCCGCGTCGACGTGGTGGACACCGACCAGTAGCGGAGCGCTGCGGTTATGGAACTCCGGTGGAGTTGACCGTCGGGCGCGTCGTGAAGGCGCACGGGATCCACGGCGAACTCGTCGTCGAGATCCGCACCGACGACCCCGCCGCCCGGTTTGCACCCGGAAACGCGTTGCGCGCCAAGGATCCTCGCGGGGGGGCGGCGGAACTCGACTGCGTCGTCGAGACGGCGCGCGAGCACGGTGGGCGACTGTTGCTGCGGTTGGCCGGAGTGCACGACCGTGACGGGGCCGACGCGTTGCGGGGCCGGTTGTTCGTCGTGGATTCCGGTGACCTGCCGCCGATCGACGAGCCGGACACCTACTACGACCATCAGCTCGAAGGCCTTCGGGTCCGGACGACAACGGGTCAGGACGTCGGTGTCGTCGCGGAGGTGCTGCATACCGGCGCCGGCGAGTTACTGGCGGTCAACAGTGGTCCGGACGCGACTCAGGTGCTGGTGCCGTTCGTCGCCGCGATCGTGACCTCGGTATCGCTGGACGACGGGCTCGTGGAGATCGATCCTCCCGAAGGTCTGCTGGACCTGGGGTAGCCGTGCGCATCGACGTGATCACGATCTTTCCCGCCTGCCTCGAGCCGTTGCGACAATCGTTGCCGGGCAAGGCGATTGAGTCGGGCCTGGCCGACCTCCGAGTGCATGACCTGCGGCGGTGGACCCACGACGTGCACCACTCGGTGGACGACGCCCCGTACGGCGGCGGCCCCGGGATGGTGATGAAGGCGCCGGTCTGGGGGGAGGCGCTCGACGAAACTTGTTCCGGGGAAACGCTGTTGGTGGTCCCCACGCCGGCCGGTTCGCTCTTCACGCAGGCCACCGCGCAGCGCTGGAGCGGCGAGGCGCACCTGGTGTTCGCGTGCGGCCGCTACGAGGGCATCGACCAACGCGTCGTCGACGACGCCGCGCGGCGAATGCGTGTCGAGGAGGTCTCGATCGGTGACTACGTGCTGCCCGGCGGCGAGTCGGCGGCGGTGGTGATGATCGAAGCGGTGCTGCGGTTGGTCGCCGGCGTCCTGGGCAATCCCGCGTCGCTGCATGATGACTCACACTCGCCGGCCCTGGACCGACTGCTGGAGGGGCCGAGCTACACCCGCCCGCCCTCCTGGCGGGGCCTCGACGTTCCCGACGTTCTGCTGTCCGGCGACCACGCGCGGGTCGCCGCCTGGCGCCGGGAGGTTTCGCTGCGGCGCACGCGCGAACGCCGCCCGGACCTGCTGGGCGACTAGGGCACCCGGCTTCAGATCCGCCCGCTGGGGAAGAGGGTCTTCACGGCGCGGGTGATCGTGTCCCGGGCGGTGGCGTCGTCGGAGGGCTGCAGCGACTGGACCACCATGATGTAGCGGTGGTCCGCGCCGATCACCCCGGTGGACAGGTGCATCCAGCTGCTGCCGATGCAGCACATCCAGCCCTGCTTGACCGCCACCGGCTCGGCGTACAGGCCGTCCGGAATGCCGAATCGCTGCGGGTAGCCGTCGATCCCGGTGGGTGTGGACCGGGCCAGGTCGTTGAGGATGACCTCGGCCCGCTCGGCCGGCAGCCCCCCGGACCCGTCGAGCAGCATGTCGTAGTACCGGATCATGTCGGTCAGTGAGCTCATGGTGTTCCACCAGCGCCCATCGCTGGGCGGGGTGGTCGACGCGAGCCCGTATCGGCCCGCGACCGCGGTGATGATGGCGTCGCCGCCGCCCTGGCCCCAGAATCGTTCGGCCGCCCCGTCGTCCGACGACTGCAGCATGACATCGAGGGCCTGGCGGTCGTCGGCGCTCAGCGTTGTCTTGCCCTCGGACTCGTGCAGCAGCAGGTCGTCGGCGATGAACAGCTTGGCGACCGACGCCGTGCCGATGATCTGGCCGTTGCCGTTGGTGACCAGCTGGTGGGTGGATCGGTCGAGGATGGCCAGCGAGAGCGCGGCGCCGGCGGCGGCGGCCTCGTCGGTGGCCTGCTGGACCCGGGTCTGCAGCGCGCCGAGCCCGGAGCTGGGCGCCGCCTGCGGCACGGTGATCGCCTCGAACAGCAGCTCGGCCAGCTGGGGTGAGGGAGGCGCAGACGACGCCGGGGCGGGCGCGGCGTGCACCGGCGCGCCGTAGGTCTTGGCCTGCACTTTCGCCTCGCATCCCGCAACGACCAGCAGCGCCACCGCCGCCGTGGCGGTGAGCAGCGTGCGTGGCCGTACCGGCATTTTTCTTTCCTCCGAGCTTTCCTCCGGCGAGAAGCGTGCACAGGGGCGAGTTTCGGGTTTGGTTGACGCGTGTTGACCCCAGTCATATGTACCATTCACCAGCGTGTTCGGCTCGCCGTGAACCGCACCGATTTCATGTGATTTTCTCCGCATGCGGGCCGTCTGGCACAATTGACCAGTTGTCTCCAGCCGAAGCCGCCGTCCGGGCCGCTTCTCGCCTGCTGCGAGATACGCCGAACGCCCGAAACCATCGGCTCGGTGCCCGCCTCACGTGCGCGTGGGAGCGGCTGCCGCACGCCGTCGACCTCAAGGAAGTGTCTCTCATGAACCGGCTGGACTTTGTCGACCAAGCGTCGCTGCGCGAGGACATCCCGGCGTTCGGTCCCGGCGACACCGTCAACGTGCACGTCAAGGTCATCGAGGGCGCCAAGGAGCGCATCCAGGTGTTCAAGGGCGTGGTGATCCGCCGGCAGGGCGGCGGCGTCCGGGAAACCTTCACCGTCCGCAAGGAGAGCTACGGCGTGGGCGTCGAGCGCACCTTCCCGGTGCACTCGCCGAACATCGACCACATCGAAGTCGTTACCCGCGGCGATGTCCGCCGCGCCAAGCTGTACTACCTGCGCGAACTTCGCGGCAAGAAGGCCAAGATCAAGGAAAAGCGCTGACCGGCGTGCCTCGCTGGCCGGGCGCGGTCGACTCGGCGGCCTGACGCCGTGCTGGCTACGCTGATCTCGTGACCGACACCCCGGACTCACCCGCCGACTCGACGAAGCCCCAGTCCGAGGCCGGCCAGCCCGAGCCCAAGGTCTCGACCCGCGACCCCGACGCGCCCGCTGAGGACCTCGGACCGGCCGAGCCGGAGCGCAAGAAATCCCCGCTGCGGGAGTTCGCGGTCCTCGCGCTCATCGCGGTGGTCCTGTACTACGTCATGCTGACGTTCATCGCGCGGCCGTACCTGATCCCGTCGGAGTCCATGGAACCGACGCTGCACGGGTGCACGGGGTGCGTCGGCGACCGCATCATGGTCGATAAGGTCACCTACCGGTTCGGTACGCCCCACCCCGGCGACGTCATCGTGTTCAAGGGGCCGCCCTCCTGGAACAGGGGCTACAAGTCGATCCGGTCCAACAACACCGTGCTGCGCTGGATCCAGAACGGCCTGTCTTTCATCGGTTTCGTGCCCCCCGACGAAAACGACCTGGTCAAGCGCGTCATCGCCGTCGGCGGCCAGACGGTCGAGTGCCGCGCGGACACCGGGTTGACGGTCGACGGCAAGCCGCTCAAGGAGCCCTACCTCAATGCCGCCACCATGAACGCCGACCCGGCGATGTACCCATGCCTGGGCAGCCAGTTCGGGCCCGTCGCCGTCCCGCAGGGACGGCTGTGGGTGATGGGCGACAACCGGACGCACTCGGCCGACTCGCGCGCCCACTGCGACAGCGTCCCCGCCGACGCCCTCAAGGAAATACTGTGCACCGGCGACCCGAATTCGGGGACGGTGCCGGTGGCCAACGTCATCGGCAAGGCCAGGTTCATCGTGTGGCCGCCCACGCGGTGGGGCGGTGTCAGTTCGGTGAACCCCCAGCAGAGCCGGTAGCGGTGGCTCGAATATGACGCCGACCTGGCCGCCGCGGACGGTGGTCCGCAAGTCTGGGGGGCTGCGCACCCTGGAGTCCGCGCTGTACCGCAGCGGTCTGGGACCGGTCGCCGGCGTGGACGAAGTGGGCCGCGGCGCCTGCGCGGGCCCGCTGGTGGTGGCGGCCTGCGTGCTCGGGCCTGGACGGCTGGAAAGCCTTGCGGCGTTGGATGATTCGAAGAAGCTGACCGAGCTCGCGCGGGAGCGGCTGTTCCCGCTGATCCGGCGGTATGCGCTGGCCTACCACGTGGTGTTCATCCCGCCGGCCGAGGTGGACCGCCGCGGTGTGCACGTCGCCAACATCGAGGGCATGCGTCGCGCCGTGGCCGGACTGTCCGTGCGGCCGGGTTACGTGTTGAGCGACGGTTTCCGCGTGCCGGGCTTGGCCGTGCCGTCGCTGCCGGTGATCGGCGGTGACGCGGTGGCGGCCTGTATCGCCGCGGCCAGCGTGCTCGCGAAGGTCAGCAGGGACCGGCTCATGGTCGCCATGGACGCCGAACACCCCGGCTACGGCTTCGCCGAACACAAGGGCTACAGCACCCCCGCGCACAGCTCGGCGCTGACCGAGCTGGGCCCCTGCCCCGAGCACCGGCATTCGTTCATCAACGTGCGCCGGGTGGCGGCGGGGGCCGGGGCCCGGGTGGTGGCCGAGTGCAACGCGGACCCTCCGCCTGGGCGCGGGGGATATCGGTGAGGAAAGATGGACCGCGGGTTCATCCGGTGGGTTGCTTGTCGCTGACCAGCGCGAGCCGGCGGCCGGCAAAGTTGTCTGGTGAAGAAGGACGTCTGAGCAGATGAGTGCGGAAGATCTCGAAAAGTACGAAACCGAGATGGAGCTCTCGCTCTACCGCGAATACAAGGACATCGTCGGGCAGTTCAGCTACGTCGTCGAAACCGAGCGCCGCTTCTACCTGGCCAACAGCGTGGAGATGTTCCCCCGCAACGCCGACGGCGAGGTGTATTTCGAGCTGAGGCTCTCCGATGCCTGGGTCTGGGACATGTACCGCCCCGCGCGGTTCGTCAAGCACGTGCGGGTGGTCACCTTCAAGGACGTCAACATCGAAGAGGTGGAGAAGCCCGAGCTGCGGCTTCCCGAATAGCCCGGGGGTTACGTGCTCGACGTGGCCTCGGTCTGGGTGTCGGGCGGGAGCTGACCCCGCTGCTCTATTACGGCGCGCGCCACGTCGGCCAGCTTGATGTTGAGGGCCTGCGAATGCCGCCGCAAAAGGTCGAACGCCTGGTCCTCGCTCATGTCGTGCAGCAGCATCAGCATGCCGACCGCCTTGCCGATCTCGCGGTTGCTCAGCAGGCCCCGCCGCAGGCTCGTGGCGTCCTCGCCTTTGGCGACCGCGTTGATGGCCACGCTGGCGAACGAGGCCAGCACCGCCGCGCGGCCGGCCGACTCGGCGTCGAACACGTTGGGGGTTTCACTGAAGAGATTCAGCGCGGCCCCTTTGCGCTTGTCGACGAGCAGCCGAAACCCCATGGCACCGCGCACCGGCGTCTCCTCGATCAGGATTTTGGCGAGCTTGGGCCACAGCGACGGGGTGGTCAGGTCGGGGTCGATCTGCGGAGTTTCCTCCTCGATCGCGTCGATGCACGGGCCGTCGCCCGCTCGGCGCTCGAGCTCGTCGATCTCTTGCGCGAGCCGGTCGCTGGCGCCGACGGTGATGTACCGGTCGTTCTCGCGCATCAGCAGGCTGGCGTGGTCACAACCGCGGACGATGAGGGTGGCGGCGACACAGATGGCCGCGTACATCTCGCCGGCGTCCGATCCCTGGTAGATGATCTCGGCGAGCGCCGAGAACACGGTCCCCGGGTCGGCCGTCTCGCCGCCGGGCATACCGCTACCGGAATCGGGCTCGTCTGCCAATGTCCCTGCTCCTCCTGCGCGTAGGTCATCGAACCCACGTCCGATCGCCGTAGATTAGCGGTCGCCGACGACGTTCACACGCTACCCGTCCAGGCGCCGTCGATCAGGCTGTTTCCCGCACGAGCGAAGACGGGCGTCGAGTCTGTGGGCGGCCCGTGTTTTCGGGGCGGCGCCACCGGGAAGGATGTCCGGATGGGCATCACCGTCGCGGTCACCGGACCAACAGGAGAGATCGGCGTATCGGCGGTGACCGCGCTCGAGCGTGAGCCCGCTGTGGGCCGGATCGTCGGGATGGCCCGCCGCCCCTTCGACCCGTCGACGCGCGGCTGGCAGAAGACCACCTACCAGCAGGGCGACATCGTGGACCGCGACGCGGTCGACGCGCTGGTGGCCCAGGCCGACGTGGTGGTCCACCTGGCCTTCATCATCATGGGCTCACGGGACGAGAGCGAACGCATCAACCTGCAGGGCACCCGGAACGTGTTCGAGGCCACCGTCGCCGCCGAACGGCCCCGGCGCCTGGTCTACACCTCCTCGGTGGCGGCCTACGGCTATCACCCCGACAATCCGGTCCCGCTGACCGAGGACGTGCCGGCGCGGGGATCCGCCGAGCACTACTACTCGGCGCAGAAGGCGGCGTGTGAGGCGCTGCTCGCCGACGTCACCGCGGGTTCGCCGCTCGAGGTCTTCGTGCTGCGGCCATGCATCGTCGCCGGACCGAATGCCACCGCGCTCGCCGACGCGATGCCATGGAACCAGCTGCCCGCCCCGGTGCGCGCGGTGGTCGGTGCCGTGCCGGTGCTCAAGCCGGTCGTGCCGGACCCGGGCATCCCGTTGCAGCTGGTCCATCACGACGATGTGGCCTCCGCCATCGCGCTCGCGGCCACCACGCCGGCGCCCCCGGGGGCCTATAACCTCGCCGGCGACGGCACGGTGACGGTGTCGGACGTGGCCAAGGCGCTGGGCGGCCGGCCGGTGCGGGTGCCGGCCGTGGCCGCCACGGCGGCTTCGGCCGCGATCTCGCGGGTGCCGAAGGTCCCGTCCATGCTCGAGTGGCTGCACACCGCGCGGACGTCGGTGGTGATGGACACCACAAAGGCCAGGACCCAGCTGGGCTGGCGACCGCTCTATTCGTCGGCCGACACGCTTGAGGCGCTGGCGTCGTCGCTGTGATGATGCCGGATCCGTCCGCGGCGCGGGGCCGCCGGCCGGAGTAGTTTGGCTACGTGACGTATCAGCGCCGCCCCGCGTCAACGCGCTTGCTGTGAACCGGGTGACGGCGCGCCGGCGGGTAAGGCACCTGGATGCCGCCAAGGCGACCACCCGGCCGGAAACCCTGGTTGTCGAGGAACCGCTGGAGATCCGCGTGAACGGCACGGCCGTGAGCGTGACCATGCGCACGCCGGGATCCGATATTGAACTGGCGCAAGGCTTTCTGCTGACCGAAGGCGTCATCGTAGACCGCGACGACGTGCTCACCATCCGCTACTGCGACGGCCGCGGCGACGACAACGCGAACACCTACAACGTGCTCGACGTGACCCTGGCCCCCGGCGTCCGGGAGCCCGACGTCGACGTGACCCGCAACTTCTACACCACCTCGTCCTGCGGCGTCTGCGGCAAGGCGTCGCTGGAGGCGGTGCGGGTCAGCGGCCGCTTCGCCGTCGGCGACGATCCGGCCACCGTCGCCGCGGCCACGCTCAACGCGCTGCCGGATCAACTCCGTTCGGCGCAAAAGGTTTTCGACAGCACCGGTGGCCTGCACGCGGCGGCGTTGTTTAGGGCCGACGGCACGATGCTCGTCGTGCGCGAGGACATCGGCAGGCACAACGCGGTCGACAAGGTCATCGGCTGGGCGCTGGAGCATCGGCTGATCCCGCTGCGCGCCTCGGTGCTGCTGGTCAGCGGGCGGGCGTCGTTCGAGCTGACGCAGAAAGCCGTGCTGGCCGGGGTGCCGGTGCTCGCGGCCGTGTCGGCGCCGTCGTCGCTGGCGGTCTCGCTGGCCGAGGAGTCCGGGATGACGCTGGTGGCCTTCCTGCGTGCGGACTCGATGAACATCTATACCGGGGCGCACCGGATCAGCTAGGGCGGCGCCCCGCCCTGTGCATAGGCGCCCGACTGGGGATAACCGCCCGGCACGCGCCCTCGACCGGCCCGGTTTGTCAGGGCCCTGGTGCACCGTGGCGGCCATGACAACCCCACAGACGATGACACGGGTGCAGCTGGGAGCATTTGGGGAAGCGCTCGCCGCCGAACACCTGACCAGGATGGGCTTGCGGATACTGCACCGCAACTGGCGCTGCCGCTACGGCGAGCTCGACCTGATCGCGTGCGACGAGGCCACGGCGACGGTGGTGTTCGTAGAGGTGAAGACGCGTGCCGGCGACGGGTATGGCGGATTGCCGTACGCGGTCACCGGGCGGAAGGTGCTTCGGCTGCGCAGGCTGGCCGGGCTCTGGCTGGCCGGCCAGGACCGGCGCTGGGCGGCGATACGCATCGACGTGATCGGCATTCGGATCGGTCCCAGAAATTCGAGCCGCACTCCCGAGGTCACCCACCTGCGGGGAATCGGCTGATGGCGCTGGGCCGCGCGTTCTCCGTCGCCGTGCGCGGGTTGGACGGGCAGAGCGTGGAAATCGAAGCCGACATCACCTCGGGCCTTCCCGGGGTGCACCTGGTCGGCCTGCCCGACGCGGCGCTGCAGGAGTCGCGCGACCGCGTCCGGGCCGCGGTCGCCAACTGCGGCAACACCTGGCCCATGGCCCGGCTCACCCTGGCGCTGTCGCCGGCGACGCTGCCCAAGATGGGATCGGTCTACGACATCGCCCTGGCGGCGGCCGTGCTGTCGGCGCAGCGCAAAAGCCCGTGGGAGCGCCTGGAGAAGACGGTGCTGCTGGGTGAGCTGTCGCTGGACGGGCGGGTCCGGCCCGTGCGCGGAGTGCTGCCCGCCGTGCTGGCCGCCAAGCGCGACGGCTGGCCGGCCGTCGTCGTCCCGGTGGACAACCTGGCCGAGGCCAGCCTGGTCGACGGCATCGACGTCTGGGGGGTGCGCACCCTGGGGCAATTGCAGAACTGGCTCAACGGGTCCGCCGCCTTGACCGAGCGGATCCGGCCCGGCGTCACGGTGCCTGAGCCGGCGGCCGAGCTGGCCGACGTGGTCGGTCAGGCGCAGGCGCGGTTCGCCGTCGAAGTGGCCGCCGCCGGGTCGCATCACCTCATGCTCACCGGGCCGCCGGGGATCGGGAAAACCATGCTGGCGCAACGCCTTCCGGGGCTGCTGCCGCCCTTGTCGGAAGGCGAGTCGTTGGAGGTCACCGCGATCCATTCGGTGGCCGGCCTGCTGTCGGGGGAAACGCCGTTGATCACCCGGCCGCCGTTCGTGGCGCCGCACCACAGCTCCAGCGTCGCAGCGCTCGTCGGCGGGGGATCGGGGATGGCCCGTCCGGGCGCGGTAAGCCGGGCGCATCGCGGGGTGTTGTTCCTCGACGAATGCGCCGAGATCGGCGTCAGCGTACTCGAGGCGTTGCGAACGCCGTTGGAAGACGGGGAGATTCGTCTCGCCCGGCGCGACGGGGTGGCCTGCTACCCGGCCCGGTTCCAGCTGGTGCTGGCCGCGAACCTGTGCCCCTGCGCGCCCGCCGATCCCCAGGACTGCATCTGCGCCGCGGCGGCCAAGCGACGTTACCTGGGCAAGCTGTCGGGCCCGTTGCTGGACCGGGTGGACCTGCGGGTGCAGATGCATCCGGTGCGCGCCGGGGCGTTCTCGGGCAACGACGGCGAGTCCACGGCCCAGGTGCGCCAGCGCGTCGCCCTTGCGCGCGCCGCCGCCGCCGAGCGCTGGAAGCCGTACGGATTTCGCACCAACGCCGAAGTCAGCGGGACGCTGCTGCGGCGAAAATTCCGCCCGGACAACGACACGATGGAGCCGCTGCGCAAGGCGCTCGACCGCGGGCTGCTCAGCATCCGCGGGTTCGATCGCACGCTGCGGGTCGCGTGGAGTCTTGCCGACCTGGCCGGCCGAGAATCCCCGGGACCCGACGAGGTTGGCACCGCGCTCAGCTTCCGGCAGGCCGGGGCGGCGCGATGAGCGACGAGGTGGCGCTGGCATGGGCCTACCTGTCCCGGGTGGCCGAACCGCCGTGCGCGGAACTCGACGCTCTGGTGCGGCGCGTCGGTCCGGTGGATGCGGCGGACCGGGTCCGACGGGGCATGGTCGACGCGGACCTGGCCCGGCACACCGAGGCTCGACGCGAAATCGACCGCGCGGCCGAAGATCTCGAGCTGCTAGCGCGCCGCGGCGGGCGTTTGATCACCCCGGGCAGCGGCGAGTGGCCGTGGCTCGCCTTCGCCGCGTTCGACGGTGCGGCGCGGCCTCGCGGCGGGCCGCCACTGGTGTTGTGGGCGCTGGGCCCGTCGGTGCTGGACGAGGTGACCCCTCGCGCCGCCGCGCTGGTCGGGACGCGGGCGTCGACCGCGTACGGCGAACACATGGCCGCCGACCTCGCGGCGGGGCTGGTCGAACGCGACGTCGCGGTGGTTTCCGGCGGCGCCTACGGCATCGACGGCGCGGCCCACCGGGCGACACTGAGCGCCGAGGGAGTCACGGTGGCGGTGCTGGCCGGCGGGCTCGACATCCCGTATCCGGCCGGGCATTCCACACTGCTGCACCGCATCGGCCGGCACGGGCTGGTGTTCACCGAGTATCCGCCGGGCGTCCGGCCGGCCCGACACCGGTTCCTGACCCGCAACCGCCTGGTGGCCGCGGTCGCCGGCGCCGCGGTGGTGGTCGAGGCCGGCCTGCGCAGCGGCGCCGCCAACACCGCCGCGTGGGCGCGGGCGCTGGGCCGGGTGGTGGCCGCGGTGCCCGGGCCCGTGACGTCGTCGGCGTCGGCGGGCTGCCACGCGCTGTTGCGTCAGGGGGCGGAGCTGGTCACCCGGGCCGACGACATCGTTGAGTTGGTCGGTCGCATCGGTGAGCTGGCAGCCGACGAGCCGCGCCCGACGGGCCTGTTGGACGGGCTGAGCGACGCCGAGCGCCGCGTCTACGAGGCGCTACCGGGCCGGGGCGCCGCCACGGTCGACGAGATCGCGGTCTCGTCGGGCCTGGCGCCCGAGCAGGCGCTCGGGCCGCTGGCGATGCTGGAACTTGCGGGGTTGGCGCAACGACAGGACGGGCTGTGGCGGATCGTTCGCGCTGCCCAGGCTGCGGCGACGGCGCGCCTCGTATAGTCGACCGGGGGTTCGGGTCAGGACGGGAGGATATGTGGCAGGTCGACCTCTGCAAAACTTCGAAGTTGCTCGCACCGAACAACTCGCGCCGCACATGGTCCGGTTGGTGCTGGGCAGCAGCAATTTCGACACCTTCGTGCCGAGCAAATTCACCGACTCCTACGTCAAGCTCGCCTTCGTCGCCGACGACATCGACGTGGCCCGGCTGCCGCAGCCGTTGACCCTCGACAGCTTCGCCGGGCTCCCGCCCGAGAAGAGACCGCCGGTGCGGACGTTCACCGTCCGTCACGTCGACGTCGCGGCCCGCCAGATCGCCGTCGACATCGCCGTGCACGGCGAGCACGGCGTCGCGGGGCCCTGGGCGACCGCCGCGCAACCCGGTCAACCGATCTATTTGATGGGACCCGGCGGCGCCTACACCCCAGACCCGGCCGCCGATTGGCACCTGCTCGCCGGCGACGAGTCGGCCCTGCCCGCCATCGCGGCGGCACTGGAAGCACTGCCCGCCGACGCCGTCGGCAAGGCGTTCATCGAGGTGGCCGGCCCGGAGGACGAAATCCCCCTGACCGCACCGGAGTCGGTCGAGGTCAGCTGGGTGTACCGGGGCGGCCGCGCCGACCTGGTGCCCGAAGACCGCGCCGGCGACTTCGCGCCGCTGATCGAGGCCGTCACCACCGCCCAGTGGCTGCCCGGGCAGGTCCACGTCTTCATCCACGGGGAGGCCCAGGCCGTCATGCACAACCTGCGGCCGTACATCCGCAAGGAACGCGGCGTCGACGCCAAATGGGCGTCGTCGATCTCGGGCTACTGGCGGCGCGGGCGCACCGAGGAAACATTCCGCCAGTGGAAGAAGGAGCTCGCGCAGGCGGAGGCCGAATCGGCGACGGCCTGACTGCCGACTGGCATCCTCTATGCCATGGCATTCGGTGACTACCAGAACGAGATCTATTTCAAGGGGCTGGGCGGCGTGGCGCCCGCGCTGCCAATGGCATTCGCGGAGTTGGAGGCCCGGGCCGAGCGGGCCATGTCGCCGTCGGTGTGGTCGTACGTCACCGGTGGCGCCGGTGACGAGCGCACCCAGCGCGCCAACCGGAAGGCATTCGATCAGTGGGGCCTGATCCCGCGCATGTTCGTCGGTGCCGCCGAGCGCGACCTGTCGGTGCAGATGTGCGGCCTGACCCTGCCCTCTCCGTTGTTCATGGCGCCGATCGGCGTCATCGGCATCTGTGCTCAAGATGGCCACGGCGACCTGGCCACCGCCCGTGCGGCGGCGAGCACCGGCGTCCCGATGGTCGTCTCCACCCTGACCGCCGACCCGATGGAGGACGTCGCCGCGGAGTTCGGTGACACCCCCGGCTTCTTCCAGCTGTACACGCCGAAGAACCGCGAACTCGCCGCGAGCCTCGTGCAGCGGGCCGAGGCCGCCGGGTTCCAGGGCATCATCGTCACCCTCGACACCTGGATTCCCGGGTGGCGTCCGCGCGACCTCAGCACGGCCAACTTTCCGCAGTTGCGGGGAATGTGCCTGAGCAATTACACGAGCGATCCGGTGTTCCGCGCAAGCCTGCAGCGCTCGCCCGAAGAGGACCCGCAAGGCACCGTGCTGCAGTGGATCACCACGTTTGGCAACCCGCTGACCTGGGACGACCTGCCTTGGCTGCGATCGCTGACCGACCTGCCGCTGATCATCAAGGGCATCTGCCATCCCGACGACGCGCGCCGCGCCAAAGACGGTGGCGTCGACGGCATCTATTGCTCGAACCACGGCGGGCGGCAGGCCAACGGCGGCCTGCCCGCGCTGGACTGCCTGCCGGGCGTGGTCGAGGCGGCCGACGGCCTGCCGGTGTTGTTCGATTCGGGCATCCGCAGCGGCGCCGACATCGTCAAGGCGCTGGCGCTCGGGGCGACCGCCGTCGGGGTCGGTCGGCCGTACGCCTATGGTCTGGCGCTCGGCGGCGTCGACGGCGTGGTGCATGTGCTGCGCAGTCTGCTGGCCGAGGCGGACCTGATCATGGCGGTCGACGGCTATCCGACGCTCAAAGATCTCACCCCGGACACGGTTCGGCGCGTCGGCTGACCCGAGCCGGCGGCGCCTGCGAACGTTTCAGGCGTGGAGGCGGTCCTCGACCAGTTCGACGAATACCTGTCGCTGCAGTGCGGCCGTTCGGCGCATACGCGGCGCGCCTACCTCGGCGACCTGCGCTCGCTCTTCGAGTTCCTCGACGGGCGGGGTATCGGCCTGGACGGCCTGAGCCTGCCGGTGCTGCGGTCCTGGCTCGCCACCGCCGCCGGCGCCGGCGCGGCCCGCACGACGCTGGCCCGTCGCACCTCGGCGGTCAAGGCGTTCACCGCGTGGGCGGTGCGACGGGGCCTGCTGTCCGAGGACCCGGCCGCGCGTCTGCAGGTGCCCAAGGCGCACCGCACCCTGCCGGCCGTGCTCCGCAAGGACCAGGCGCTCAAGGCCATGGCCGCCGCGAAATCTGGCGCTGAACAAGGCGATCCGCTGGCCCTTCGCGACCGGCTCATCGTCGAGATGCTGTATGCCACCGGGATTCGGGTCAGCGAGTTGTGCGGCCTGGACATCGACGACGTGGACACCCACCACCGATTGGTGCGCGTCTTGGGCAAGGGCAACAAGCAACGCACCGTCCCGTTCGGGCTGCCGGCCGCCGAGGCGCTGCGCGCCTGGCTGACGGGCGGTCGTCCGGCCCTGGCGACCGCCGAGTCGGGGCCGGCCCTGCTGCTGGGCGCCCGCGGGCGCCGGCTCGACGTGCGCCAGGCCCGAACCGTCGTGCACCAGACGGTCACCGCCGTGGACGGCGCCCCCGACATGGGCCCCCACGGGCTGCGGCACAGCGCCGCGACGCATCTGCTCGAGGGCGGGGCCGACCTGCGCGTCGTCCAGGAGCTGCTTGGCCACTCCAGCCTGGCGACCACGCAGCTCTACACCCATGTCGCGGTGTCGCGGTTGCGGGCGGTGCACGACCAGGCCCACCCCCGCGCATAGGCCGTCGAGTGTGCATTTGCGGCGTCGAGCGTGCGTCAAGGTGGCCGATCCGGCGTGGCCGCCGAGCCGGACGCACACTGGTCGCCCGGAATGCACATTTGCAGGCCTCAACCCCGCAGCGGCTTGAGCCGGATCGGGGTCGACCTCAGCAGCCCCAGCGGATCGACGTAGCGCGCGGCTGACGCAGGACCCCACATCGCACCCCAATGCAGGCACGGGGCGGCCCGGCAGCCGACGTGCCCTGGGACCAGCGAGCCGATCACGGTCGAGGCCGTCACCGCCTGGCCGGCGCGGACGGCGGTGCGGACCGGCTCGTAGCTGGTGCGCAGGCCGCCCGGGTGCGCCAGGGATACGACGGGCCGCCCGGCCAGCTCCCCGGCGAACACGACCGTGGCCTCGCCCGCCGCGTACACCGGCTGGCCGGGAGCCCCCGGCAGGTCCACCCCCCGGTGCCCGGGAGCCCAGTCGGGCGACGGCGCGTCGAAACCGCGGGCGACGACGGGCGGCGGTCGCAGCGGCCAATCCAGCCGCGGGTCGTCGGCCGCCGCCGCCGGCGCCGCGGCCGTCAGACCCAGAACCAGCATCAGCACCGCGCGCACCGGCCCAGTTGATCGCCGCGCCGCGTGCGGCGCCACTCACGGCCACCGGCGCTGTGGACGCCCATGCTGTGGAAGAGCCACCGGCCGATCCCGTGTAAACTGCTGGTCGCAGCTCGTTCGCGGGCTGACTTCGCGCGTCCGCACCGCGGCTCCCGCTTCTCAGGAGCCCGCACCGCATGCCGAGCGGTCCCCGCCAGGGTTTTCCTGGCGAGGTACGGCATCGCAGCAGGCGCCAGGGCCCGGCATCACCCGACGCCGGGCGACAACCGACACACGTGAGGCACAAGCATGGCCGTCGTAACCATGAAGCAGCTGCTGGACAGCGGCACCCACTTCGGGCACCAGACCCGTCGCTGGAATCCCAAGATGAAGCGGTTCATCTTCACCGACCGCAACGGCATCTACATCATCGACCTGCAGCAGACGCTGACCTTCATCGACAAGGCGTACGAGTTCGTCAAAGAGACCGTCGCCCACGGTGGTTCGGTGCTGTTCGTCGGCACCAAGAAGCAGGCGCAGGAATCCGTCGCGGCCGAGGCCACCCGCGTCGGCATGCCGTACGTGAACCAGCGCTGGCTGGGTGGCATGCTCACCAACTTCTCCACGGTGCACAAGCGGCTGCAGCGCCTCAAGGAGCTGGAAGCGATGGAGCAGACCGGCGGCTTCGAGGGACGCACCAAGAAGGAGATCTTGATGCTGACCCGCGAGAAGAACAAGCTGGAGCGCAGCCTCGGCGGTATCCGCGACATGAACAAGGTGCCCTCGGCCGTCTGGGTCGTCGACACGAACAAGGAGCACATCGCCGTCGGCGAGGCCCGCAAACTGGGTATCCCGGTGATCGCGATCCTGGACACCAACTGCGACCCCGACGAGGTCGACTACCCGATCCCGGGCAACGACGACGCGATCCGCTCGGCCGCGCTGCTCACCAAGGTGATCGCGTCCGCAGTCGCCGAGGGCCTGCAGGCCCGCGCCGGCGTCGGCCGCGGCGACGGCAAGCCGGAGGCCACGGACTCGCTGACCGCCGAGCCGCTCGCCGAATGGGAGCAGGAGCTGCTGGCATCCGCCACCGCGACCGCCGCCCCGCCCGCCGGCAGCGACGCCGCCGCGGGCACAACCGAATCAACCCCCTCACAGGAAGGCTGATCATTGGCGAACTTCACCGCCGCCGACGTCAAGCGGCTCCGGGAACTCACCGGCGCCGGCATGCTGGACTGCAAGAACGCGCTGGCCGAGAGCGACGGCGACTTCGACAAGGCCGTCGAGGCGCTCCGGATCAAGGGCGCCAAGGACGTCGGCAAGCGCGCCGAGCGCGCCACTGCTGAGGGCCTCGTGGCTGCCAAGGGTGGTGCGCTCGTGGAGCTCAACTCGGAGACCGACTTCGTCGCCAAGAACGCCGAGTTCCAGGCCCTGGCCGACCAGGTGGTCGACGCCGCGTTGAACGCGAAGGCCACCGACGTCGAGACGCTCAAGGCCGCCAAGATTGGTGACAAGACGGTCGAGCAGGCCATCGCCGACCTGTCGGCCAAGATCGGCGAGAAGCTGGAACTGCGCCGCGTGCAGTTCTTCGACGGCAACGTCGAGGCCTACCTGCACAAGCGCGCCGCCGACCTGCCGCCGGCCGTCGGCGTGCTGGTGGAGTTCACCGGGGAGGACAAGAGCGCCGCGCACGCCGTCGCCCTGCAGATCGCCGCGCTCAAGGCGCGCTTCCTGTCGCGCGACGACGTGCCGGAAGAGGTGGTGGCCAGCGAGCGCCGCATCGCCGAGGAGACCGCCAAGGCCGAGGGCAAGCCGGAACAGGCACTGCCCAAGATCGTCGAGGGCCGGCTCAACGGGTTCTTCAAGGACGCCGTGCTGCTCGAGCAGCCGTCGGTGTCCGACAGCAAGAAGACCGTCAAGGCGCTGCTCGACGAGGCCGGTGTGAGCGTGACCCGGTTCGTTCGCTTCGAGGTGGGTCAGGCCTAGCCGGGGACGCCGGGGAGCTATCGATGCAACACGTGCACGCCTTCGGCGACGACGCCCTGGGTGACCTGGACGCGGTGGGGCTGGCCGACGCCATCCGTACCGGCCGCATCAGCAGGTCCGAGGCGGTCGAGGCGGCCATCGCCCGCACGGAGGCCGTCGATCCCGTCCTCAACGGTCTCGCGTACGCGGCCTTCCGGCAGGCCCGGGAGGTCGCCGAGGGGAAGGCCGGCACGCGTGGCTTTTTTGCCGGGGTGCCCACGTTCCTCAAGGACAACGTGGACATCGCCGGGCAGCCGACCATGCACGGCACCGACGCGTGGACGCCCTGGAACGCGACCTCCGACAGCGAGTTCACCGAGCTGTTCCTGGCCACCGGCCTGGCACCGGTGGGCAAGACGCAGTTGTCGGAATTCGGGTTCAGCGCTTCGGCCGAACATCCCCGGCTCGGACCCGTCCGCAACCCGTGGAACACCGACTACAGCGCGGGCGCGTCGTCCTCGGGTTCGGGCGCGTTCGTCGCCGCCGGGGTGGTCCCGATTGCGCACGCCAACGACGGCGGTGGCTCGATCCGCATCCCGGCCGCCTGCAACGGGCTGGTCGGCCTCAAGCCGACGCGCGGGCGGCTGCCGCTCGACGCGATGCTGCGTCGGATGCCGGTCGCCATCGTCGCCAACGGAGTGGTGACCCGTTCGGTGCGTGACACCGCGGCGTTCTACCGGGAGGCAGAGCGCGTCTGGCGTAATCCCAAACTCGCGCCGATCGGCGATGTCGCCGGGCCGGGCAAGCAGCGGCTGCGGATCGCCGTATTGACCCGGTCGGTGCAGCGGGAGTGCAGCCCGCAGGTGCGCGAACTGACGCTGAAATCGGCCGGGCTACTCGAGGAACTGGGCCACCGCGTCGAATATGTCGACCAACCGCCGGTGCCGGCCAGTTTCGTGGACGACTTCGTCCTGTACTGGGGCTTCCTCGCGCTCGCCCAGGTGCGCGCCGGACGGCGGGTGTTCGGCGCGACGTTCGACCGCAGCCGGCTGGACAGCCTGACGCTCGGCCTGGAGCGACACAGCGCCCGCAACATGCACCGGTTGCCCCTGGCGATCATGCGCCTGCGCCGGATTCGGCGGCGCACGGCGAAATTCTTCGGCACCTACGACGTGGTGCTGACCCCGACCCTGGCCGACGAGACGCCCCGCATCGGCTACCTGGCGCCCACGGACTACCGGCAGGTCATCGACCGGCTGATCGACTGGGTCTCGTTCACGCCGCTGCAGAATGTGACCGGCGAACCGGCGATCTCGCTGCCGCTGGCGCAATCCGCGGACGGCATGCCGGTGGGGATGATGTTCTCGGCGGACTTCGGGCAGGAAGCGTTGCTGCTGCAGCTGGGCTACGAGCTCGAAGAGGCCCGCCCCTGGGCCCGGATCGACGCCTGACTCAGCAGTCGGACCCGAGCCTCTCGAGCATCCGTTTGAATTCGCGCTGCTGCGAAAGCGTCAGCTTGTCCATGATCCGGGCGTCGGCTTCGCGCACCGCCGCTTCCGCGCGCTTCAACAGCGCCCTTCCCTGCGTGGTCAGCGTGGCGGGAAGCGCGCGCCCGGAGGACACCGACTCGGGTCGGGCCACAGCCCCGACGTACTCCAGCTTGCGCAGCACCGTGTTCATCGCCTGCGGTGTGACGTTGGTGTGCCGCGACAGTTCGGCGCTGGACAGGCCTGGCGACATCGAAAGAATGCGCAGGCAAACGAATTCCGGCAGGGTCAGGCCGATCGGACCCAGCGCCGTGGATACCTCCGGCCGCAGAACGGCTCCTACGCGGTAGAGCAGGTATCCGAGTGGGGCGTCTTCGGCCTGAACCATGTCAGCCATATTTACATACCTCGGGCGTGGGGATGTGCAAACGGTGATTGCTGGGCGAACAAGGGGGTAACCGACCAGGAGTCACTCAACCGCACGGTCCACGAGGAGTTGTCATGCCGAAGACGACCAAGGGCGGCAAACCCAGGAAGGACGAGCTGCCCAGCACCCTGCGGCGTTCCGACGCCAAGGCGCAACGCACATTCGCCAAAACCCATGACTCGGCCGCCGAGGAGTACGGCGACGAAGAGCGGGCCCATCGGGTGGCCTACTCCGCGCTCAAGCACAGTTTCGAGAAGGTGGGTGACCACTGGGAGCCCAAGGAGGAGAAGGGCCCGTCGGACGAGCGCGCCGAGAGCGGCGGCCCGCAGGCGTCGGGACGTTCGGCCGAGGGCGTCGACGCCAATGCGAGCAAGAAGCACCTGCTCGACGTTGCTCGGCGCCTCGACGTGCGCGGCCGGTCGAGCATGAGCAAGGAGGAACTCGTCGACGCGATCAAGAAGGAGAACCGGCGGGTCCGCGGTCGCTGACCCACCTCGTTTAGGGCGCCGGTAGCGGGGCATCCCGACGGCCATGGTCGCCTCAACCACCCCTGGCCGGCTTCGGCGGTGCCTCGACGCGGTCGACTTCCCGGCCAACAAGCAGGACCTGCTCGACGCCGCCGACCGCACCGGTTGTGACGTTGAGACCATCCGCGCGTTGCGGACCATCCCGCCCGAGACTTACGCCAACGTCTCGCAGGTCACCGCGTCGCTCACGCTCGCCGACGATCGAGGCACCGGCGACGCCGACGAGGCCGCGGCGCGGCGTTCGCACACCACGCCCGGGCGGGCCGAGTCTGCGAAGGACGTCGGCCCGCGGAGCGCGATCGTCGAGGAGCCGGGCGAGAACCGGGGTTCCTGAGCCCGCTTCGGCGGCAAGGTGATTCACGCCTGGCGGCCCCTAGAGAATCGGCCGGCCCCCGGTGACCGCCACCCGCGCCCCCGAGATGTAGCTCGCGTCGTCGGAGGCGAGCAACACGTAGATCGGCGCCAATTCGACCGGTTGACCCGCACGCCCCAGCGGCACGTTGTCCCCGAAGGATTCCACGCTGTACGCGCCGATGTTGAGCCGAAAGGTGTAATCCCATTCCTCGTCGCTGATCTCGTCCAGGCTTTTGCGAAGCATCTGGTACGCGGCGTTGTTGACGAGGATGTCGACGCCGCCGAGTTCCTGCACCGCGCGGTCGACGACCGCGCGGCAGTGCTCTGGATCGGACAGATCGCCCGGCACCAGCACGCACGTGCGGCCGGCGCCCTCGACGTGGCGCGCGACGTCGCGCGCGTCCTCGTCCTCGTTGAGGTAGGAGATCAGCACGTCGGCGCCCTCGCGGGCGAACGCGATCGCGACGGCGCGGCCGATGCCGCTGTCGCCACCGGTGATGATCGCCTTCTTGCCGGTGAGTCTGCCGGTTCCGCGGTAGCTGTTTTCACCGCAGTCGGGAACCGGGTTCATCTCGGACTGCACGCCGGGAACGGTTTGTTGTTGCGCCGCAAAGTTCATTGTCGAATGCCTCTTTCTGACGGGATAAGCGGGCGTGAACCGGCACCAAGTGGCACAAGGTTTCTCCGCGCTTCGTGGTCGACGTCGGCTACCCCGTCGGACACGAATTAATCGGTTCAGTGAGGAAATTGGGGCCGATGTGAAAACTGTGGCACCAATTGGGCTGCGGGAC
Source organism: Mycobacterium saskatchewanense (assembly GCF_010729105.1). Taxonomy (NCBI): domain Bacteria; kingdom Bacillati; phylum Actinomycetota; class Actinomycetes; order Mycobacteriales; family Mycobacteriaceae; genus Mycobacterium; species Mycobacterium saskatchewanense. The sequence continues at coordinate 5,706,781 of NZ_AP022573.1, forward strand.
AAACTGTTATGCGCGTAGTGCGCAGAGCGACGCAGGCACACTTCGCAATTCGGGATTGGTCGCGTTTAACTTCACCGCCGAATGGATATGAGAGCGTCATATGTTTTTCGCCCTTCGGGGGGAGCCGATGTTCGACAGGAAAGGAATGAGCATGAAGTTCAATGCGACCACCGCAAAGACCGCCATCGCCGCAGGGGGAATCGCGGCGGCGAGCATCTTCGCCGCGGCGACCGCCTCGGCCGCGCCGCCCACCATCCAGGGATTCGGCAGCAGCGAGCAGCTCATCGACGGGCCCCTGGTCACCGATTACACCGTAAGCAACCTGCAGCCCAGCAACGCGACGATCCCCGGGTACACCCCGAAGGGCCATCTTTACCAGGCCGACATCACGGCCAGGTCGGACGGCGGGATCGTGACGCCAATGGTCTCTGACTTCAATGCCCGCACGCCCGACGGCCAGCAATACCGGGTGATCGACAAGCACCCGGCGCCCAACGGCCTGAGCCCGGCGCCGCTCAACCAGGGTCAGCAGGCCAGCGGCACCATCTACTTCGATGTGACCGGTCAGCCGCCGAATGGCGTCGTGTACAACGACGGTGTGCAAGACGTCCTGATCTGGACCAACAACACCTAAGCCGCCCGAGCGGCCCACCCGGACCTCCCCGCGTCAGTAGTGACGCGGGGAGGTTCGTTTGCGCCTGGGGTTGATCGGCGCGGCCCGCTGCATTTTCTCCGGCCGAACCGGGTACTCGGCGACCATGAGTTGCGAAGATCACAGGCCCGCGGAAGTACGCGCACAGTCACAGCAGCATGCCGAACGGGCGCGCGCCGCCATGGCGGAACGGCGTGACGGTCAGGACGGCGGGCTGAGCGGATGGGTGGCCGAGCGCGCCGGCAAGTGGGATCTGAGCGGCTTCGACGAGGCGACGCTGCAGCGGCAGAAATACCTGTGGAACCTGCTCGTCGACTATTGGTTCCGCATGGAGATCGACGGCTGGGAGAACATCCCCGGACCGCCGGTCCTGCTGGTGGGAATCCACTCCGGCGCCCCGTTCGTGTGGGATGCCTGGACGGTGGGCCTGCAGTGGTGGCGCCGCTTCGGCCAGGAACGCCAGCTGCACGGGACGGCCCACGACGCGTTGATGGCGATTCCGGTCTTCGGACGCTACTTCCGGTCGATGGGCGTCCTTCCGGCCGCGCCGGATGCGATCGCCACCGCCCTGGCCGAGGGCCGCGACGTCGCCTTGTGGCCGGGCGGAGAAGTCGATTCGCTGCGCCCATGGACCGAACGCGACCGCGCAAACCTGGCCGGGCGAACGGGTTTCGTCAAGATGGCGATCCGGGCCGGCGTGCCCATCGTCCCGATCGCGACCGTGGGCGGGGCGGACGCCATGCCCGTCCTCATCCGGGGTGACCGGCTGTCCAAAATCCTGCAGCTGGATCGCCTGTTGCGGCTCAAGGTTTTTCCGCTGGCCGTCTCGCTGCCGTGGGGGATCGCGCCGGCAGCGCTTCCCCAGCTGCCGCTGCCGGCCAAGATCAGGACCCGATTCATGCCCGCCGTCGAGCTTGACCACGATCCTGCCCGCGCGGACGACGGCGCCTACGTCGACGGCAAGTACCACGAGGTCCAGGACGCCATCCAGGACGGCATGGACGCGCTGGCGCGCAAGCGCGCCTTCCCGCTCTTCGG